>NZ_CP046565.1:3067500-3371031 GCF_012769535.1 Methylococcus geothermalis
AACCCAATTCTCTCGCGGCACGCTTTGAAAGATCGAGAAGCCGCCCATGACGGCGCGATGACCGATCATTGACACGAACCAGCACACTGCGCTGGTTTTTGAGATTCGTTACCCTCAGGAGGGTACCGAAAGGGAAGGAATTGTGCACCGCAGTCAGCGCATCGCGGTTGTAGCGTTCGCCACTTGCGGTCCGTCGCCCATGAAACCGATCGCTATAGTAGGACGCAAAGCCTACGCTACGGTCTTTCTTTTCATGCTTCTCATGAAGCGGTTTGGCTTGAACAAAATGACAGCTGGCCGCCAGCACGAGCGATAGAACGCCCTGCGTTATCTTGCCGTTCACTTGCATCAGTCACCCTCCTGCAAGAGCTTCGTTGGGATATTGCGGCCTCATGATAAACAAGACTCACAGCTCAGAGCAACTTCCGAGGAAATCCTTTATGACGTCTATGACGTCGGGGAGGCGGAATTGCACCCCCCGGACCCGGCCCGCAAACGGCACACCCTGCAGGATATGGCATAATTCCTGATGCACGCAGCAGATATCACGACGATGGGGAACCCACAGCATCCGACCTTTGACGATCGCACGCTCTGTGCGCTCGGCGTCAACGTGATCAAGACCGAGGCCGCAGCGATAAGCGCCCTGGCCGACCGCATCGACGCGAACTTCGCCGCTGGTTGCCGGCTGATTCTTGACTGCCGCGGCCGCGTCGTCGTGACCGGCATGGGCAAATCCGGCCACATAGGCAGAAAAATCGCGTCGACGCTCGCCAGCACCGGCACTCCGGCATTCTTCGTCAATCCCGGCGAAGCCTGTCATGGCGACCTGGGCATGATCACCCGCAACGATGTCGTGCTGGCGCTGTCCAATTCCGGTGAAACCGCAGAACTTCTGACCATACTGCCACTGATCAAACGACTCGGGACTCCGCTCATCGCCATGACCGGCAACAGCCTTTCCACGCTCTCCCGCCAGTCCAACATCCACCTCAACACCGGCGTCCGGGAGGAGGCCTGTCCGCTGGGGCTGGCGCCGACCTCGAGCACCACGGCCACCTTGGCCATGGGAGATGCCTTGGCGGTCGCGCTGCTCGAGGCGCGCGGATTCACGCGGGAAGATTTTGCGTTTTCCCATCCCGGCGGCAGCCTCGGCAGACGCCTACTGACCTTTGTCCGCGACATCATGCATACGGGCGACGCCATGCCCTTCGTCGGCCTGGAAGCCCGCGTTCGGGATGCGCTGCTGGAAATGACGGCGAAGAAACTCGGCATGACGGCGATCGTCGACGCCTCGGGCAAAGTTCAGGGGGTCTTCACCGACGGCGATCTGCGCCGCCTGCTGGAAAAAGCCCAGGACATCCATGCCACCCCCATCGCGGCCGTCATGACCCGGCCTTGTGTCACCATCGAAAGTCGCCTGCTCGCCGCCGAAGCCGTCAGGATCATGGAAGAGAAGCGGATCAACGCCCTCCCGGTGGTGGAGGACGGACGGCTGGTCGGAGCGATCAACATGCATGATCTCCTGCTCGCGGGGGTCTTGTGAGAGGATCGCGCGCCTACCCCTGCCCTACTCGGCGCTGCTCATGAAACCCCCATTCGGGGCAAGCCAGGACATCCTGAATCGGGCCGCGGCCATTCGCCTGGCGATCTTCGACGTCGATGGCGTGCTGACCGATGGCACCTTGTTCTTCGACATCCAAGGCCGCGAATACAAGGGTTTCCATACCCAGGACGGCCTCGGCATCAAGCTGCTGCACGAAAGCGGCGTCAAGGTCGCAGTGATTTCCGGCCGCCAGTCGGAGATCGTGCAGCGCCGCATGGAAAGCCTTGGCGTGAAGCACTGTTTTCAGGGCTTCGATGACAAGCTCGAGGCCTTCGGCCGGCTCAAGACCGAACTCGGCCTGTGCGACGCTCAAATTGCCCATGTCGGCGACGACCTGCCGGATGTCCCCCTGTTCAGACGCGCAGGCCTCGCGGTGGCGGTAGCCGACGCCCATCCCTGCGCCGCCGAACAGGCGCATTGGCTGACCAGCCGAGCCGGAGGCGCCGGCGCCGCCCGTGAAGTCTGCGATCTGATCATGCACGCCCAAGGTACGCTCGATGCGGCGATAGCGAGGTTCCTCTGATCACCCTGACGCGCCAGCAAATCGTCGCGATCGCCATGCTCGCCGTAGCGGCGCTGGGCAGCACGTGGTACGCGCAGCGGATCAAGCCCACGGAAGATGCCGGTGCGACTGCCGAACACGGCACTGTCGACTACTTCTCCCTCGACATCCGGCGGACCGCTCTGGACGAGGGCGGCAAGGCCAAGAACTTGCTGGTGGCACCGGTACTCACACACTACATCGACGATGACCACACCGATCTGACGATGCCGGTGTACACCATGTTTTCGAAAGAGGACAATCCTCCCTGGGTCATTTCTTCCGAACATGGCACCATCCGCCCGGATGGGACCATCGCCTTGGAAGGCGCGGTACTGATCCAGCGGGACACGGACCGGAATGGCCGGGCGATCCGGGTGATAACGAGCAACGCCCTGGTCGATCCCAGCCGGGACTATGCGGAGACGGCCGACCATGTCGAAGTCTTCAGCGATCCGGACTTCCTGTCAGGCGACGGCGCCCAGGTTCATTTCGGCGATCAACTCAAAATCACCATCCTTTCCAATGTCCGCAGAAAACATGACGTGCGCTAGAACGAGAACGCTAGGCTTCCTCGCCCTGTTCTGCCTCTGGCCGGGCTTGACGTTCGGACTGTCCAGCGACGCCAAGCAGCCGATCTACATCGAGGCCGACACCGCCACCTACGACGAGGCCACCGGGCAAACCATTTACATCGGCCACGTGCGCTCGACCCAGGGCAGCCTGATCGTGGACTCGGACAAGATGATCGTCTACCAGAAAGGTGGGAAAACCGAAAAAGTCGTGGCCACGGCAAATCCGGTCCGCCTGAAGCAGACGCCGGATGGCGGCAAAGAGGACATTCACGGCACGGGCCAGCGCGCCGAATATTTCCCCGAAACCGGCATTCTCATCCTTTACGACAAGGCTGTGGTCTGGCAAGGCGGCGATTCTACCGAGAGCGACCGGATCGAATACGACAGCCGCAAGAATTTCGTGAAGGCGGGCGATCCGCAGTCGAACAAATCGCGCGTGCACGTCAAGCTGGCGCCCAAGGCGGAAACCAAGAGCCCGAAGTAAGCCGATGACCACACTTTGCGCGGAAAATCTCGGCAAGCGCTATCACCGGCGCACCGTCGTCGACAACGTCAATCTGTCGATCAATACCGGAGAAATCGTCGGCCTGCTCGGCCCCAATGGCGCCGGCAAGACGACCAGCTTCTACATGATCGTCGGACTGATACGCCCGGACCATGGAACCATCTCAATCGATCAGCGTCCCATCACCCACATGCCGATGCATGCGAGGGCGAGACTGGGCCTGGGATACCTTCCTCAGGAGCCGTCGATTTTTCGCAAGCTGACGGTTGCCGACAATCTGCGGGCGGTGCTGGAGTTCCGCCCGGACCTGACGCGCGGGCAACAGGAATTGATCATCGAAGAATTACTCGACGAGTTCAGCATTTCCCACTTGCGGGACCAGCGGGCCGTCGGCCTGTCCGGCGGTGAACGGCGGCGTGTGGAGATTGCCCGCGCCCTGGCCTGCGAGCCTCGCTTCATGCTTCTGGACGAACCCTTCGCCGGCGTCGACCCGATCAGCATCATCGACATCCGCAATATCATCGAACACCTGAAAAACCGCGGAATCGGAATCCTGATCACCGAACACAACGTGCGCGAAACCTTGGGGATTTGCGACCGCGCCTATATCCTCGCCGCGGGGCGAGTCATCGCGGAAGGAAACGCGACCGAAATCGTGAACAATCGCGAGGTCCGTCAGGTCTATTTGGGAGACAATTTCTCGCTTTGAGCGAAACGGCCTTATCGTTGCGCCTGCTTCGCGTTAAAATACAAGCAATTATCGCACCATATTGGAAGACGGCACGCTAGACCGATCATGAAACAATCACTGCAACTTCGGCTGGGGCAGCAACTGGCCATGACCCCCCAGCTGCAACAGGCCATCAAGCTGTTGCAGATGTCCACCCTCGAACTGCAGCAAGAAATCCAGCAGGCGCTGGATTCCAACATGATGCTGGAAGTCACCGATGAGGAAGAGCAGCATATCCGCGACGCCGGCGCCGACGAGATACCTATCACCCACACCGAACCCAGCTACGCCGAGCTTCCCGACCTCGACGCCCAAACCACGATCCCCGACGAGCTGCCGGTCGACTCCTCCTGGGAGGACGTCTTCGACGGGGTGCACAGCTATGCGCCGAGCGGCGCGGCGGAGCCGGAAAACGAGGATTTCCTCGGGCAACGCGGCAAGGGGCAAAGCCTCCAGGAGTATCTGCGCTGGCAGATGGAACTCACGCCCTTCACTGAGCGGGATCATGCCATTGCGACCGCCATCATCGATGCAATCGACGACGACGGCTATCTGGACACCAATCTGGAAGGCATACACCAAGGGCTAAGTTCGCAGCTCGAAAATCTCGAAAAGGACGAAGTCCAAGCGGTGCTGCATCGCATACAAAACTTCGATCCGCCCGGCATCGCGGCCGAAAATCCGGCCGACTGCCTGCGCATCCAGTTGCAGCAGATGCCTGAGAACACGCCCTACCGAGCCCAAGCCATCGAACTGGTCTGCCATCACGTCGACCTGCTCGCAAAGAAGGACCTGGTCCGGCTCAAGAAAGCCCTGGAACTGGACGACGATGACCTCGCGGAAACGATCCGCCTCGTCAGGTCCCTGGACCCGAAACCGGGTCGCTCGATCGAACTCGACGACTACCAGTACATCATTCCGGACGTTTTCGTCTATCGGCAGGGCGCCGAATGGGCCGTCGCGCTCAATCCCGAAATCGCCCCCAAGCTGCGCGTCAACCCCTATTACAGCGGCCTGATCCGACGGGCGGACAGCAGTCCGGACAACGTCACCATGCGGAATCACCTGCAGGAAGCGCGCTGGTTCATCAAGAGCCTGCAGAGCCGCAACGAAACCCTGCTCAAAGTGGCGCGCGCCATCGTGGACCGCCAACGCGAATTTCTCGACGTGGGCGAAACCGCCATGAAACCGCTGGTGCTGCGCGACATCGCCGAGGAAGTCTCCATGCACGAGTCCACGATCTCACGGGTCACCACCCAGAAGTACATGCATACGCCCAACGGCATCTACGAATTCAAGTATTTCTTTTCGAGCCACGTTTCCACGGATTCCGGCGGAGAATGCTCGGCCACCGCGATCAAGGCGTTCCTTAGGGAAATCGTGAGCAAGGAAGAGGCCACCAAGCCGCTGAGCGACCATGCCATCGCCGGCATGCTGAAAGACAAGGGCATCAACGTCGCGCGGCGAACCATCGCCAAATACCGCGAAGCGATGGGCATTCCGCCTTCCAACGAAAGAAAACAGTTGTTCTAAACCTTACGCCGTTACCCCCTGGAGAACCTCATGCAGCTCAACATCAGCGGACATCACATCGACGTCACCGACGCCCTGAAAAATTACACGACCGAAAAGTTCCAGAAACTGCAACGCCATTTCGACCAGCTGTTCGACGTCCACGTCATCCTGTCGGTCGAAAAACTGCTGCAAAAGGCCGAGGCCACGGTACAGGTGACGGGTGCGAACCTGTTCGCCGAGGACGTCCAGGAAGACCTGTACGCCGCCATCGACGGCCTGGTCGACAAGCTGGACCGGCAGATCATCAAACACAAGGAAAAACTCAACGATCACGGCCGCCCGTAACCGGACCGTCACCGCCGGGTGATACCGTCTGCGATGGCATGACCACGGCAACAACACCGGGTAGTCTCAAGATGCAGCTCATCATCGTCAGCGGTTTCTCGGGCTCGGGCAAAAGCATCGCCCTGGACACGCTGGAGGACTGCGGCTATTACTGCATCGACAATCTGCCCGCGCCTCTGATCGAGCCTTTCCTCCAGCAGGCCATCGCCTCCCAGTCGAGCGCGTTCGAAAAAATCGCCATCGGGATCGACGCCCGAAACCAGAGTGCACATCTGACCGGCTTCCCGGACATCGTGGACACGGCCCGGCGGCTGGGCGTCGATTGCAGAATCCTGTTTCTCCAGGCCGAGCCGGAAACCCTGCTGAAGCGCTTCAGCGAAACCCGCCGCAAGCATCCGCTCACCGACGCCTCGGTTCCGCTGGCCGAGGCCATCGAGCTGGAACGACGCGTGCTGGAACCGGTGCTGAGCCGGGCCGACCTCAATATCGACACCACGTATACCACCATCCACCAACTGCGCGAACTGGTCCGCCAGCGCGTAGGCATCCCGAGCGGCCGCCTCATGTCGCTCTGTCTCCAGTCCTTCGGCTTCAAACACGGCGTTCCGATGGATACCGATTTCGTCTTCGACGCCCGCTGCCTGCCCAATCCGCACTGGACGGCCAGCCTGCGGCCCAAGACCGGCAAAGATCCGGAAGTCGTCGCATTTCTGTCGGAAAGCGCCGACGTTCACGACTACCTGGACCACCTCACGGCATTTCTGGAACGCTGGATACCCTGCTTCCTGGCGGAGAACCGCAGCTATCTCAACGTCGCGATCGGCTGCACCGGCGGCCAGCACCGCTCCGTGTATCTGGTCGAAGCGCTGGCCAGCCGGCTGGACAGCGACCGCTACCATCTACTGGTCCGGCATAGGGAGCTTCCGGAGTCGCTCGACGACAGCCAAGCCGCACGATAAGCCGTCCATACCGATCGCAAAGGGCTTCTCAGGGCTTGCCGGCTTACCGCTCAGGTAGCCAGAATCCGAGTCATGTGAGACGATTCGGCTACCCGCCGTGATGTTCCCCGTCAGGCGGCGTCCGGTTCGATGAGTCCCAGAAAAGGAAGGAGCCGAATCCCATGAAGGTCTTCTGCGTCCACCCCAGCCCTCTCATGTACACCAAGGTTTTCCTGCGCCTGGAACCCCTGGGCCTGGAACTGGTGGCGGCCTCCTTGAGGCGCGCCGGACACGACATCCGGCTGATGGACCTGCAGGTGGAGTCCCATGCCGATTTCCTGCGCGAACTGGACGCCTGGAACCCGGACGTCGTCTGTTTTTCCCTCAACTACCTCGCCAACGTTCCGGAAATCGTCGACTTGGCCAAGGCTGCCAAGACCCGGTTGCCGAAGTGTTTCACCTTCGTCGGCGGCCACAGCGCCTCCTTCATTGCCAAGGACTTGCTGGAACACGGCGAGGGCCTGCTCGACTGCGTGCTACGGGGCGAGGGCGAAGCAGGCGCGCCCAAGCTGTTGGAGGCCGTCGCCCGCGGCGGCAATATCGACGAGGTTCCGGGCGTGGTCAGCCTGCAGGGCGAAGGCCCGCCGCCCGCCTTCACCGAAAGCCTGGACGAGCACCTCCCGGCCCGCGACCTGCTGAAGCACCGCCGCAACTATTTCCTCGGCACCCTGGACCCTTGCGCCTCCATCGAGTTCAGTCGCGGCTGCCCCTGGGACTGCAGCTTCTGCAGCGCCTGGACCTTCTACGGGCGTAGCTACCGCGTGATGAGCACCGAGCGCATCATGGAAGATCTCCGCCGCATCAAGGAACCCGGCGTCTTCATCGTCGACGACGTCGCCTTCATCCAGGCCCACCACGGCATGGCGATCGGTGAAGCCATCGCCCGCGAAGGCATCAAAAAGCAGTACTACCTGGAGACCCGCGGCGACGTGCTGCTGCGCAACAAGGAAGTGTTCAAGCTTTGGAAGACGCTGGGCATGGAATACATGTTCCTGGGCGTCGAGTCCATCGATGCCGAAGGTCTGCAGAAATTCCGGAAGCGCGTCAGCCTCGGCAAGAACTTCGAGGCACTGGAATTCGCCCGCTCCCTGGGGATCACGGTGGCCATCAACCTCATCGCCGACCCCGACTGGGACAAAGAGCGCTTCGAGGTGATCCGCCAGTGGTGCATGGAAATCCCGGAGATCGTCAACATCAGCGTCAACACGCCCTACCCCGGCACGGAAAGCTGGCACACCGAATCGCGCCAGCTCACCACCCGTGATTACCGCCTGTTCGACATCCAGCACGCCGTCCTCCCCACTAGGCTTCCCCTGCGCGAGTTCTACGGCGAACTGGTGAAAACCCAGCAAGTGCTCTACAAGAAGCACATGGGCTGGGCCGCGGCACGCGACACCCTGAAAATCCTCGGCGGCCATTTGCTGCGCGGGCAGACCAATTTCCTCCGGAGCCTGTGGAAGTTCAACAGCGTGTTCAACCCGGCATTGCAACTGTCGGACCACAGCCAGCCGGTCAAGTACCAGATGGCTCTGCCGCCTTCACCGACGGAACGCAAAATCGAGGCAAAAACGCTCTACGTTCACCGAAGCCGGGGCCGCCAGAGCCGCGCCCTGGACGATGCCACGGAAAAGTTCGTGGACGAGGGGCGGATGGGAGCAACGGCAGTCGGTTGACAACACCCATTGCGAGATACGCCGATCGATTCCCAGTTCAGCCACAAGCTCCGTCTGGACAGCGAAGGACTCTCGGGCCGCTCCGCCACCGTCGAGCTGACCCTGTTCGAATTCGCCGCCGCGGCCGACAAGGCCATCGACCTGTCCCGCCCGCCGCTGTCGTCCGACCGGGCTGCCTGGACGCACCCATCCGACGATTCGGCGACCCAGGCCCTTGCCGAGCAGGCGCGACATGCCGGCATCACAACCATCCGTTACCAATCGGTCCGCGATCCCGATGGATTCTGCTGGCCTTGCTGACGCCGGCGGTCTTCAAATCGGTCCCCCCCGGCGCCCTATCGGAACAACCAGCGGACCTGGAACCTGCTGATTCAACCTCCCAGCCGGATCTGGCAAAGGCAATTGGAAAGGGAGAGCTGGGTGTCCGAATTCTAGCGAAGGATCGGCACCCGCGGCCTGCTCACCTCGGGCACTCCCCCACGCCTCATCATGCAGCATCATCGTGGCCGACGACGACGGGAACATTGAGCGATCCCGGATCAGTTTTCCCAACGCCCCGCCTCACACTGCTTCCAGTCCTTGCCCAGCTTTTCGCGCGGAGCGTTGGACGCCCTATTTGTCGCTCGTCAGGCGTCTGTCTACCGGCGCCCGATCCTGGACGACAAAAAACCCGCCAAGCCTTGTTGCTCACGGGTTTGCTGGAATTCGTAGGGAGTTCAATTGGCGGAAGCGGTGAGATTCGAACTCACGAACGGTTTCCCGTTGCCGGTTTTCAAGACCGGTGCCTTCAACCACTCGGCCACGCTTCCTGAGAGACGAGAATCGGAATCCGCGGGCCTGAGCCGCCACTCCGATCAGGCGGCGTAGGATACCCGATGCAGGGGCCTCACGCTAGCGGGACCACAGGCAGTTGCCGGAGCTCGCCTTGGCGATGGCTTCCAGGCGGGCGGCATGGGCTTCGGCCTCTTCGGGCGTGCTGCGGATGACCCGCAGCGGCGGACGGCTGGTATTGACCGATCTCGGCGCAGCCTGCTCCCGTTCGAGCTGAACTCCGCCGGCTTCGCCGTCGGCCTCCAGCAGCATGGCGATCTGGCCGCCCGTCATCGCCAGATAGACGTCGGCGAGGATTTCGGCGTCCAACAAGGCGCCATGCAGTTCCCGGCGACTGTTGTCGACGTTGTAGCGCTTGCACAAGGCGTCGAGGCTGTTGCGCTGGCCGGGATGGTTCTTGCGCGCCATCGCCAGGGTGTCGCAGATGCCGCAGTAGTCGGCGATCCGGCCCCGGTTGTCGCCCAGGAGCGAAAGCTCGTGGTCGAGGAAGCCGACGTCGAAGGCGGCATTGTGGATGATGAGTTCGGCGCCGCCGACGAAGTTCAGGAAATCGTCAGCGATGCTCTTGAATACGGGCTTGCCGGCCAGGAATTCGTTGGTCAGGCCGTGCACTTCGATCGCCCCGGCGTCGATGTCCCGTTCGGGGTTGATGTAGACGTGAAATCGATTCTGGGTGATCCGCCGGTTGAGCAGCTCCACGCAGCCGATTTCGATGATGCGGTGACCGGCCTTGGGATCGAGGCCGGTGGTTTCGGTGTCCAGTACGATTTGGCGCATGGTCTGCCTCTCAAGCGGGGTTCGTGTTCGATTGCAGCAGTTCGTCGATGCCGCGGTTGGCGAGGCGGTCCGCGGCTTCGTTTTCCGGATGCCCGGCATGTCCCTTGATCCAGCCCCAGCTCACTTGGTGGCGCTGCTCCGCCTGGATCAGCCGCCGCCATAAATCGACGTTCTTGACCGGGGTGCGCGCGGCGGTCTTCCAACCGCGCTTCTCCCACTGGGCGACCCATTCGGTGATGCCCTTCTTCACGTATTGCGAGTCGGTGATGATCTTCACCGCGCAGGGCCGGCTGAGCGTTTCCAGTGCCTGGATGGCGGCCATGAGCTCCATCCGGTTGTTGGTGGTCTGGGGCTCGCCTCCGTACAGTTCGCGGGTTTTGTCGCCGTAGCGAAGCAGCACGCCCCAGCCGCCGGGGCCGGGATTGCCGCGGCAGGCGCCGTCGGTGTAGGCGTATACGGTTTCGCTCATTCTTCGTCTTGGCCTTTCGCGCGCCAGTAGAGGTAGAAAGGAATGCCCAGCAGCAGGAAGGCCAGGCCGATGCCGGTTTCGCCGGGGTTGTGGAAAATCATGCTGATGCAGAACAAACCGGCGACGCCGGTGAACACCATCGGCACCCAGGGATAACCCGCGGTGTGATAGGGTCGGGGAACGTCGGGCGACTTGCGCCGCAGCACGATGACGGCGAGCGCGGTGATGCCGTAGAACGCCCACAAGCCGAAGATCGCATAGTTGAACAGCCGGTCGAAGCCGGCGCGGTCCTGGCCGAAAAGGAGGATCAGGAAACAGGCGAACAGCGCCTGGATCACCAGTGCATTGACGGGCGTGCGATGGGTCGGATTGAGTCTGGCCAGCGGGCTGAAGAAAAGTCCGTCCCGCGCCATGGCGTAGGAAACCCGGGCGCCCGACAGAATGGAGCCGTTGAGGGCCGCCAGGGTCGACACCACGGCCGCGGCGGTGATCGCGGCGCTCCCCCGATCGCCGAAGACGATCTGCGCCACGTCCTGCGCTACCCGCTGGGAATCCTTCACCGCAGCCAGCGGCAAGGCATAGAAATAGGCCAGATTGGCCAGCAGGTAGACACCCATCACGCCCACCAGTCCCAACAGGAACACCTTGGGGATGGTGTGTTCCGGATCGCGGATTTCCGAGCCCACCAGGGTCAGGTTGTTCCAGCCGTCGTAGGCCCACAGCACCGCGGCCAGCGCGGCGGCGAAGCCGCCCAGGCCCCATGCGGCGCCGGAGGGACTTGCCGGCACGGGCCGAAAATGCTCCCACGAGCCCTTTCCAACACCGAACACCAGCGCGGCCAAGGCGACGATGGCCGCCACTTTCAGGACGGTCAGGAAGCTCTGCACCGCACCGCCCGTGCCGACGCCGAAACAGTTGATTGCGGAGAACAGCGCGACGGCAGTCATCGCGACGATCTGCAGCCCCGTGATTCCCCAACCGCCCTCGCCCCGCGGCAACCGCAGCCATTCCTCCTGCAAACCGCCGACGAAAAAGCCGAGGAATAGGGCGAAGCCGGTCGCGATCGTGGCGATGGAGCCGGTCTTTCCGATCACGACCTGCTGCCATCCGAACAGGAAACCCCAGAGCGGCCCATAGGCCCGGCGAAGGAAGGCGTATTCGCCTCCGGCCTCGGGGAAGGCCGCGCCCAATTCCGCATAGCTGAGCGCGCCGGCCAGCGACAGCAGGCCGCCGAACACCCAGACGAAAAACGACCAGCCCACCGAGTCGAGTTCGCGGGCAATGGTCGAAGGCACCAGGAAGATGGCGGTGCCGATCACGGAACCCGCCACGATGGCGCCCGCGCTGGCCCAGCCCAGGGCGCGCTTCAACTCGGGTACGCCCGAATCCGGCGACTGCATGGCTTTATTCCTTGTGATTCAAACGAGGGAAGGCCCTCCGGCGCGATGCCGGACGGGTCATAACCGGTTTTCCAGGACCAGAAACCACGGACGCTGCCGCGTGGGCTGCAGCAGACCGTCCTTGTTCAGGGCAACGGTGCTGCGCGAAACCGAGTTGCGCACGTTGCCGCCGATCGCATCCACGCTACCGTCGTTGCGTTCGACCACGATGTCGCAATGCAGCTTGGTGTCTTCCAGCATGTAGGTTTCCAGCGGCCGCGTGACGCTCGGCAGACCGTAGCGCTCGCGGCTGGCGCAGATCAGGTCGCCGGGGCGGGGGCTGTACTCCTTGATCGAGTGGGGCACGAAGGCCGAATACCTGCCGTCGGACTTGCGGATGATCTGGCTCAGATAAACCCAGTGGGCGCTGGCGGGAGGAAACTGGCTTTCCGGCACGCCAGCCATTTCCATCACCCAGCTCACGAAGGCCGCGGACCACGGTTGCGAACAGTTGAGACCGGACAGGCCCGGCTTGTTTACGGCCTGCCAGTAGTAGCTGACGCGCTGGATGTGGGACTCATCCTCGTCCTCCCAATAGCCGACATGCGGAATGCTCTCCTGGCCTCCGTCGTAGATGACGCGCTGGGAGCCGAAAAACTCCCATTCGGCGTTCGCCAGCGACAGTATCCGGCGCTTGATCGCCGTCAGCGTCGGTTCCTTCGCTGCGGGCTTTTCGGCCGAGGATACCGGCCCGGCGGGCTGAACCGGCTGAGTTGGCACCTTCTTCGCACCGCCGCAACCGGCGGCGGCGACGCCAATGGCCAAAGCGCAAAGGCGCACACTCCGCCGTATGGCGCCCCCCAGACTGGTTCCCTGATTCAAGCGATGCCTCCCGACTTTCCAGCTTTGTTTCCCGACAGACCTGTTTTCCCGCGACCGCCTGCCGAAAGAAGCCCCATCAGCGCGGCGGGCGCCTGGCCTCGCGGAACCAGGGCCGGTATTGCTCCATGCGCGCCACCTGATCCGCCGGCGCATGCCGGGTGCAGGTGGAATACTCTTCGGTTCCGCGCTCGGCGCCCCAGCGTACCTCCGCGCAATCGTTCGGATTATACGCAACTTCCAAGGCTTTCCGGCGGGCGAATACCTCGGCAAGCGAAAGCTGCCAAGGGCTACCGTCGCTGCGGTGGTAGACGATGTGCGCGTCGCGGAGGCGTTCGGAATCCAGCCGCTCCAGCCGCGCCTTGACCTCGGACGGGGACTGGCCGTGCAGGACGAACAGTTCCGGATGCCGCACCACTTGTTCCGGGAGCTGCGACATCACGTTGAGGGCGATGATCAAGCGCATGTCCCGCGAAGGCGTCGAATAGTCCTCCCAGGGGCCGATGGTCTCGAAGACCGCGCTGCCGGACGGCATGGCGATCACGGCGCGCGCATGCTTCCGGAAATAGGCCTCACCGTTGTCGACCGAAGCCACCCGCGTCTCCAACTGTTCCATCAAGGCCTCGAACATGGCCTCGTAAGCCTGCAGCGGGTCCAGCCCCTGGGGATTGATCAGCCGCCCCATGTCGGCATAGAAGTCCTCGGGCGACAGCTCGCCCTGCTCGTCCGAAAACGGCGCGGTCAGGGCCGAGGCCGTCAACGCCGCGTTGCCGGGAATCCGAACCGGCGCACTGGCGGACACGAGCGGCCGGAAAGCCTTGAAGCCCGGACCCGCGCCCCTCACGTCGTCGGCGAAGAGAAACGTCCCCTCCCAGAACCGCTTGCGGCTGATGGAGTTGTCGGGCTGAGCATCCACGGCGAGCAGCATGCCGTTCCGGTTCGCAGATTGAGGGACCCATTTGGCGATGACGAGCACATGGCCGTAGGGGTCGGCGTAAACCGTACCCGGCCACAGGTATTCCCGCTTGAGCGGCACCGGGTAGAAATCCGTGGCGCTGTCGTGGAGGCCGGTGCGGGCGCTGCCGGAGTGCACCGTATCCATCACCTTCCGGATCACCCCTGTGAAAACGCCCGGCGCCACCGGTCCCCGCGCGAACACATCGGCGATGATCGCCGCCCCGCAGCGCGGCGGCTGGCTGGCCGAACCGCGGCTGCAGCTGCGGTAAGCCATGGGTAAGCCGACCTTCCAGGCGAAATAGGCGCGGAGGTAATACGGCAGGTCCGCGCAATCGGGGTCCGATGGGATATGGCGGTCCTCGCCCGCGCCGAAATAGTCGTACAGAAAATTGCGGGAGGGGTCCGTCAGCACCGGCTTGAGCGAAGGGAGGTTGACGCTTTCATCGAGCGGATAGTCGAACAGCGTTTCGATCCAGGCGGAAAAGAAGGCCTCGGTGGCCCGGTCCCAACGCCCCGCCCCGCCGGCCGCCGCGCCACTCCCCACGCTCAAATCCAAGCACGCGAGCGCTCCATCCGCCCCTCGCGCCTCCACCCGATAGTTTCCGCGCGCAGCCCGGTCGATCTCCGCCGCCAAGCTCCAGGGCGGCCCGCCTCGGCTCTCGGCCTCCAGCGGCAACTCGTTTCCGTCCGGCGCGCGCACGGAGAGGCTCCGGATCGGCGCATCGGCGGAGACAGCCAGCATCTTCAGCGGCTCCCCCGGCAGGGGAACGCGCGGCAAAATCCGGATCGAGGCGCCGGGCACCGTGGGTTCGCACGCCGACGAACCGGAAGGCTCGGCCGCCGCCTCGCCCCAGGACAGCCCGGCCAGACTCAAAGCAACAACCACACGGCACCAGAACGGTACGAACATCGGCCACCCGCCATTCTCAATGGGCGGCTCCATCCGCCGCCGCTTTCCGCCGCGATCATAGCAGGGATCGGGCGCCGCAAACCCCACGGCGCCGGAGCCCCCTTGCGACCGAATCGTTAAAGTTTTGATGCAGATCAAATTGTCCATGGCCAGAATCCGTATAGTCAACCTCTGGGTCTGGCGCCCCCATCTGGCGCACGAGGCCCGCGTCCAGAACCATACACACTAAAACGAGGAGGAACGAATCCATGGCATTAATGACCTGGACCGCTGCAGAATACGGCACCAACGTGGGCTTTGCCGACGACCAGCACAAGACCATTTTCGACATGGTCAACAAGCTGCATGACACCGCCGCCGCCGGCAATCGCGCCGAAATCGGCAAGCAACTGGACGCGCTGATCGATTACGTCGTCATGCATTTCCAAGCGGAAGAAACCGAGATGCAGAAGAAGGGCTACGCCGACTTCACCGCGCACAAGGCCGAGCACGACAAGCTCGTCGGTGTCTGCGCCGATCTGCAGAAAAAGTTCCATGCCGGCCAGGCCGAGGTGAACCAGGACACCACGCGCTTCGTCCGGGATTGGCTCGTCAACCACATTCCCAAAGTCGACAAACTCTACGGACCCTGCCTGAGCGCATAACGAGCGCAGTCTCCCCAGCCCCGCCCCGACGGGGCTGCCTACACCTGCCCGGAGGCATGGACGCCTCCACGCCGGGCCATCCCTCGCTCGCCTCTATCTCCCGAGTCCGCTTGATGGCATGATTGCGCGGCTTTGCCCAAGTCCGCCGCACACATCGACCGGATCACCCGACATGACCATCCTCAGCATCATTCTGATCACTGCTCTAGCCGGGCTGGCGAGCATGGGCATCCACGGCCTGATCCAGCGCAGGGTCGACCAGCGCAAGCTGCGCAACCACAACGACGTGGCGGCGGCGGTCTACACCAATTTCGGCGTTCTGTTCAGCCTGATCCTGGGCATCCTGGTCGGCCAGGGCGAGGAGCGGCTGGCCGACCTTTCCTCCGCCACCGTGCACGAAGCCGCCATCCTCATGGACCTCGTCAATGTGGCGGAAGCCTACAACGACAAAGTCGGACATGCCGTGCACACCGCTGCGATCGGCTACGCGAACGCCGTCATCGAGCAGGAATGGCCTTTGCTGGCCGAACATCAGGGCGCGCGGATCAAACGGGCGCCGCTGGAACAGCTATGGCGGGTCAGCAAGGCGATCGACCCGACCGAGCCGCGCGGCCAAGCGCTCTACGATACGACCGTATCCATGCTGGAAAACCTGGCCGAAGCCCGCTACGAGCGCATTTCCGCCGCGAACGACGATCTGAGCGAACTGCTCAGATTCGTGCTGTGGGTGGGCGCCGCTTTCACCATCGCCTTCCTCTGGTTCTTCGGCGCGGAAAACCAAAGGGTCCAGCTCATGCTGACCGGCATCGTGACCAGCATGCTGTCCTTGGTCCTGATCCTGGTGTTATCCATGAACAATCCCCTGTCGGGCGATCTCGGCGCGCGGCCGGAGCCGTTCGTCAACCTGCTGCACGATTTGGCGTCCCCGGCCTGAGACCGTCAATCGTCGCGCAATACCGCGAACTCGGCGAACTCTCCGGTGGCCGCCATTTCCCGGACATCGAGCCGCGCCACCCGGGCCAGAGGCGGGCCACGCCGGCACCAGGCCAGCAGCGCTTCGACCGTCGCCACATCCCCCTCGGCGACCAGCTCCACCCGCCCGTCCGGCAGGTTGCGCACCCAGCCGGTCAGGCCCAGTTCCGACGCCTTCCTGGCCGCCGACGCCCGGTACCAGACCCCCTGCACCCGGCCCGCGACATGGACATGAACCCGTTTCATCTTTTCCGCTCGCTCCTCATCTTTCAACGCTGGCCAGTCGGCGCGAGGATGCGCCAGCACACATGGATTTTAGGGTTGCGCTCGAAGTCCTTCGGCAAGGTGAGGCGGCTGATGTCCTCGACCGCACAGCCTGCCAGCACCGTTTCATCCAGTTTGAATTTGCGGTAGTTGGTGGAAAAGATCAGGAGGCCACCGGGTTCGAGCAGAGACACGGCTTTTTTCAGCAGCGGGCCCTGGTCTCGCTGGATGTCGAAACTGCCGGCCATGCGCTTGGAATTGGAGAAGGTCGGCGGGTCGAGGAAGATCAGTCCATAGCGACGGGCGCGGCTCGTGGCTGCATCCAGCCATTCCAGGCAGTCGGCTTGGATGCGCAGGTTGTCGCGTTCGGCGAGTCCGTTCAGCGCCAGGTTGCGGCCGGCCCAGTCGAGATAGGTGTGCGACATGTCCACCGTGGTGGTCGAGGCCGCGCCGCCGCCGGCCGCATACACCGTCGCCGTGCCCGTATAGGCGAACAGGTTGAGGACATGGCGGCCGCGGGCGGCCTGCTGGATCAGGCCCCGCGTGATGCGGTGGTCCAGGAACAATCCGGTGTCCAGGTAGTCCTCGAAGTTGACCCAGAATCGCCAGCCGCCCTCCTCCACCACGTGGAAATGCGCAGTCTGGTCCTGCTTGCCGTACTGCGCCTCGCCCTTCTGGCGTCTGCGCACCTTGAGGTAGATCTGCTCGCGCGGCACCTGCAGTACCTCCGGGATCATGGCCATGGCCCCGGCCAGCCGGGCCTCCGCCTTGGCCGGGTCGACGCTGGAAGGGGCCTCGTATTCCTGCACATGGACCCAGAGCTTCTCGCCCTGATAGAGGTCCACCGCGACGGCGAATTCGGGCAGATCGGCGTCGTACAGCCGGTAGCAACTCACCCCGCTCTTGCGCGCCCAGCTCCCCAGGCTGCGCAAATTCTTGCGCAACCGGTTGGCGAACATCTCGGCCTGTTCCGCCGGAAATGCGCCGCGCCCGGCTTTTCCCATGATCTGCCTCAGCTTCTTCTGGCCTTCGGTCTCCGGGGCGCCGGAGCGCGGGGTGAAGAATCGTTCGGGCTCGATCTCGAACAGGAACAATCGGCACTCCAGTGCGCCGTTGTAGAGCGTGTAGTAACGGCTTGCCCGTACTCCGATCTGGAAGGCCAGCTCGACATTCCCCGTCAGCAGGGCGGCTTTCCAGCCCTGGAAGTGCTGCTGCAGCGTCTCGCCGAATGCGCGGTAGACCGGACTCAGGCTCTCGAGATCGCCCAGCCGCTCGCCGTAGGGCGGATTGACCACGACGAGCCCCTTCGTCCCCTTCGGGCGCGCATCGGCAGCGGCCCTGCGTTCGACGTGGATCTTGCCGCGCAGCCCCGCCCTGTCGATGTTGTTGAGGGCCAGATGGATGGCGCGGCGGTCCAGGTCGTAGCCGAGGATGGGCGGGAGGCGCGCCAGCCCGGCAACGCCCCGCTCCCGGGCCTCGTCCAGCAACTTCTGCCACAGGTCGATGTCATGCCCTTTCCATGCCAGGAAGCCGTAGTGGCCTCGCAGCAGGCCGGGCGCGAGATCCGCGGCGAGCATTGCGCCCTCGATCAGCAAGGTGGCGGAACCGCACATGGGATCGATCAGGCTGCCACCCTGGGCGGCGACCTCCGGCCAACCCGCGCGGAGCAGCACCGCCGCCGCCAGGTTCTCCTTGAGCGGCGCCGGCCCCGCCTCGGTGCGGTAGCCGCGCCGGTGCAGGCTGTCGCCCGAGAGGTCGAGACTGAGCACGGCCTGGTCGGCGTCCAGATGCAGGTTGATGCGGATGTCCGGCTGTTCGAGCTGCACCGAGGGCCGCCGGCCGAGGCGGTCGAGGAACTGGTCGGCGATCGCATCCTTGACCTTCTGGGCGCCGAACAAGGTATGGGTGATGGCCGAGCGGCGGGAGGAAAAATCGATGGCGATGGTCGCCTCGGGCTCGAAATGCCGGGCCCAATCGGTGCGCTGCACGCCGTCGTACAGCGCCTCCGGCGTCGCGGCGGCGAAGCGGTCCAGCGGCATCAGTATCCGGTTGGCCAGCCGCGACCACAGGCAGGCGCGGTAGGCCGTCTCGAGCGTGCCGCGGAATTCGACCCCGGCGCGGGTTTCCTTGACGGACTCGGCTCCAAGGCCGTCCAGTTCACGGGCAAGCAGAGGCTCCAGGCCCTTGGGGGCCGTGGCGAAAAAATCACGGGTCGTTGGCATGATGAATCGATCGAACTCAGGATTGGGCCGAGGCCACCCAGTCGCGCAGGCTCGTCCCGGCCAGCTGGGCGGACAGTGAGGTTTCGGCGGCAGCCATTCCGAGCGCCACCGGCGCCGGAAGCGGCAAGGTGCCCTCGCCTCCGCGCAGGGCTTCGAGCACCTCGAGCACGGCTATAGCGCCCGGATCACGGGCGGGCAGAAAGCCCGGACGGCCGTGGTCGATGGCGACGATGAAGCCGGCCTGCTGCAGCAGCGCCAGCAGTTCCCCCGTCAGGACTTCGGGCAAATGGAGCGATTCGGCCAGATCGGCGAGGCTCGGGGGCTTTTGTCCGGCCAGGAAGCGCTGGACGATCAGGTACAGGATCGCCAGGCCACCACGTTCCCACAGGCGATTGTCCGCCCGCGCCCTTCCGGCCGACTGGCCGAGGCATTGGGGATTCTGAAAGAAAAAACTGCTTTGCGCACCCAGCAGCACGATGAGCCAGCTCACATACAGCCACACCATGAACAGCACCAGGATGGCAAAGCTGGAATAGACCGCATGATATTGCGACGAACCGGCGACGAACTCTCCGAACACCCAGCCGGCCACTTCCCACATCGCCCCGGCGACGACGCCGCCGAACAGCGCGGAGCGCAGCTTGACTCGTGCACTGGGGATGACCCGGTAGAACAGGGTAAAGGCCAGGATGATCGCCGCATACGGCAGCACATGATCCGCCAGGCTCCAGGCCCATCCGGCCGCGCCGCGTCCGCTGTGGCGGCCCAAGAGTCCCGTCATGCTGCCGAAGGCTGAAAACAGCAGCAGCGGGCCGACCAGGGTGAAGCTCAGGTAGTCGCCGAGCCGGCGCCAGAGGTTGCGGGAAGTGCGCGTGCGCCAGACATGGTTGAAGGACTCCTCGATCTTGTCCAGCATGGTGATGCTGACGTAGAAGAGGAACAGGAAACCCAGAAAGCCGAGCACCCCCACCTTCAGCCGCTTGACCGAGTCGATGATGGCATCCTTCACCTGGTCGGCGTTGACACCCAGGGGTTCGAGCAGTTCCGACAGCAGCGGCTCCAGCTCGGTATGCGCACCGAAGGCCTTCAGTACGGAAAATGCCACGGCGAGCAGTGGAATGAGGGCCAGCAGGCTGGTGTACACCAGGCTCATGGCGCGGTAGTCCAGCCCGCCTGCGCGAATTTCGCCAAGCAGCGCGAGGACCCAGCGCAGAACGAGGGCAAGGCCGCGGCGCACCGTCTGGTACGCCTCGCGGACCAAGGTCCGGTGGGATAGGTTCATCTTAAAAAAAATCGAATGTGTCACTCCGCTGCCGCCTCCAGTTCGGGCCGGCAGCGGTACAGTTGCCGTTCGTAATTTTGGGCCGTCGCCGCCACCTTGCGGGCGATGCTCAACAGCCAGGGCTTGGACACATGGCTCCGGCGCCGCCAGCCTCCCCAGCCTTCATGATAGGCGAGATACAGGTTGTAGGCGTCGTGTTTGGGGATGCCCAGACGGCTCTGCGATTGATGCGCATACCAGCCGATGAAGTCGGCGACGTCCGCCAGATCGTCCCGGTCGCCGCCCGAATGGCCACTCTTCTGGGTGTAAAGGTCCCAAGTGCCGTCCAGGACTTGGCCATAGCCGTAGGCCGAGGTCGGGTGCCACAGCGGGATCCCCAGGAACCGGACCCGCGGCGGCCTGGCATCTTCCTCGAAGGCCGACTCGTGCTTGATGATCGCCATCTGCACGGGAATGGGCAGCCCCCATTTCTGCTCCGCCTGGCGCGCCCCTTCGTACCAGTCGTCCTTTTCCCTGAAAATCGAGCAGATGTCGGCGGGGTCGCGGGGTGGCGCAGTGGCGCAACCCGCCATGACGAGCAATCCCAGCACGAGCCTCTTCCTCATGAGTCTTTCGGCAATGCCGGAGGAGTCCGGTCAATGGCCGCCGTCAGCGGTGTTTCTTTGCCGGTTTGGCGCCCGATTCCCGGGATTTCGAGCCCTGTTTAGCGGACGCCCTGGAGGCGGAGGAACTCCCTTTTACCTTCCTGGTTCTGGCATGCCCGTCCTTGGCTTGACGGCCTGGGCCGGACTGGACTGCCGGCTTGAGCCGGGCCGTCTTGGCATCCCCGCCGCGCTCCGCCGACGGAAGCGCGGCCGCGGGAGATTCGGCGTGTTCGGTCGGAGCGTAAACCGCCACCAGCGCGCCAAACTGCCGGTAATGCAGAGCCTCCAGCACCATGGCGTTGGTGTTGACGCTCATCGCCCTGTTCGGGCGTTCCATGGATTCATACCAGCCACCATACCAACCCTGTTCGGGATCGAACAGGCTGGCCGCCTTGTCCGCCAGTTGCCGGCTGTAGTCCGCATCGTACAAGGCATACCAGGCGACGGCGTCGCCGGCGCTCAGAAAGCGGAAGGGGGCGGCGTCCTTGGCATCCACCGTGAGCGTCTGCCATGGCTTAGCCTTCGCATACACGGTGTTGTAGACGAAATACGGCGCCTCGTCGACCTGGCCGGAACTGGCCGCCGTCAATTTTCCGGTGGCCTTGAAGCGGTTTTCCTGGGCGCGGAAAATCCGCCAGGCGTCCTCCCGCCCGGAACGATCCCAGCCGAATTCCAGCCCTTCGAGGATATAGGGTTCGCCGACGGTGTAGTTGCGGGAGGAAGACTTTTCCGGCGGCCGCTGGTCGATCGGAACCCGCACGCCCTGGACCTTGGCGTACCCGTAAGGCCCCGTGGACACGCCGCTCCCGAGCAGCGCCATGGCTTTCGCCGCATAGGCTTCGTAACCGCCCCGCCCTTCCTGCGGATAGTCGACCTGCCCCGGTGCGTCGACGGCTGCGCCAGTGAGTACGCCCTCCCGAACCAGGCGGTCGAGCCGCCAGCGCCGCACCACCGCGCTTGCCTCGGCGGCATGCCCCGGATAGTTCCAGACGATGATGTGCAACGGAACCAGTAAACGGGCAATGTCGACCGCGGACCAACCGACACCCTGCTCCGACGGCTGGCCTTCGGCATCGGCCATGGCCAGCGTTTCGGTGTGATAGAAACGGTTGGGAAGTTCGCCCTGGAACAAGGCAATCCTTGCGAGAGCGTTCAGAGCCCGACCCAGACGCTGATCGAACTCCACTCTGTCGATCACACCGAGGCGATAGGCCGAAATCATGGCGAGCAGGTAGGAGCCGGTATCCCACAGCGTGGTGACGGGACGGCCATCGGCCGCATTGGCCAGACCCGTCTCGTCCTGACAGTTGCGCTGGAAATAGCGCCAGGCGGCCCGAGCCCAGCGGGTTTCTTCCTCCAACAATGCGCCGCGGCGGGGAGCGGGTATTTCTCCGCTGGGGAGCGGCGGGGAAGCCTCGCGGGACGGCAATTCCAGCCGGGATGCCAGCACCGCGGCGGTCAGGAGCCCCAGGATCACCACGAGGTGGTGGCGGGCGGCGAGTAAAGCGTTCGGAAAACTCATGCCTGAGCCTCTTGCGTGTCAGATGACTCGATGGGAACGCTCCGCGCCGAAAGGCTCACGGTGCCCGACAACAGAACGACGTTGTAAAGTCCCCACATGCCATTGGCGAGCAGGCCGCCGGGGTCCGCATGGCTGCCGAACATCAAACGCGCCAGGGCGAAAAACATCCCTCCGAGGGTCAAGGCCGTCGCCGCGATGCGGAATTCCGCCAGCCGGGACAAATCGCGCGCCCGGTTGCTTCTGGATGCCGCGGGGAAGCGCCGCCCGCGCAGCACCGACCATAAGGCATGCAGATCCACCGGCAGCAAGGCCAGCGAGGCCGCCCGCTGCCGGAAGCAGGGCACACCCCAGGTGCCCACCATCATGGCCAGTTCCGCGGCCAATAGAAACGGAAGGAGATGGCTGAAAAAGGCCGACGAATAGGCCTCGACCGGCGCGATGCCGGTATACAGAAAAACCATCGGCGCCAATAGAAAGGCCGAGTGCCACAGGCAGCCGAAGGAGGACCACAGGGTCTGGGCATACATCAGCCGTTGCGTCAGACTCAGGCCGCGGGAAACAACGGGATTGTCGCGCAATGCGATTTCCTGCAGGCCGAGGGTGCGGCGGAAACGGCGGACGACGGCGTCGCGCGGACTCTGCGGCGAAAGCATTTTCGACTCGATGCGCGGATGCAGCACTGAACTCCAGTTCCGGTCACGGCAGCCATGCAGCACCACCGAGGCGTAGAAATGTTCGGACTCGCGCAGATGATACGGCGCCACCCCGGCATCGGCCGCCGCCTGACGCGTCACGGTCTCGACGAAATCGGCTCGGCACTCCTGGTCGCTGATTCCCTTCGCGAGCCGCCCGACCTCTTTGCCGACGCGCCGGGCCCGCGCCAAATCCACGGCATCCATGAGGGCGTCACTGCGGTAGACTGCGCCTGCGCCGCACGAATACGCCGCGTCGGCCCGGTTGCGCCGGCGCTGGATCACCCCGAAAAACAAGGACGGATCACTGCCGAACGGATCCCTGCCGACCCGTACCGGCCCGGCCACCGCCTCGAAGGCTCGTCCCAAGGCGAAACCCGTGGGGCCGAAACGACGGCCCAGCACATCGCCCAGGGGAGCGCCTTCGGGAATGTCGCAATACCAATGCGGCGTCTGCACCCAGGCCACGTCCGGGTCCCGGAAGTAGCCCAGGGTATGCTCCAGGAAGGAGGGAAACAGCCGGGTATCGGCGTCGCAGAACACGATGAAATCCCCTTGCGTCTGCTCGACGATCCGGCGCAGATTGTGCGTCCCCAGGCCATCCTGCTCCTCCGGCACGAGGTAGGCCACCTCCAGGGACTCCGCAAGCTGCTTCATGGCGGGGCGGCGGGCTGCATCGTACAGATGCAGCCGTATGTCGATCGGATAGGGGTAATTCAGCTTTTTCGCATCTTCCAGACTCAGGCGAACCAGAGCCGCATCCTCGTCGCAGGTAGCGACACACACATCGACGGCGAGCGGACGATGAGGAGCGGCAAGATCGGAAACGCACTCGGAAATCCAGTAGGGCGCCGGACGCGAAGGCCGGTCGGCTATCCGCCACAGGTTGAAGGCGAGCAAGGCCCAGGCCAGATAGGCGCAGCTTTCGGCGAAAGCCAGGGGCACCGACAACCACAACGCACGCTCGTTCAGGGACGAACTCCAGCGCCAGGCCAGATACCAAGCCCCCAGCACCAGCGCCACCGTCGCCAGATACTGGTAAAGCGACTCGCGCCACAGCGACCAGGGTAGCGGCTCAGGCGCCGGACGCTCCTCGAACCTTTCGAAATATTGCCCCATCATCTTGCCCCGCAATGACAGATCGGCCCGGCGGTGCGGCCTGCCGAGGCCGAGATAGTAAGGCAGAACCGCCGGCACCGGAAGCTCACCGGCTGCCGCACATAAAAGGAAAGGCCCCACCCGTCGCGGGTGGGGCCTTTCCTAAGACCTTGGAACGGCTTGCGAGCCTTGGCTTACATCATGTCGCCCATGCCACCCATACCGCCCATGCCACCCATACCGCCCGGCATCGGGGACTCGTCCTTCGGCTCTTCGGCCACCATGGCCTCGGTGGTGATCATGAGAGAAGCCACGGAAGCCGCATTCTGCAGCGCGGTCCGGGTCACCTTGGCCGGATCGAGAATACCCATGGCCATCATGTCGCCGAACTCGCCGGTCGCCGCGTTGTAACCGAAGTTGCCGGAACCTTCCGAAACTTTGTTCAACACCACCGACGGCTCGTCGCCGGCATTGGCGACGATCTGGCGCAGCGGCTCTTCCATGGCGCGGCGGGCGATGCTGATACCCACATCCTGATCGTGATTGACGCCCTTCAGGTCGCGCAGACTGCTCAGCGCACGGACCAAAGCCACGCCGCCGCCCGGAACGATGCCTTCTTCGACCGCCGCGCGGGTGGCGTGCAGCGCGTCCTCGACGCGAGCTTTCTTTTCCTTCATTTCCACTTCGGTGGCGGCGCCGACCTTGATGACGGCCACGCCGCCGGCCAGCTTGGCCAACCGTTCCTGCAGCTTCTCGCGATCATAATCGGAGGTGGTGTCTTCGATCTGCTTGCGGATCTGGGCGATCCGGCCCTGGATCTTGTCCGTGCTGCCGGCGCCATCGATGATGGTGGTATTTTCCTTGGTGATCTGGATCTTCTTGGCGGAGCCCAGCTCGGCCAGGGTCGCCTTTTCCAGGCTCAGGCCGATGTCTTCGGAAATCACGGTGCCGCCGGTCAGCACGGCGATGTCTTCCAGCATGGCCTTGCGGCGGTCGCCGAAGCCCGGCGCCTTCACGGCCGCAACCTTCAGGATGCCGCGCATGTTGTTGACCACCAGGGTGGCCAGGGCTTCGCCCTCGACGTCCTCGGCGATGATCAGCAGCGGACGGCCGGCTTTCGCCACACCTTCCAGCACCGGCAGCAGTTCGCGGATATTGGATATCTTCTTCTCGTTGATGAGAATGAACGGATTCTCCAGCTCGGCGCTCATGCTCTGCTGGTTGTTGATGAAATACGGGGAGAGGTAGCCACGGTCGAACTGCATGCCTTCGACGATGTCGAGCTGGTTTTCCAGACCCGAGCCGTCTTCAACCGTGATGACGCCTTCCTTGCCCACCTTGTCCATCGCTTCGGCGATGATGCTGCCGATGGATTCGTCGGAGTTGGCGGAAATG
Source organism: Methylococcus geothermalis (assembly GCF_012769535.1). Lineage (NCBI taxonomy): Bacteria > Pseudomonadati > Pseudomonadota > Gammaproteobacteria > Methylococcales > Methylococcaceae > Methylococcus > Methylococcus geothermalis. The sequence continues at coordinate 3,092,926 of NZ_CP046565.1, forward strand.
GTGCCGACCTGAGCGATGGCGTTGCTTTCGGTGCAAGGCACGGACATCGCGTGGATCGCTTCGACCGCCGAAGTCACGGCCTTGTCGATGCCGCGCTTCAGGTCCATCGGGTTCATGCCGGCGGCAACGGCCTTCAGGCCCTCGGTCAGGATCGACTGAGCCAGCACGGTGGCGGTGGTGGTGCCGTCGCCGGCCACGTCGGAAGTCTGCGAAGCGACTTCTTTCACCATCTGGGCGCCCATGTTCTCGAACTTGTCGGACAGCTCGATTTCCTTCGCCACGGACACGCCGTCCTTGGTGACGGTGGGAGCGCCGAAGCTCTTTTCCAGCACCACGTTGCGGCCCTTGGGACCCAGCGTGACTTTCACCGCATGCGCCAGGATGTTGACGCCGCGCAGCATGCGGGCCCGTGCGTCGTCGCTGAACTTGACTTCTTTAGCTGCCATTTGGATTTACCTGCGATATTGATGATTAGGAAAGGCTTGGAAAGCTGCGGGTGAGCGGAGCATCAGCTCTCGAGTACGGCCAGAATGTCGTCCTCACGCATCACCACCACATCTTCTCCGTCGACCTTGACCTCGGTGCCGGCATATTTGCCGAACAGGACCTTGTCACCCACCTTGACCTGCAGGGCGCGCACCTCACCGTTGTCGAGAACCTTGCCATTGCCGACGGCCAGGATCTCGCCCCGCATCGGCTTCTCCGCAGCGCTGTCGGGAATCACGATGCCGCCTGCACTGGTGCGTTCCTCTTCCAGACGCTTGACGATGACACGATCATGCAAAGGACGAATTTTCACGGTAACCTCCTGAATTCCTGATGAAGTCGACTGAAAGACCAAGGGCGCTTCCGACCGGGCTGTTAGCACTCCCTTGAAGTGAGTGCCAAATGATAGCCACGGACGGCGAGCTGTCAAGCGTTCGGGCTATCCGGGCCGTTGTCGCGCCGCACATGATTTGAAAAATCGCGGTTCACGGTTTGAAAAACCAAAGCAGCCCGATCCGGTGCGCGGATAGCCGCAGAAACGCAAACGGATTGCAGATGAAGCATGAACTGGCATGAGTGGGCGGAGCGAATCTTCTATCTCCAAGCCGCCTTGATGTGCTCTTTGATCGTCTCGACGGTGTACTTCTTGCCGTCGTCGGATTCCGCCGGGACCTTCTTGGGGTTCTCGTCAGCAACTTGAATGAACGTGCCGGCTATCCGAGGGTTCGACTTCCCCATATCCGGCAAAGGCGGCACCCGCGACGGGCGCGTGTTCCCCTTCTTCCAGCCCTCGATACCGCACGCCCGATAGCGCCGGCGCCAGAGACTCAGCGTCGGATTGCTCACCTTGAGCGTCTCCATGATCTCCCGGGTCGAACGACCCGCCGCCGTCATCAGGACGATACGCGCCCGCAAGGTTTGTTTATCGCCCACGGCCCGACTTGACCCAATGCGTGAGTATCGCAAGCCCCCCATCTCTCCGGTTCAATCGTCACCGGCTTTCCCCTCAGCGAATGCCGATCCCCCGCCAATGGCCCACGGTGTGCGAGCGGCTGCCGTTTTCGGAGTGGACAGCGCAGATGCTCAGGAAGGTTGCGGATGCCCGAGGCTTTCAGATACGAAAGTGCTTCTTTGCCCACCTCCCGGTACCCCTCTACGAACTCACGAAGCGGTCGGATGGGGAAAAATGGGATGGAGGTGGCAGACTAAAGCGGCGAATTCGCCCATCATGTTCCGCATGAAGCCGCAGGCGTGTTTCCGCCTTTTCGCGTCCGGCCGCCGCATGGTAAGGCTATTGATTCTATGGCGTCCCCAGGGGGATTCGAACCCCCGTCGCCGCCGTGAGAGGGCGGTGTCCTGGGCCTCTAGACGATGGGGACACATGGCGGAGTCTTGCAGCCCCCGGATGTGCCCGGATGCCGCTCAACTGTCTTGAGGAAGGTGAAGAATACTACAAAACTGCACGCATCTCCATATATCCCTCACTTGACCGCCACGATGCCGACGAAGTTGTACCACTTGAAGAACACGTCGATGTAGCGGAAGCCGGCCACCCTGAGCATTTCCAGGTTTTCCGCCAGCTTGTACGGCACCAGCACGTTTTCCAGGGCTTCGCGCTTCTGGGCGATTTCCAGCTCGGTATAGCCGTTGCGCTTCTTGAATTCGTAGTAGTAATGGATGAAGGAGCGGTTGAACAAGGAACTCTCACCCAGCACTTTTTCGACCAAGATCAGCGCCCCGTTTTGCTCCAGCCCCTCGTGTATGGTTTTGACCAGCCGGTCGCGGTAGAGCGGGCGGACGAACTGAAGGGTCAGGATCATGACCGCCAGCGTAGCGTCATCCATGGCGATCCCCTGGTTCAAGTCGGCGCGGACCAGTTCGACGGCATTGGAAAAGGCATGCCCGGCCATCTTGGCGCGACATTTCGCCAGCATCTCCTCCGAATTGTCGACGCCGACCAGGGTGAGCCGGCGCGGCCCGATCGCACGGTCCAGGCCAATCAGTGTGGTGCCGGTGGAACAGCCGAAATCGTAGATGCGGGTGTCGGGCGCGGCGAAGTCGACGGCCATCTCGGCGATCATGCGCTGCAGCTCGCGGTAGAACGGCACCGAGCGCTCCAACATGTCGTCGAATACGGTCGCGACGTTTTCGCCGAAATCGAAGTCGTCGATGAACGACTTCGATTGCCTGTAAATATCGTCTTTAGACATCGTATGCCGGAGCTTCCGAGGTTCCCTCATGGGCGCGACGGACTCTCGATTGAGCCCGTCTTTCACCTGGGTTATGATTCATGCGCAACTTCCTATAACCAAACAACCAACAAATCCTCTGGAACTCTTCACCTTCATCAAACGGTTGATCGGTGCGCTACGCCCCGCCGCCACGGCAGCCCCGGTTCCCGTTGCTCCCGGCCCGCGGATTTATTCCCGTTCCGAACACTCGATCTCGCGCACGCTGATCAGCGACCATGCGCTGAAGGTGCTCTATCGGCTGCGCAAAGCGGGCTATCAGGCCTATCTGGTCGGCGGCTGCGTGCGGGACCTGCTGCTGGGCCGAGAGCCGAAGGATTTCGACGTGGTCACCGATGCCCACCCGGAGGAAATCAAGGCCGTGTTCAGGAACTGCCGCCTGATCGGGCGCCGCTTCCGCCTCGCCCATGTGCACTTCGGCGAGGAAATCATCGAAGTCGCCACTTTCCGGGCCCTGACGCGCGAGCCGCATGACGAGCATGTTACCGAAGGCGGACGCATTCTGCGCGACAACGTCTACGGCACCATCGAAGAAGACGCCTTCCGGCGCGATTTCACGGTCAATGCGCTGTATTACAACATCAGCGACTTCTCCGTGATCGATTACGTCGGCGGCATGGACGACCACCGCAAGGCATCGCTGCGGCTCATCGGCGATCCCGAACAGCGTTACCGGGAAGATCCGGTGCGGATGCTGCGGGCGATCCGTTTCGCGGTGAAGCTCGGCTTCACCCTGCATCCGAGTTGCGCCGAGCCGATCCACCGGCTGGCGGAGCTGCTGCGCGACATCCCGGCGGCCCGGCTCTACGACGAAATCGTCAAATTGTTCCTGGGCGGGTACGCGGTACAAACCTTCGAGCAGCTTCGTCATTTCCGGCTGTTCGGTTCGCTGTTCCCGGAAACGGAAAGCTGCCTGGCCCGCGAAAGCGGTGGCTTCCCGTTGATCTTCGTGGCCAAGGCCTTGGAGCGTACCGACCAGCGCGTGCAGGAAGACAAGGCGGTCGCGCCCTATTTCCTTTTCTCGGCATTGCTGTGGGAGCCGGTGCGCAGCCGCGCCGAGGCCAGGATCGCTCAGGGCGAAAACGCCGTCGTGGCCTATCAGGAGGCGGCGTCCGAAGTCATTTCCCGGCAAGCCCGCCACACGGCCTTTCCCAAGACGATCGGAATTCCGATGCGGGAAATCTGGGTGCTGCAGTCCCGCTTCGATAAAACGCAGGGCGGACGCCCTTTCCGCCTGCTGAGCCATCCACGCTTCCGCGCCGCCTACGACTTCCTCGTTCTGCGCGCAGAAACCGGCGAAGCCGAACCCGAACTGGCGGAATGGTGGACCCGCTTCCAATCCGCCGACGAGGCCGAGCAGAAAGCGATGACCCGCACCGGCCGCAAACCCGGCGGAAAATCCAGGCCCCGGAAACGGCGCAAGCGCCCCCCGGTAGCGACGGCCTGACCCTTTCTGGGAATGAGCAGCGAAAGCAAGGCTTACATCGGTCTCGGCGGCAATCTCGGCGACGCGGCCGAAACCGTGCGGAAGGCCCGGCGAGCGGTGCGAGCCGTGCCTGGGGTGAGGGAACTCGCTTTTTCCAGCCTTTACCGCAGCGCGCCCATGGGCCCGAGCGACCAGCCGGATTACGTCAACGCCGTCATGGCCGTCGTCACCACGCTGGCACCGCTGGATCTGCTGCGCGCCTTGCAGCAGATCGAGCAGACGAGCGGCCGGGTCCGCACCGGCGAGCGCTGGGGCCCCAGGACGCTCGACCTCGATCTTCTGCTCTATGACGACCTCGTGCTCGACTCGGAAATCTTGACGATTCCCCATCCCGGCATCGCGGAACGGGAGTTCGTGCTGTATCCGCTGGCCGAAATCGCACCCGACGTCTACATCCCCCACCACGGCCCCTTGCGCGAACTGGTGCAAAACTGCCCGCGCAGGGGCCTGACGGTCATCGCCCATGACTGATCCGGTTTCGCTGCCTGGCCTCCTCGCCATGAAGCGGCGGAGCGAGAAAATTGCCAGCCTCACCTGTTACGACGCCACCGCCGCGGCCTTGCAGGATCAAGCCGGCATCGAGGTCATCCTGGTCGGCGACTCGCTCGGCAATGTCATCCAGGGCCAGCCCACCACCCTCGGCGTCACGCTCGACCACATGGTGTACCACACCGCCTGCGTGCAACGGGCGGCGCGGCGCGCGCTGATTCTGGCCGACCTGCCCTTCATGAGCTACTGCACGCCGGAACAGGCTGCCCACAGCGCCGCCCGGCTGGTCCGGGAAGGCGGCGCTCAGGCGGTCAAGCTGGAAGGCGGACGGGAGCGGCTCGATATCGTCAGGTTCCTGACGGACCAGAACGTTCCGGTATGCGGCCACCTCGGGCTTCAGCCGCAATCCATCCACCGGCTGGGCCGCTATGCCGTGCAGGGCCGTGATGCCGAATCGGCGAAGCGCATCATGGAGGACGCCTGCCTGCTGAGTGAAGCCGGCGCATCGCTCCTGGTGCTCGAATGCATCCCATGGGAGCTGGCCCAGGCAATCACCGCGACCGTGGACATCCCCACCATCGGCATCGGCGCCGGGCGGCATTGCGACGGCCAGGTGCTGGTCTGGCAGGACATGCTGGGCATGAGCGCGCGGAACCTGCGCTTCTCCAAGAACTTCCTCGCCGGCAACGAAGGCATAAGAGAAGCAGTCTCGGCTTATGTGCGCGAAGTGAAGACCGGCCTTTTTCCGGGCGACGAGCACAGCTTCGGCCGCGACGAGACATGATCATCGTCCGTACCAAAACGGAACTGGAACCTGTCGTGGCGCGCTGGCGGGCCGCGGGCGAAACGATCGCCTTCGTCCCGACCATGGGAAATCTGCACGCGGGGCACCTCCACCTGGTGGACACGGCCAGGGCGCAGTCGGACCGGGTCGTCGTCAGCATCTTCGTCAATCCGACCCAGTTCGCGCCCGGCGAGGACCTGGCCGCCTATCCCCGCACCCCCGAGCAGGACATCGACCATCTCCGCAGCCGCCGGGCCGACCTGCTGTACCTCCCGGAAGCTTCCGACGTATACCCTGAGAGCGACCAGCCGGCGACTTTCGTTGAAGTGCCCGGCCTGTCGGACCAACTCTGTGGGCAGTTCCGGCCTGGCCATTTCCGCGGCGTCGCCACCGTCGTTTGCAAGCTGCTGAACCGGGTCCGGCCCGACATCGCCCTGTTCGGCGAAAAGGACTTCCAGCAACTGGCCATCATCCGCCAGATGGTACGCGATCTGGACATCCCGGTGAGGATTCTGGGTGTCCCAACGGTGCGCGAACCCAACGGCCTGGCCATGAGTTCCCGCAACGGTTATCTCACCCCCGAGGAAAGGGAACGCGCAGCGCTGATCTACCACACACTGACCCAAGCGGCTGATGCGATGCGCAGGGGCGCGCGGGACTACTCGCGTATCGAGGGGGAAGCCACCGATGCGCTCGAAGCCGGCGGTTTCTCGGTCGACTATGTCAGCATCCGGCGACAGCAAGACCTCGCCGCGCCTTCGGCGGCCGACGACGCCTTAGTGATTCTCGCGGCTGCGCGTTTGGGCAAAGCAAGGCTGATCGACAACCTCCTGATTTTTCTGGACGCAAGCCATTGACGAAATGAATTGTTTCCAATTCGCCACAGTCGCCGGATTGCTACACTTCGGCCCATCCGGCATAATCCCACGCCCTGATCAGACCTGACAGGTACGCTCAATGCAAACCACGATGTTGAAAGCCAAGTTGCACCGAGCGCGTGTGACCCATTCGGAGCTCGAATACGAAGGCTCCTGCGCCATCGACGGCGCCCTGCTCGACTGTGCCGGCATTCGCGAATACGAGCAAATCCATATCTACAACGTCAACAACGGCGAACGCTTCACCACCTATGCCATCCGCGCCACCGACGGCTCCGGCACCATCTCGGTCAATGGCGCCGCCGCCCGCCTCGCCGCCGTGGGCGATATCGTCATCATCTGCGCCTATGTCGGCTTGAACCAGGCCGAACTGGCCGTTTACCGCCCCAATCTGGTCTACGTCAACGAAAACAACGAAATCACCCGGACCAGCCACGCCATTCCGGTGCAGGCGGCCTGAAGCCCTACCGCGCGCGGCGGATCGCGGCCGCGACATCCGCCGCCTGCCGGTTTTCCTTCACGTCGTGAACCCTGAAGAGTTTCACGCCGGCCGAGACGCCCAGCGCCGTGGTGGCAACCGTCGCGGGCACCAGGGCCGCCGGCTCGGTCTCGCCACAGACCGCTCCCATGAAGCGCTTCCGGCTAGCGCCCAGCAATACCGGAAAACCGGCCGCCACGAAGCGGTCCAGATGGGCCATCAGCTTCAGATTGTCATCCCGGCGCTTGCCGAAGCCGATGCCCGGGTCGACCAGGATGGACTCGCGCGGGACGCCGGCGCGCCCGGCCGCCTCCGCCCGCTCCAGCAGGAATTCCAACACTTCGCCCACGACGTCGTCGTAATGCGGCCGCTCCTGCATGGTCTTAGGGCTACCCTGCATGTGCATCAGCACGATCGGCACCCCATCCGCCGCCGCGAGCGACAGCATGGCCGGATCGTCCCGACCGGCCGAAACGTCGTTGATCAGGTCCGCACCCGCCGCCAGGGCCGCACGGGCCACTTCCGCCAGCGTCGTGTCGATGCTGATCGCCACCCGCTCGGGGAGCAGCACCCGCAGGCGCTCGATGGCGGGAACCACGCGGGCGATCTGGACCTCGGCCTCGACCGGTTCCGCCCCCGGCCTGGTCGACTCCCCGCCCACGTCGATCACGTCGGCACCCTCTCCCGCCATGAACACGCCGCGGCGGACGGCCTGCTCGACGTCGTCGTACAAGCCGCCATCGGAGAAACTGTCGGGCGTGACGTTGAGGATACCCATGATCAAGGGGCGATCCTGGGCGAGCAAGGCGAGCAATCGGTTCATGAGCGGTCCGAACATTCAGTGAGCCGCCATTTTATGCGATTGCGCCGGATCACAGACCCTGCAGGGCGATCCGAATTTCAATAGGTGACACGGATCCCCAGTTCCGCCCCGCGCCCCGGTTCCGGCGCGAAATAGCGCAGGTAGGAGGTGGAGTTGCGGAGGTTGTCGTTGAGCAGGTTGTTGCCCTGGGCGAAGACCAGCACGTCGGCGTCCTTGAACGCCTTCACCTCGTACTGCACGCCGAGATTGAGCAGCACGTAGCCGTTGGTCATGGCGTCGTTCGGACCGGGATAGATCTGCTTCTCGCCCCGGGTCAGGCGCAGGTTGCCGCTCCAGTGCTCGTCGTAGGCATAGTCGAGCTGGAAGCCGTAGCGCAGCGGCGGCATGCGCGGCACGTTGCCGCCGTTGACGAACTGGCCGCGGGTGAAGTCGCTGAACAGGGTGAGGTCCAGCACCCCGTAACGGTTTTCCATCAGCGGAAATTTGACGTTGCCTTCGTAGCCCAGGAAATAGGCCCCTGCCTGAGTGGTCTGCACCACAGGGAAACAGGCGCCCGGACGGGTGCATACGTTTTCGAACTGTTCGGTATCTTCGTTGAACACCTGGTCCGTGATCTGCTGGTAGATGTAGTCGTTCACGAAGTTCTGGAACACGTTGAGCTCGGCGCTGACGCTGCTCCCCTTGAAGCGGTAGCCCCAATCCAGGTTGTAGGAAGTCTCCGGGATCAGATTGGGATCGCCCCGCTCGTAGCTGTGGGTCGCGTCGTGCACCCCGTGCGAGAACAGCTCCTGCACTTGCGGCGCCCGCTGCGAGCGGGTCGCCGCGAAACTGACGGTGTTCACATCATCGAGCTTCCACTGCCCGGAGCCCGAGGCGCTGATCGGCGCATAGCTGCGGTTGGGGCCGCCTTGCGGGTCGACGGAATTGGATTCTCCGCGGAGTCCGAGCTCGTACAGCCCCGCGCCCAGCTCGAAGGATTCGACGGCGAACACGCCGTAGCTGCCGAGTTGCGATTTGGGTACCAGCGCGTCGGGGGAACCGATCTCGATCGCCTCAAAATCCGCCGAGCTCATCTGCAGGCCGACCACGCCCTTGACGATGCCGATCGGCTGGTGCACCACCTCCAGACGACCTTCGTTGGTCGTCTTGTCGAAACGGGCGGCCGCCACGCTATCATCCAGCTCGGTGTGGGTGTAGTTGATGTGGCCGAAGCGCATGCGGACGGTCTGGACGAAATCCACCGGCGCGTTCAGCTCGCTCTTGAAGTCGTAGCGCGACGCCTTGAGGTTGATCCGGGTGTCGCCCGCGCCGGGCGAACCGTCGGGCGGAATGCCGTAGTTGTTGCCGAGGTAGTTGATCGACACCCCGGCGAAGCCAGGCTCGCCCACCAGCGAAAATCCGGCGGAACCGCCCTTGGCGCGATTTTCGGTGTTGGGGATGACACCATAGGCATTCTGGATTGGACTGCCTTCCAGCGCGAGGTCGGTCTTGCGGGCCTGGGTCTCGGCGATCGCGGGACCGCCGATGTGCAGGTTGTTGCCGTCGCGGTAGAACCCGTCCAGATGATAGGACACCAGATCCTGGCCGCCTTCGACCTTGAGATTGGTCGTGGTCTGGCCCGAGACCGAATTGAAGCGCTGCTCTCCCGTCGCCGTCATCAGCTTGTCCGGCACCAGCGAGGGAATGCGGTTGTCGATGACGTTGACGATGCCGCCGATCGCCCCGCTCCCGTACAGCAGGGTCGCCGGACCGCGCAGTACTTCGACGCGGTCGGCCAGCACCGGTTCCACCGCATTGGCATGGTCCGGGCTGATCTGCGACACGTCGCCGGTACCGATGCTGTTGGTCATCACCTGGACGCGAGGCCCGGTCTGGCCGCGGATCACCGGTATGCCCACGCCCGGACCGAAGGATTCGCTGGTCACGCCGGCTTCCTGCTTGAGGGTTTCACCGATCGTATTGCCGATCTTCAGCCGTAGCTGCTGGTCCGTCAGCACCGTCACCGGCCGGGCCATTTCCGAGACCTTCTCTTCCAGCGGACTGCTGACCACGACCGGTTCGAGCTGCACCGGAGCCGGCTCCGCCTTGGGGACCGCTGGGTCCTTTCCGTTGCCGGGGAGCATGTCCGCCGATTGCGGAACATCCTCGGCGCGAAGCGGCGCAGCGAGAGCCATGGCGAGCAGGGATAGGGAAAATCGTCTGAGCATGATGCTTCCGGAGCCTCAGGGAACCGTACCGATGTTATATCATCTCTCGTTCGACGCCAGTCGTTCCGCAATCTTCGGGCATACCGTCGTTCGCTGGTCAACCCGGACGGCAAATGTGGCGCCCGTCCGAATTATAGATGTTATAAAGTAACATTAACAAGCCGGACAACTCCGCCAACCGGGAGGTCGACTTCGGGGAGATAGGGCGGACGATTTCGCCGCCCGATGAGGATACCTGAGTAGGATTACGATCCTTCGGAGCCGGAAGCTCCGGCGGGGCCCTGTCGCGAGGCGCAAGAGGTACAAAGGCCGTGTATTTCCAGAGCCTTGTAGCGAACCTGAAAACCGGCCGAGACGATTTCCGCGGCCACCGCGGCCATGACGGACGACGCGGCGCGCTCTTCGACCGTGTGGCAGCGGTCGCAGATCAGCAGCAGCAGCTCGTGCTGACGTCCGACGTCGCTGCACCCGATGAAGGCGTTGAGGCTTTCGACGCGGTGTATGAAGCCCTGTTCCATCAGAAAATCCAGGGCCCGGTAGACCGTTGCGGGCTTGGCGGAGGGATCGAACGGCTTGAGCAGTTCGAGGAGGTCGTAGGCCTTCACCGCCTCATGGTTCTCCCAGATCAGCGCCAGCACTTGGCGCCGCAGCGGCGTGAAGCGCACACCGCGCTCGGCGCAGAGTTTGTCGGCGCGGCTCAAGGCATGGTCGATGCATCCCTGATGGTCGTGCTCGCCGGCCGGTGCCGGTCTGGCCGAATCTGCGGCCACGGTCGCTCCAAGGTTCACTGCGGACGGCCGGGGCGCTCCGATTGGCGCAACGGCGCCGGCTGCTGTGCCCCGCCCTGGCGCGAACGCGAAGAGCCTAGGCTGGTGTCCACCAGCTTGGTGATCATGTCGTCCCAGGAGGCATACTGTTTGAACTCCGGATCGCCCGCCGCGATCTTGGCATTGACTTCCGTCCTTGCCAGGTCGATGACCTCTTCCGGCGTCATCCCGTCGACCGCCTTGGCGAAGGCATCCGGGCCCTCCTGAGACTTGATCTTGTCCAGAAGGCCGAAGGCCGTATCGAAGATCACGCGATCGTTGGTCGACAGGTAACGCTTGACCTTCATCGCCGACTTGTACGCCGCCGCTTTGGAAACTCCGTTGATTTCCGATGTCCTCGACATGAATGCCGGAAGGAAATAGATGACCGCGAGCACCACCATCACCACGGCGAGGATGCGCATGGCCTTGCTCGAGAACCCGCTGTCGTTCTCCGATACCGATTGGCCCATATGATTTCTCCATTGATCGTTCCCGCAGGAGGGAACCGGATGCTGGACGCTGGTACGACCCCTGCCATCCCAGCAAATCCAACGGTGCATTATATAATCCCGAAATCGCCTGCATCACAAGGAAGCGCCGCCATGCTCAAGAATTTCCATCTACTTCCGCTTGCGGTGGCGCTGCTGGCCGGCTGCAGCCACGACATCGGCCTGATGCGGCAGGACGAAACCCTGACGGGATACGAGTCGGCGATTCGCTGGGGACTGTGGGAGAAAGCCGCCGGCTATCAGGCAAGACGGCCCCGCCCCGAGCAGCGTCTCGACCGCTTGAAAGGCTTCAAGGTCACGGGCTACCAGGTACGGTACAGACGCAGCGAAGAACCTTCCGCGCTGCTGTTCCAGACGGTCGAAATCCGCTACCTGCGCCCGGACGAACTCACCGAACGCAGCATGGTCGAGGAGGAAATGTGGCGCTACGACAACGACAAGGAGCGCTGGATGCTGGAAACCGATCTGCCGGAGCTGAAATAGCCGATGCGCGAAAGGACCGCATGGCGGTTGACTCACCGGCTTCGTCGTGACACTTCCTAACCGGCTCCGTCCTCAGACGAAATGGGCAATGAGGGTGCTGCCAGGCGATAAAGCACCGGAACCAGCAGCAGAGTCATCATCGTCGCGCTGAATAATCCCCAGACGATCACCGTGGCCAGGGGCCTCTGCACGTCCGAGCCGAGACCGGTGGCAAGCGATGCCGGCACCAGGCCGAGGATGGCGACCAAAGCAGTGATCAGGATGGGGCGAAGCAGACGGGTGGCGCCGTCGATGATGGCTTGTTCGAGCGGAACGCCGGCCAGCCGGTGGCTGGCGATGGTGCGCAGCAAGAGGACGCCGTCCATGATGGATACACCGAACACCGCAGCGAATCCGACGCCTGCCGAAACGTTCATGTTCATGTCGCGCAGATACAGTGCCATTGCGCCGCCGACAAAGGCGAAGGGAATGGCCGTCAGCAGAATCAGCGCTGCCCGCTGGGATTTGAAAGTGACCAGCAACAGAAGGTAGATCACGCCGATCGTCACCGGGACCAGCAAGGCGAAGTGGGCCTTTGCGCGCTTCAAGTTATCGAACATACCCAGCCACGCCACGTGGTAACCCGGCGGCATCCGGATCGCCTGCTCGAATCGCTCTTGGGCCTCGGCGACAAATCCACCCTGGTCGCGCCCGACGATGTCGCTGCGCACCGTCAGACGGCGGCGTCCATCGGCGCGGGCAATCATGGTCTGCCCGTCGACGATCTCGATGCGGGCGACCTGCGCCAGCGGGATGGGAATATTGTCTATGTTATAGACCGGCAGCCGACCCAGCGCCTGGGGCGAAAGCAAATGTTCGGGTGAAAACCGCGAGACGATATCGAAACGCCTCTCGCCCTCGAACAGCGTGCCCACCGGCGCCCCGCCGATGGCGGTATCGATCATCCGGGTGACGTCTTCGATCCTGACGTTGTAGCGGGCGCACAGCGAGCGGTCCGGCTCGATGAGCAATTGCGGCTGCGGGCCTTCCTGCTCGATGTTCACGTCGGTGGCGCCGGGCACCTGTTTCAACAGCGTTTCGGCATGCCGGGCCAAAGCCAGCAGGACGTCCGAATCGGGCCCAGAGAACTCGATGGCCATGTTAGCCGAAGTGCCGTTGGTATCCTCGGTGACACTGTCGATGATGGGCTGGGTGAAGTTGAAGCGGGTGGTCGGGAACTCCTCGCGAAAGCGGGCACCCAGGGCCGCCAGCAGCTCGTGTTTGCTCCTGAACTGAGTCCAGGTATTTCGCGGCTTCGGCCCCACCATCATTTCGATGCGGCTGGGCGGATAGGGATCGGTGCCGCTGTCGTTGCGGCCGGTCTGAGCCGCGGCGAACTGGATGTCCGGAAATTCCAGCGCGATTTCCCTCAGCCGCCGACCGAAGTGTGCGGTCTGCTGCAACGACGTCCCTTCCGGGAAATTGGCGCGCACCCAGATGACCCCTTCGTCCATGTACGGCAGGAACTCCATGCCCATCCGCGGCACCAAGAATCCTAGGACCACAGCCAGGACCACGGTTGTGGCCGCCAATACGGTGTTGCGGCGGTGAATAAGCGCAGTCAGCAGCGTCTTGTAGCGCCCGGTGAGCCCATGCAGAACGGGGTTTTCCCTTTCCCGGAAGCCTTGCTTGAAAAAAAAAGTCGCCAGAACGGGTACCACGAACAATGCCGAAAGCAGCGCACCGCCGAGCGCAAACACGATGGTCAGCGCCATGGGCCGGAACAGCAGCCCTTCGATGTGGGTGAGGGTGAGCAGTGGCAGGAACGCGCCGAGGATCATCAGGAGGGAAAAGAAAACCGGCCGCTCGACTTCCAGGGCAGCGACCAACACCGTTTGAGTGACGCTTGTTGGCTCCTCGTCACGCCGCTCGCGCTCATCCAGCCGCCGGGCGATGTTTTCCGCCATGATGACGGCACCGGCGACGATGATGCCGAAGTCGATGGCCCCGATCGACAGCAAGCCGATGGGGATTCCCGCAAGATACATCAGTACCAGCGCGAACAGCAGGGCGAACGGAATGGTGAGGGCCACCAACGCCGCCAGCAAAGGGCGCCCAAGAAAGGCCAGTAGAACCAAGATCACCAGCCCGATGCCCAGGAAAACGCTATGGCCCACGGTGTGCAGCGTACTTTCGATCAGGTTGCTGCGGTCGTAGTAAGGCTCGATGCGCACACCGGCCGGCAGCCCCTCGGCGTTGAGCTCCTTGATCGCTGCTCGCACCGCGGCCAGGACGTCGGAAGGGTTCTCGCCCTTGCGCAGCAGCACGATGCCTTCGACGGCCTCATCCTTGAGGTCTTTGCTGAAAATGCCCGCGGGAACCTTGGCATCGAGCTGCACATCGGCGACGTCATGGATATAGATCGGGGTGCCGCCCAGAGACTTGATGAAGATAGCGCCGATTTCACGTTCGTTCTGGAGCGACCCACGGCCCCGGATGACGAACGACATGCTGCCTCGCGAAAGCACGCTGCCGCCCGCGCTGGCATTGTTGGTCTGGATGGCGTCCGCCACGTCATTGACCGACAGACCGTAGCGCTGAAGCTGGGCCGGATGAAGCAGCACCGCAAATTGTTTGGCATAGCCCCCGAAATTGGAGACTTCGGCCACGCCGGGCGCCCGGAGCAACCGGGGTATGACGACCCAATCGTTGAGGGTACGCAGCTCCATCAAGTCCTGGCGGCCGTCCGACACCAGCTCGTAGCGCAGCACCTCGCCATAGGCCGTGGCCAGAGGGCCCATTTCGGCCCGGGCTCCCTCCGGCAATGCGAGTCCGGCCAACTTCTCCTGCACTCGCTGGCGCGCCCAGTAACTCTCGGTCCCCTCCTCGAAGATCAGCTGAACCTGCGACAGGCCGAAGATCGTGCGCGAGCGGATGGTTTCCACCTTGGGCACGTTGCGCATGGCGATCTCAACCGGCAGCGTCACCTGTCGCTCCACTTCCTCCGGCGCCCGGCCGGGATAGGTCGTGATCACCTGCACCATCTGGGCAGAGATGTCCGGATAGGCGTCGATCTTCATCCGTGTGAACAGCCAAACCCCGAGCAGCATCAGGGCTCCGGCAACGATCAGAACGATCCAGCGGTAGCGCAATGCCCCGCGGATAAGGCGCGGTACCATTAAGGGTCGTCTCCTTCATCCACCGGCGCCTGCTTCGATTTGAGCAGCGCTTCAACCACGAGGGGCTTCAGCAGAATCGCGCCATTACCTATCAGCCGTTCGCCGCCTTTCAAACCGTCCAGGATTTCGACTCGTTCGCCGGCCCGTTCTCCGACCTGGACAGGGGTGACCCGCCACAGGCCGACACCGGCATCGGTCAACACGAAGTCGGTGCCGCCGATATGTAAGACGCCATCCGACGGCACCAATACCGCCTCGCGCGGGTCCGTGCCCAGGCCGATTTCGGCATACATGCCGGGCTTGAGCTGGCCCCGGCTGTCGTCGAGCTCGAAGAACACACGCAGGGTCCGGCGTTCCGATGACAACGCTGGCGCCAGGCTGCGCACCGTCCCGTGGAAGGTTTGCCCAGGCAGGCCGAAGAAATGCGCTTCGCAGGCCTGGCCCGGTTTGACCAGGCTAATCCGCACTTCCGGCACGTCCGCCATCATCATGGCCGAATCGGCGTCCGCGTGCTCCAGCAGCGCCGGATCTACCCCTGCCTGCAGCAACTGGCGCTCCAGATCGGCATGGCTATGAGTGGCCTGGGTGAGTGCGCTCTCGGCCTCGAACACAGCCTTCTGCCCCTCCAACTGAATCTCTAGCAGCGTCGCTTCCGCCATGGCGAGGTCACGGACCGCCTCGGTACCTGTAGCCACCAACTTGCGCAGGCGTTCAACCACCCGTTCTTGCGATTGCAGTTGCGCTGCCGTCAGTTCACGGGTCTTCTTCAAGCGCTTGGCATCGAAATCCATTTCCGTGCGTGCTTTTTCCCAATCCGCGTAAATGCCCGACAGCTCCACGTTGCTGAACTGCCAGCGGTCTTCCAGTGCCTCCTTCCCGGGGCGAAGCCGCGCCATTACTGCGCCGGTCACCATGACCAGCGGCGTGACGATGTGTTCCTTCCGCACTGTCGGGATCTCGAATTTCTGCTCCAGCAGGCTGCCGGGCTTGACGGAAATGAGCAAGGGGCCGGCCACGGCCGCCGTTGCGGAGTTCGGTGCACGGTCGACCGCAGGCGGCGGCGAAGCAGGCCAGAACCGCCAGCCCCCCACCGCCAGGATCAGGACTCCGCCGGCCACCAGGACCGCGTGACGAAACGACACCGCAGAGGAAGTGGCACGAGGGATCATCGAAGCACCTGCTTTCCGATAGCGGCGTTGAGGGCATAAAGTGAATGCCAGTAGCTGGAGCGGGCGGCAATATGCAGACGGAAGGTCTCACGGTAGGCGCGCTGGGCATCCAGCACGTCGATCAGCGGTTTACCCCCCAGTTCGTAGGCAGCGCGGATCTTGTCGCGAACGTTTCGCGCCGCATCAAGCTGGCCCGGATCGTCGATCAGCAAGGCATCCCGCGCGGCCTCGAAGGTTTTTACCGCCTGCACTATCTCCGCGCGCAGATTCACGAGCTGCATGTTCAGATTGTGTTCGGCCTGGGTCCGCAAGGAACGTGCTTTGGCGATATGACCCTGATTGCGGTCGAACACCGGTAGGCTCATTTGCAGGATGACGTTCCACGAATCGGCATTGGCCTGATCCATCTCATGCTGGAACTGATTGGTATAGCCGAAGGCAGGCTTGACCTCCGGGTAAGCGCGGCGCTCTTCCAGCTCCACGTTGGCTGTCGCCATCACGATCTGGCGCTGCAACGCGATCAGATCAGGCCGGTTTTCCCCCGCCAGGGCAAAGGCTGCATCGGTAGTCAAGGGGGTCGCCGGCGCGTCGACGTCCAAATCACCCTTCACTTTCAGCGGCACTTCCTCGGAATAACCCAGGAAGGACCGCAGCCGGGCGAGGGCCGTCGCCAATGCGGTCTCTCGTGCGCGAATCTCGCGGCGGCTTCCGAAAATGAACACCTTGACGCGGTCCAGCTCGATGGTGCCCGCGCCTCCGAGCTCCACACGGTTCGCCGTGATCTGCTCCAACTGCGACAGGTTGTCGAGGTCGACCCGAGCGAGATCGAGCAAGGCCTGGGCCTCTAGCACATCGTAAAAGGCTGAGATCGTGCCGGCGATGCGCTGCCGGAGCAGATCGGAGAACTGCGCCGTAGTCACGTCCACGCCCTTCTGGGCGGTGACGATGGCGGCAGCACGCTTGCCAAAGACGAACCAGTCGATGGGAAAACTCACGAGGGCATCCGTCTGGGTCGGGCCGCCCTGTCGCGTGGGACGCCACGGCTGTCCCCAAGGGATCATGAGCAAGTCGGCAGTCAGCTCCGGATTCGGCAGCAGTCCGGCCGTCACCAGTTCGGCCTCTGCTTGCCGCACATTTTCAAAACCGGCCTTGATCTGCGGATCGGCCTCCAATGCGCGGCTTATTGCCGCATCCAGGGTGAACTCGCGAACCTCCTCTTGCTGCACCGTACCCGCAGCACTGCCAGGCGCCGACGACAGCGGAACCGCCGCAGCCGCGAGCGGAGACGTTGCCGGATTGACCGTCTTTCCCGTCGGACCAGCGTCCTGCATGAATACTGGCAGCGGTGCCGCCTTATAGTCCGGCACCATGCAGGCGACGGGACCCAAGGCGGCACAAGCAAGCTGCAACAACAAACGGCCGCTTGGGAAACTGTTACCGTTGGACCCGATGCTGCACTGCGCCATTTCTGATTGCCGCGATTTTTGGGACGACTGACTCGGTTCGATGTCGACTATGCAACTTGCCGAAAGCTTACTGAAGAACCGCCGAATCGGTTCTGAATTTTTCTTAAGGATCAGTGGAAACGTCTGGCCACCGGATAAACTTGCCCAATCCGATTCTAGTGCATGCCGAATACGTAGCGGCTTATGAGGATTTTGCTCGTCGAAGATGACAGAAAGGCCGCAGGGCTTCTGGCGAGGGGACTTCAGGAGGAAGGCTTCGTGGTTGATGTCGCCCACACAGCCGAGGACGGGGACGAGCAAATCGTTGGCGTGGACTACAGCCTGATCGTGCTGGATTGGCTGCTTCCGGGCAAAGAGGGAGTCGCATTTTGCAAGGAATTGCGATTACGCGGCATTCAGACTCCCATCCTGATGCTTACCGCCCGCGATGGGCTGATGGATCGGCTGCAGGGACTCAACACCGGTGCCGACGATTACCTCACCAAGCCTTTCGCATTCGAAGAGTTACTGGCACGCATGCGTGCGTTGCTGCGGAGGTGCAAGTTGACGCAGCCGGCAGCGTTGACGGTTGCCGATTTGACGCTCAACCCCTTGACTCATCGTGTGACGCGAAGAGGAGCCCCCCTGGTCCTTACCCCCAAAGAGTATGCGATTCTCGAAATTCTCGTGCGGCACGCCGGCGAAGTCGTGAGCCGCACCCGCCTTGCTGAACTGGTTTGGAAGGCCGATTTGATCGGCATCGACAATCTGATCGACGTTCATGTCAGCAATTTACGCAGAAAACTCGATCTGCCCGGTGCCACCCCCCTCATTCGAACGGTGAGAGGCCATGGTTATTGCTTGATAGGGGGAGAAGAATGAACGTGCTTAGTTTCCGAATCCGCCTCGTTCTCGCCCATTTGGTCATCATCGTGGCAGTGCTGGCCTGCGGAGCGTCCGGCGCATACTGGATGCTCCGGCACGCGGTCCACGACCAGCTCGATGCCGCGCTCCTGGCTCTTGCGGAAACGGAAAAGGCGATGCTGATAGAGGCGGCGGAGCAACCTCCCAGGGTTCACGAAACCACGCCAGGCCCTGCGCCCCTCTCTTTCGCCCGCCTCGACAGACTCGTTCAGATCATCGACGCGAGCGGCCAAGTTCTGGCTCGCAGCCTCAACCTCGGCGCGGCCAGACTTCCCGCGCCACCCGCTTTGCTGTCACGCCTTGCCGCAGGAGAAACCGTTTTCGAGACGCTCCCGGCTTTCGGCGAGGAGCCGGTCCGGATGGTGTCGATGCCAGTCCAGGCACTCGGCTCGCGCCTCGCGATCCAGGTCGCCGGCTCTCTGGATGACGTAAGCAACGTGATGAAATCAGCCAATTTGCTATTCGTCGTCATGACGCTCGGATTGCTGGTGGCGGTCGGGCTCGCCAGCCTATCACTGACTCGCAAGGCATTTCGAGCAATCGATGAAGTGGTGCAGCGAGCGCACCGGATTGGTGAGGCGAACCTCGGCGAACGGCTGCCTCATCCCGGAACCCGCGATGAAATCGGCCGCCTGGTGGACACTCTGAACGAGATGCTTGATCGCATCGAGCAAAGTTTCGAAGTCCAACGAAGTTTTACCGCCGACGCTTCCCATGAACTGCGATCACCGCTATCCAGACTGCGCACCGAGCTCGAAATCACGCTGCGACGGCCCCGTGCACTTGCTGACTACGTGCGGACCTTGCGCTCCTGCTTGGAAGAAGTGGAGCGGCTGACCAGGCTGGTGGAAGAACTTCTCGTGCTTGCCCGAATCGATGCGGGCCAGGAACACGATCCTATCGAAACGGTCTCTCTAAACGCGCTTGTTGAAGAAGCGGTGCGCCGCCATCAACCGGTTGCTCGCGAGTGTTCGGTACGCATCGTCGTCGAACCCTCCCCAGAGGTCATGGTTCGCGTGGCAGGAGACTCTGTCAGTCTCGTGTTCTCCAACATCCTGGATAATGCCCTGAAATTCTCACCACCAGGCGGAACCGTGACGATCCGCTTCGCGCTTGACGGGCCAGACGCCATCGTAAGCATCTCCGATCACGGACCGGGGATTGGCACCGACGAACCTGCCCGGCTGTTCGAGCGCTTTTACCGGGGCGCCATGGCTCGCGCCGAAGGAATGCCCGGCACCGGTCTTGGCCTGGCGCTTTCGCAAGCCATCGCCCATCGTTACGGCGGAGCCATCGACGCATCGAATCTTCCGGACGGCGGTGCCCGCTTTGCAGTACGGCTCCCCGCCGCGATCCAAGAGGGTCGGCTTGCATCTGAAACGTGATCCCCGCGCCGGCTCCATGCGGAGCCTCAGGTCTCGAATCGCCGGAAAAACCAGCGCTTGATGACTTCGACCGCGGTCAGGTACATGACCACGATCCCCATGAGTACGGTAAAGAACGCCCCGGGCAGCGGTTCAAAACCGAAATAAGGCCCGAGCGGTGTAAAAGGCAGTACGACGGCGACACCCACCACGACCACGGCGGTGGCCAGAAGCGCCGGATGCGATGGGCTGCGGAACGGCGCGCGCCGGGTACGGATGAGGAAGATGACCAGCACCTGGGTGGCCAGCGACTCAACGAACCAGCCGGTCTGGAACAGGGCCTGACTGGCCTGAAATACGTCGAGCATGAGGTAGAAAGTCAGAAAGTCGAACAGCGAACTGACCGGCCCCAGGGTGAGCATGAAGTTCCGGATAAAGTTCATGTCCCAATGGCGCGGCCGGGCCATGAATTCCTCGTCCACCCGGTCGAGGGGAATCGGCACTTCGGAGGTGTCGTAGAGAAAATTGTTGAGCAGGATTTGGGTGGGCAGCATGGGCAGGAATGGCAGCCACAGCGAGGCGCCAGCCATGCTGAACATGTTGCCGAAGTTGGAGCTGGTGCCCATCATGATGTACTTCATGATGTTGCCGAAGGTGCGGCGCCCCTCCATCACACCGTGGTGTAACACGCGGAGGTCGTGTTCGAGGAGAATCATGTCGGCGGCTTCCTTGGCCACGTCCACCGCGCCGTCCACCGACAGGCTGACATCGGCGGTATGCAGGGGCGGGGCATCGTTGATCCCATCGCCCAAAAAACCCACTACCCGACCTCGCTGTTTCAGGGCCAAAATGATTCGGTTTTTCTGTTGGGGTGTGACCCGGCAGAACAGGTTCACCTTGTCCACCACGGCGGCCAGGGCGTGGTCATCCATATCCGCGAGTTCCGGCCCCTTGAGCACCCCGCGCACCGGCACGCCCAACTCCCGGCACAGATGCTGGGTCACCCGTTCGTTGTCGCCGGTGACGATCTTCACCTCCACCCCGCCGCCGGCAAGTTCTGCCAGGGTTTCGCTGGCGGTGGCCTTGGGTGGATCGAGGAATGCGGCAAAGCCGGCGAAGACCAGTTCGCTTTCGTCATCGACCACCGCGTGTCCATGGGTCAGGTCCACGTCCCGGAAGGCAATGCCAAGGACACGAAATCCGTCGTCGCTCAGTGCGCCGAACAGGCGGGCAAGCCGGGCATGGGCTGCCGCATCCAAAGGTTGGACGCCGTCAGTGTCATCGGCCAAATAGCCGATGGACAGACTCAGAATGTCCTCCGGCGCCCCCTTGACTACCACCAGCCGGCGCTTGCCGTCAGCCACCAGCACCGACACCCGGCGCCGCTCAAAATCGAAGGGCACCTCGTCGATCTTGGTCCAGCCGCTGACGTCAATCTCTTGGTGATCCAGGATGGCCTCGTCCAAGGGACTGCGCAGGCCGGTTTCGAAATAGCTGTTGAGATAGGCCAGCTCGATCACCCGACGGCAGTCTTTGCCTTCAGCATCCACATACTTTTCCAGGCGGATGTGCGCCTCGGTCAGAGTACCGGTCTTGTCGGTGCACAGCACGTCCATGCTGCCGAGATCGTGGATAGCGGCGAGCCGCTTGACGATCACTTTCTTCTCCGCCATACGCAGCGCCCCGCGAGACAGGGTCACGGATACCACCATCGGCAAGAGCTCGGGCGTGAGCCCCACGGCCAGCGCCACGGCGAAAAGGAAAGTGTCCAGCCAGGGGCGGCCGAAGAACGTGTTGACGAACAGAACAAACAGCACCAGCAAGAGGGTGATGCGCACCAGGAGGAGACCGAATTGCCGGGTGCCGTGCTCGAAGGCGGTAGGAGGTGGCCGCCGCTGGATCGTTTCGGCGATGCCGCCGAGATAGGTGCGGTTTCCGGTGGCGCAGACCAGAAGGCGGGCCGAACCGCTGATCACCGACGAGCCCATGAAGACGGCGCCAGTCGCGGTTTGCGGATCGAGACCGGTCCCTCCCTCGACGGCGGCCTTCTCCACCGGGTATGGCTCGCCGGTCAAGAGCGCCTGGCTAACGAAGAAGTCCCGTGCTTCCAAGAGACGACCATCGGCGGGTACCCGATCACCCGCCGCCAGGAACACCACGTCTGCCGGCACCAGTTCGGCCACGGGAATCGCCTTCGTTACGCCATCCCTTTGTACCCGCGCGGTATTGGCAATAGATTCGCGTAATCGCTCCGCCGCCCGGTCGGCGCGGTGCTCCTGGATGAAATCCAGGGTCACGCTGGCCAGCACCATCACGCAGATGATGACGAAACTGGCTTGCTCGTGCACGAAAGCGGAGACCGCGCCCGCTGCAACCAGGAGCAACACCAACGGATTCTGGAACCGGCTTAGGAACGCCACCAATGCAGTACGCCGGGCGTGATGACTCAGCACGTTCGGTCCGTGCGCCTTGAGCCGTCGCCATGCCTCGGCTTGCGTCAATCCTGCCTGCGACACGCCACCATTGGACAGCAATTGGGAAAGGGGCTGGGAGAGAAAATCGGTCGTCGCGCCGGCATGCGGGAGGTTTTTCGGCCGCATCGGGAAAGGCCTTCTTTTCACCTCTTTCGCCACTCGTTCCGATTGGCCTCGGAGACCGGCGGGCAAAGGAGGAATGGGCGGTCAAGCAGAGACTCTCCGCTTAACCTCAATCGGAGAGGAACCGGGGTACTCGCTCCGGATTTCATGGGACGGCAGGAGCGGCGGCTTCGCGGGATCTACAGGTTCAGGGCGTAGAACATATCGGCGATTTTCAAATCGATGGCATCGACCTGGGCATTGATCGCATTCATCGTCGCGTCGACCTCTCTGTGCAGATTCAACAGCTTCAACTGGGTATCGGCGGCCAGCCCGTTGAAGCGATCACTCTCGATCAGAGCCGTCAGCGCGTTGTGATTCTCGAGTAATGTCGCAATCTTGTTTCCCAGATCGGTGTGCATCGGTTCTCCCAAAGAATCTAAGTCGGCAGCCTTATCCGATCCTCGCCGAGGCAATGTCCCCACTGGAATAAACCAGCCGCCCACCTGCCAGGGTCGCCGTCACCCGTCCCGTCAGCGTCCACTCCCAGAACGGCGTATTGCGGCCCGCGCTGAGCCAGCCGCCCTGCGCCGGCACCCAGGCGGACGCCGGATCGAAAACGCAGATATCGGCCGGCGCCCCCGGCACCAGCCGGCCGGAAGCCAGGCCGAGTATTGCCGCCGGCCCCGCTGTCATGCGGGCAATGGCATCGGACAGCGACAGCCACCCCTCCGCCACCAAGGCGCACATCAGCGGCAGCAGGGTCTGGAGCGAAGACAGGCCGGGCTCGGTTTCGGGAAACACATCGAGCTTGGCATCCGGTTCATGCGGCTGATGGTCCGAGCACACAGCTGAAATCCGGCCGTCGGCCACGGCGGCGCGCAAGGCGTCACGATCGGCCATCGTGCGGAACGGCGGACGGCTGTGGCAAAGGGCATCGAAGCCGTCGACATCCGACTCAGTGAGATGCAGGTGATGCACCGCCACGTCCGCGCTGACATGCACGCCTCGCGCTCGGGCTTCGGCGACCATTTCCACCGCGCGGCCGCTACTGAGCTGGCCGAAGTGCGCGCGCACCCCCGTCTGCTCGATCAGTGGGAGAGCCTGGGCGACCGCAACCGTTTCCGCCGTCTCCGGTATGCCGGGCAGCCCAAGACGGCTGCTCACCACCCCTTCATGTACGCAGCCCTGGCTGCGCAACCAGGGGTCCTCGGGACGGAACACCACGACGAGATCGAAACTCGCCGCATACTCCAAGGCCCGTCGCAGCACCAGCGGATGGGCGAGAGGCCGGTCGGCGTTGCCCAGCGCCAGGCAGCCCGCGCGTTTCAGCGCATACATTTCGCTCAGATCGGTCCCCGTGAGGCCGCGGGTCAGGGCGCCGATGGGCAGCACCCGGACTTTACCCGCCTGCTCGGCCCGCTCCGTGACCAGCTTGACCACGGCGGGGGTGTCGATGACCGGGACGGTGTCCGGCGGACAGCACAGCGTGGTAACACCGCCGGCTGCCGCGGCAGCGCTTTCCGAGGCGATGCTGCCCTTGTGCTCCTGCCCCGGCTCCCTGAGCCGGGCGCAGAGGTCGACGAAGCCGGGACACACGATTTGACCGGACGCATCGACGCGGCGATCGGCCTCGAATCCGTCCGGCGGAGCTCCGACGCCGGCGATGACGCCGTCCGCGACGCATACCGTGCCCGGTCCGTCGAAGCCGGAAGCCGGATCGACGATGCGGCCGCCTTCGATGAGGATGCGTTCGCCGCTCATGCCGCCACCTCCATGTCCGGACCGGCGTGCATGGCCATGGACATCACCGCCATGCGCACCGCGATGCCGTTCGTCACCTGCGGCAGGATCACCGAACGGGGACCATCGGCGATCGCCGAATCGATTTCGATGCCGCGGTTGATCGGCCCGGGATGCATGACGATGACATCCGGCCTGGCTTTCTCCAGACGCTTCTCGGTCAGGCCGAAGCGTTGGAAATATTCGTGTTCGGACGGAATGAACGCGCTCCCCATGCGTTCGAGCTGCAAGCGCAACATGATCACCACATCGACATCGCGCAATCCCTCGCTCAGATCATGGTAAGGCACCACGCCCAAGGCTTCGACATGGGCCGGCAGCAGGGTCTTGGGCGCCACCACCCGCACCTCCTCCACACCCAGCGTGTTGAGCGCCCAGATCTCCGAGCGCGCCACCCGGGAATGCAGGATGTCGCCGACGATGGCCACCTTGAGGCCGGCGAATTCGCCCTTGCAACGCCGGATCGTGAACACGTCCAGCATGGCCTGGGTCGGGTGGGCATGGCGGCCGTCGCCCGCGTTCAGCACACTGATGTGGGGCGCGACATGGCGGGCGATGAAGTGGGCGGCGCCGCTCTGGGCATGGCGCACCACGAACATGTCGACGTGCATCGCTTCCAGATTGCGGACGGTGTCGAGCAGGCTTTCGCCCTTGGAGGTCGCGGAGGTGGCGATGTTGATGTTGAGGACGTCGGCGGACAAGCGCTTGGCGGCGAGTTCGAAGGTCGTCCGAGTCCGCGTGCTGTTTTCGAAGAACAGATTGACCACGGTCTTGCCGCGCAGCAGGGGCACCTTCTTGACGTTCTGCGCCGTCACGCCGGCAAAGGATTCGGCGGTGTCCATGATCCGGACCAGCAGCTCCCGGCTCAGCCCTTCGACCGTCAGGAAATGGCGCAGACGCCCGGAAGCATCGAGCTGGATATCGGCGGCGGCCGTCGCGCTCATCGCCCCCCCGCACGTATCGTCAACTGCAGGGGCTCGGGACCGACGAGCTTGATGCGCTGCCCCGGCTCCAGCTCGACCCGCCCGCCGATGCAATCGGCCTGGATCGGAATCTGCCTCCCGTTCCGATCGATCAACACGCCGAGCACGATTTCCGCCGGACGCCCGTAATCGAAGATCTCGTTCAACGCGGCGCGCACGGTGCGTCCGGTATACAGCACGTCGTCGATCAGCACGATGTTCCGGCCGTCGATGCGAAAAGGCAGCTTGCTCGCCCGCACGTCCGGATTCATGCCCGATTGCGGGTAATCGTCCCGGTAGAAGGAAATATCCAGATACCCCAGCGGCTCGGAGAACCCCAAACGCCGATGCAAGACTTCCGCGATCCAAGCTCCGCCCGTGTGGACGCCGATCATGGCCGGATCGTCGAGCCGGCGCCGGACGAGTTCCTCCCGCAATGAAGCTTCCAGACGCGCCAGCAATGTTTCGACGTCGAGATCCGCTTGACTCATGTATTACCTCGGTGATGCCTTATCAAGTGAAAACCAGGTTTGCAGGATCAGTTGCGCCGCCATTTCGTCCTTCACCTGCTCGAACTCGACCGATTTGCGGCGGCGGCGCTGATAAAAATGGGTGCGCGACTCGGCCGTGGTGAGCGTCTCGTCCACCGTATACACCGGGAGCAGGTAACGGCCTTCGAGCTGCCGGCAGAAGCGCAAGGTCGGCGCCGTGATGGGGTTTTCGCTGCCGTCCTGCTGATGGGAGAGGCCGACGACGAGGCCCGCGGGCTGCCATTGCGCGATCAGTTCGGCAATGGCGGCCCACAACTGCGCGGTCGGCTGCGCCCGCAGGGTCCGAAGCGGCGCCGCAGTGCCTGTGACCGATTGCCCGACCGCAACCCCGATGTTCCTCTCGCCGAAGTCGAAACCGAGATAAGTGGCACCGCGCGAGCCGGGCGGCGCTTCAGCCATGACCAGCCTGGCTGGTCAGCAGCGAGATGTCGATGCCCACGAGATCGGCCGCGGCCTTCCAGCGCCGCAGCGGCGGATGCTCGAAAATGACCGCGTTGTCCGCGGGCGCGTTGAGCCATGCATTTTCGATGATTTCACGCTCGAGCTGGCCCTGGCCCCAGCCGGCGTAGCCCAGAGCCAGCAGCATGCGGCTCGGCCCCTCGCCTCGCCCGATCGCTTCCAGAATGTCTCTGGACGTCGTCAATGCCAGCCGATCGGAAACCACCAGCGTGGAAGCCCACACCGTCGCTGGTTCGTGCAATATGAAGCCGCGCTCCGGATGCACGGGACCGCCGAAAAAAACCGGCAGATCGCCCATCTCGGTGGCTGCCATTTCGATCTCCATCTGCCGCATGACATCGCCCAGCTTGAGCTCGGACGGCCGGTTGATGATGATGCCGAGGGCTCCGTCCGCGTTGTGCTGACAGAGCAGGGTCACGGTTTTCGCGAAATGCGGATCGGCCAAGCCGGGCATGGCGATCAGAAAATGGTTGGCGAGAAATGCTGTTTCCTGGTTCATCATGATTAGTATCGGCGCTCCTGCAACGGCGCCGCAAGCGGCGAACTACGGCGCGGTCTCCAGACGCGTGCCGTTCAAAAACTTCCAGGTGCGGGTGATCACCAGCACATCCGCCTCTTCCCGCAGTTCCACCGGGAACGGGGCAAACGGCGCCGCGAGGTGGACGATCCTCACCGCTGCATCGTCCAGCGCCTGCTCCCCGGAGGAACGCCGCACCTGGACCTTGTAGACGCTGCCGTCGGGCCGCAAGGCTACGCTCAACAGCAGGCTGCCGGTCAGGTTCCTGCGACGCGCCTCCTCCGGGTAATTCAGGTTGCCGATACGCTCGATCTTGTCCTGCCAAGCCCGCTCGTAAGCCGCCGCCTTGTATTTGTGGGCATTGACCGAATTGATATACACCATCCTGGGACGCGGCGCTTCCTCCTGCTGCCGCACATAGGCCGCGCCGAATTCAGCGATCTGCCGGCTTAAGGACTCGGCGGAAATATGGGCCGGTGGAGCGGCTTCAAGTTCGGGCTCCGCCTTGACGGACTGTTCGATGCGCGGACTTTTCAGCACCGGCTTCCGCGGCGGTCGCTCCGTCGCCGACGCCTGGCGAGAATCCCTATGCGGAGCCGTTTCCGCCGGTTTTTCCACACCGCGGCTGGGCAAAGGCTCGACGCGCTCCCGCTTCTCGTCTCCGCGCTGATTTTCCGCCGCCAGATGTTCCGCCTGTTTCGGCGCCTCCCGTGCGGGAAGCCGCAGCAGCGTCACCTCAAAGGTCCTGGAAGGCTCTCTTGGCGTCGCCGCAAGCTTCGCGTTCAGGCTGAAAATCGCCGCCACATGGACCGCAAACGCAATCAGCAGCGCGAGCAGCAAGCGGCCCTGGTCGTGCGACTCAAGCGACATGGCGGGTGCGGTCCGAAGCGGACACGACAGATTCGATGTGGTCCATGAGCATTGCGCTGATGTTCAGGCCGAACAGCGTGTCCAGTTCCTGGATGCAGGTCGGGCTGGTGACGTTGACCTCGGTGAGGTAATCGCCGATGACGTCGAGACCGGTGAATACCAGACCGCGCTCCCGCAGGGTGGGTCCGACCTGCGACACGATCCAGCGGTCACGCTCGGTCAGCTCCCGCCCCTCGGCCCGACCGCCGGCCGCCAGATTGCCCCGGCTTTCGCCGTGGGCCGGGATGCGCGCCAAGGCATAGGGCACGGCTTCTCCGTTGACCACGAGTATGCGCTTGTCGCCATCCCGGATTTCCGGAAGATAGCGCTGCGCCATGACGAAACGCCGGTTGTGCTGGGTCATGGTTTCCAGAATGACGCTCAGGTTGTGATCGCCTTCGGCCACTCGGAAGATCGATGCGCCGCCCATGCCATCGAGCGGCTTCAGCACGATCTCGCCGTGTTCGCGCAGGAACTCCCGGATGCGCCCGGCCTCGCGGGCAACCAGGGTCGGCGCGCAGCATTGGGGAAACCAGGCGGTGAACAGCTTTTCGTTGGCATCCCGCAGGGAACGCGGCCGATTGACGACATACACGCCCCGGTTCTCGGCGCATTCGAGCAGATACGTCGCATAGATATATTCCTGGTCGAACGGCGGATCCTTGCGCATGAGGATGACGTCGAGCGTGTCCAGCGCGATGTCCCGCTCATCCAGAAACTCGAACCAGCGGACGTAATCGCGCTCGACCTGAAGGTGCCTGACCCGGGCATGGGCGCGGCCGTCGCGCAGGTAAAGATCGTTCAGCTCCATGTAGAAGAGCTCCCAGCCACGCGCCTGGGCTTCCAGCAACATCGCGAAGCTGCTGTCCTTGCCGATCTTGATCTTGCCGATCGGATCCATCACGATCCCGAGCTTCAATGTCATCGCGTCCCCCGAACCACCCACTGTTGACTAAATGCCGTCAAACCCTTATAAAGCACGTTTTTCCACCCTGCAAGCCGACATTGAGGTAAGCCATGTCCAAGGTATGTCAGGTTACGGGGAAGCGGCGTATTGTAGGCCATAACGTTTCCCACGCTAACAACAAGACGAAAAGACTGTTCAACCCCAACCTGCACGAGCGCCGTTTCTGGGTCGAGAGCGAGAATCGCTGGGTTCGCCTCAAGGTCTCGAGCCACGGCTTGAGGGTCATCGACAAGTGCGGGATCGACGCCGTCCTGGCAGACATCCGCAAACGCGGCGAAAGAGTTTAATCGGCAGGAGCGATGAGCCATGCGTGACAAGATCAAGTTGGTGTCCAGCGCCGGCACCGGCCATTTCTACACCACCACGAAGAACAAGCGCACCATGCCGGAGAAGATGGAGATCAAGAAATTCGATCCAGTCGTGCGCAAGCACGTCATGTACAAAGAAGCCAAGATCAAATAACGTTCTCCGGCGTTCTCGATGTGCGCGCAGTCAGGCCTGCGCGCCGCCCCCTTCGGCTTTCCCCGCCCCCCCTCACGCTTCAGGCCTTCGGCCTCTCCGGGCAGCTTGCGCATCGCGAGCGGTGCAAGCGTCACCGGAATCGACTAGGATACTTAGTCATACCCGACTCCCGGAGGGATGGCATCCCGCATGATCATCGGCGTTCTCAACCAGAAAGGCGGCGTCGGCAAGACCACCCTATCGGTCAACTTGGCTGCAGCCCTGGCCTTGTCGGGCAAGCGCGCCTTACTCATCGATGCAGACCCGCAGGGCAGCGCGCTCGACTGGCAATCGACCCGGGAGGGCGATACTCTCTTCCCGGTCGTCGGCATGGCGAAACCGACCTTGCACAAGGATGTTCCCGAACTCGCCGCCAGCTATGACCACGTCATCATCGACGGCCCTCCCCGCGTCAATGAACTCGCCAAGTCCGCTATCATGGCCTGTGATCTCGTCCTGATCCCGGTCCAGCCCTCTCCTTACGACGTCTGGGCCGCGGATGACATTGTCAAGTTGATACAGGAGGTTATGATATATAAGGCGAAGCTGAAGGGCAGGTTCGTCGTCAACCGGAAAATCGTGAACACGGCCATCGGTCGCGACGTAGCCGAAGCACTCCGGGATTACCCGTTCCTGGTAGCCGAAACAGCCATAAATCAAAGGGTTGCCTATGCCGAAAGTGCCGCCTCCGGCCTTTCGGTACTCGAGTTCGACAGCAAAGGGCCGGCAGCCAGGGAGATCAAGGCGCTCGTTCGTGAACTCGTGGAGGAATAAGAGGATGGCCAAGAAAGTCGTACCCATAACATCCAAACCGCGCGGCCCGACCCTGAGTCTGGTTTCGGCGACGGAGGAGAAGTCTGCGCTCTCTCCCGAGGCTCGAACTCCCCCGAGCCATGCTTTCCGCGACTATACGAAGTCAGGCTCGCCCGTCGCCGAAGGCTTGTTCGCCAAGGCAGTTTACCGATCGGTCTACTGTCTTTCTTTCGGCGTGGTCCTCAGCGCCCTGGTACTGGGCAAACTCATACCGGGACGACGCCTGATCGCCAAAGGTCTCCAGGATGGAACCATGGCGGCGCGCCAGTCACTGAACTGGTTCGAAACCCAGCGGGACGTCACCGCTCCCGGCATGGACGAAAGCGGGCTGAAAGCCTGATCGGCCTCCGCCTCGGCGCAAGCATAGGCGCCGAGGCATATCCGGCGCCGCTTCGGTCGCCGCCATTCCTCTGCGATGTTGCTATCACACGCACGGCATCCCATATTCAGCATATCTGGCGCGCCGCTGGGTGAATGCTTTTTTTGCTACACTGAAACCGCCCATGCCACCGCCGTGCAAAAAAACGATTGATGGAGGTTATTTCATGCGCATGAAACCGATCGGCGCCCTCCTGCTTATTGCAGCGAGCGGCCTTTCTCCCTGTGCCCCGGCCTGGGCGGACTTGCCGACGAGCGTCAACGGCCAGCCGCTGCCGAGCCTGGCACCCGTGTTGAAAAAGGCCATGCCCGCGGTGGTGAACATTTCGACGAAAACTCAAATCGAAATCGCCGAAAACCCCTTGATGCAGGACCCGTTTTTCCGGCATTTCTTCGGAATTCCCAATCAGCCGCGGCGCCGGGAAAGTTCCAGCCTGGGCTCCGGCGTTATCGTCGACGGCAGGCGAGGCTACATCCTCACCAACAACCACGTGATCGACAAAGCGGACGAGATAAGCGTGACGCTGCGGGACGGCCGTCAATTAAGCGCCAAGCTGGTCGGGGCCGATCCGGAATCCGATCTGGCCGTCATCAAGGTCGAACCCAAGAACCTGACCGAACTGCCCATCGGCGACTCCAGCCAGCTCGAGGTCGGCGATTTCGTCGTCGCCATCGGCAACCCCTTCGGCCTAGGACAGACGGTAACCTCGGGCATCGTAAGCGCTCTGGGCCGCTCGGGTCTCGGCATTGAAGGCTACGAAGACTTCATCCAGACCGATGCTTCGATCAATCCCGGCAATTCGGGAGGCGCGCTGATCAACCTCCGCGGCGAACTGGTGGGCATCAATACGGCGATCATCGCCCCGACCGGCGGAAACGTCGGCATCGGTTTCGCCATTCCTTCCAACATGGCAGCGAGCATCATGACCCAACTGGTCGAAAAAGGTGAAATCCGCCGCGGCCAGATCGGGATCTCCATCCAGGATTTGACGCCGGATCTCGCCCAGGCATTCGGCCTGAGCCAAAGCCAAGGCGCCGTGGTCACCGGCATTCAAAAAGACTCTCCCGCTGCTTCGGCAGGGCTGGAAGCCGGTGACATCGTGCTCAGCATCAATGACCGCCCGGTCCGGAACAGCGCGGACGTCCGCAATACCATCGGCCTCTTGCCGATAGGCGAAGAAGTCCGGCTCGAGGTCATGCACAAGGGACAAAGAGTGGTACGCGATGTGACGATCCGCGCTCCCAAGTTGGTCCAGGAGGAGGGACGCAACATCCACCCCAAACTGTCCGGGGTCGTACTCAAGAACAACCAAGATGGCGGCGTCCAGGTGGACAAGATCCACACCGGCTCCTACGCATTCCAAGCGGGCTTGCGCCCCGGGGACATCATCGTCATGGCGAACCGCGAGGAGATCGAAACGCTGGACGACCTCAAGCGCGCCACCAAGGGCCGCTCCGAGCTGCTGCTCAGCGTGCAGCGGGGTGACGGCTCGTTCTTCCTGATGCTACGGTAGCAGAAAACACGGAGCTGCTCGGCAGGCACCACTTTCGCCTGCCGAGCAACGTGCTCGAAGACCCTCAGACGAAACTCAGCCATTCGGCATGGTCGGCGCGGCGTCCATGCACATAATCGAAATAGAGCGTCTGCAGTTTTTCCGTGATCGGCCCGCGCACCCCCTCGCCGATCACGCGGCCATCCACTTCGCGGATCGGCGTGACTTCCGCCGCAGTCCCGGTGAAAAACGCCTCGTCGGCCACATAAACCTCATCGCGGGTGATGCGCTTTTCCACGACTTCCAGGCCATGCTCCCGCGCCAGGGTGAACACCGTCTCCCGGGTGATGCCTTCCAGCGCCGACGTCAGGTCCGGCGTGTACAGCCTGCCTCGGCGGACGATGAAGATGTTTTCGCCGCTCCCTTCCGCAACGTATCCCTCATGATCCAGCAGCAGCGCTTCGTCGCATCCGGCTTCGATCGCTTCCTGCACGGCCAGAATGGAATTGAGATAGTTTCCGTTCGCCTTCGCCTTGCACATCACGCTGTTGACATGGTTCCGGGCATAGGAAGACGTCCTCACGCGGATGCCGCGCGCCATGTTTTCCGCCCCCAGGTAGCTGCCCCACTGCCAAGCCGCAACCATGACGTGGACCGCCAGGCCGTGCGCGTGCAGGCCCATCCCCTCGGCGCCGAGAAAGCACATGGGGCGGATATAGGCGCTCTCCAGATTGTTGCGTGCCACCGCCTCCAGCTGAGCCCGATCCAGGGCATCCTTGTCGAACGGAATCGACATCTTCATGATGTGGGCCGAGCGGAACAGACGGTCGGTATGGTCCCGCAGCCTGAAGACCGCGGTCCCGCGCTCGGTGCGGTAAGCCCGAAGACCTTCGAATACCCCGCAGCCGTAATGCAGCGTGTGGGTCAACACGTGAACCTTGGCTTCTCGCCACGGGAGCCACGTCCCGTCGAGCCATATCTGCCCGTCTCGATCGTCCATTGCCATGAAATGATCTCCTTCAGTCAGCGGAAAATTGCTTTAAGCCGCGGCGCCATCAAGGCGCCGGCGTTTCGATGATATGCTTCCACGCCGCCTGCACGGCCATGCGATGCTCGGTAAATTCCGAAGATGACGCCAATGCCGGCATTTCTTGCAAAGCAAGGCGATGCACCTCCCCGCGATAATCACAATAAGCGCGTCGAAGCCGATCCGCCTGTTCAGGCGTGAGGAAATGTATGGTCAGAAGGCTTTCCAGTAAGCGGACCGTATCGGTCCAGCGAGTTATCTCGCAATGCTTTGCAGCGCTGACAAGGACGCCGAATTGTACAATAAACTCGATATCGGCAATACCGCCCACGCCCTGCTTCAAATCGAAAACGCCCGGCCGTCTGTCCATCAGACTTTCCCGCATTTTCTCGCGCATCGCCAGAATATCGAGCCGCACCTGCCGACTGTCCCGCTCCGTGCAGAGTACGGCTCGCCGGATGGCATCGAAGCGTGCGCCGACCTGCGGGTCGCCGGCCACGAACCGCGCCCTCACCAACGCTTGGCGCTCCCAGGTCCAGGCTCGCTGGAGCTGGTAATTTTCATAAGCGTCGACTTTACTGACCAGCAGACCGGAACTTCCGCTGGGCCGCAGGCGCAGATCGACTTCGTACAGCGCTCCGCCGAGCATCTCGGTCGTCAGCAGGCTGACCAACCGCTGGATCACGCGGGCATAAAACTCCGCGGCGCTGACCGGCCGCGGCCCATCGGTCACCGCATCGCTGGCGACGCCGTCATAGAGGAAAACGAGATCGAGATCGGAGCCATAGCCCAGCTCTATGCCGCCAAGCTTTCCATACGCAATGACGCCGAATCCGGGGAAGTCCGGGGAGGCTCCCGTTTCTACCGGCGGAACGCCGTGGCGCGCCGCCGTGGCCCGCCAGGCCAGCCGCAGCGCCCGTTCGATCATGACTTCCGCCAAGTCCGTCAGGTAATCGCTGACCACCATGACCGGAATGACCTTCATGATATCTGCCGCTGCGATTCGCAGCTGATGCGCGGCCTTGAACTGCCGGAGCCGCAGCATCAGTTGCTCCTCATCCTCCGGTGCCAGACTGCCGACCAGAATGTCCGCCTCTCGCGCCAAAGCCTCCCGCGTCAACGGACTGTACAGGGTCCTGGGGTCCAGCAATTCGTCAAGCAAGATCGGGGCGCTGGATATGAGCCGCATGATCCAGGGGCTCGCCGCGGCCAGTTTGACCAACTGCGACAACGCGGCGGGGTTCTCCGCAAGCAGGGAAAAATAGACGCCCCGGCCGGCAATCGACTCGAGCAACCGGAGCACTCTCGGCAAAATCGCCGCAGCATCGGCCGCACCCAAATGTCCCAGTTCCGCCAACAGCTTCCCGATGACGCGATGAAGCTCGCCCATGGCCCCGGTACCGAGCCGCCGAATGGGCGCCGAGGCGCGGAACTTGACCAAGGCGTCGGCCATGGCATCGGCGGCGCCTCCGAAGCCAGCCAGTGCGAGCGCCAGTTCCGCCTCGCTGCCGTCCAGCATAGGCTCGGCCGTTACCTGAGGCGAAGGCTCGGCGATCACCTCGCTGAAAATCCCGTGAACTCTCCTGCGAATCCTCTCGAGTTCATCGCCAAACCCATCCCAGCAGTCGAACCCCATCGAATACGCGAGCAGCTCGCGTCGCTCCGGTGATGTCGGCAGGTCATGTGTCTGCTTGTCCTCATACTCCTGAAGCCGGTTCTCGACCTTGCGCAAGAACCGGTAGGCTTCGCAGAGAAACGACGCTGCCTCGCGATCAAGCAGGCCCAGTTGGCCAGCCCGCTCCAAAACGACTAGGATGCTTCGGTCCTGGAGTCCGACATGGCGGCCGCCCCGGATCAACTGGAATGCCTGTCCGATGAATTCGATCTCGCGGATGCCGCCGGGACCCAGCTTGATGTTGTCGCCTCTGTCCTTACGCCGGAGTTCCGCAACGATTTTCCCTTTAAGCGACCTTAGCTCGCCGAATACCCTGTAGTCGAGGTATCGACGATATACGAAAGGCTGAAAAAAGCGTTCGAATTCCGCGCCGTCTTCCGGATCCCCGCCCACGGCGCGGACCTTCACCATCGCGTAGCGTTCCCAGTCGCGCGCCTGCGCCTGGTAATAGCGTTCGCACGAATCGAAACTGACCACCAGCGGGCCACTGTCGCCGAAAGGCCTGAGCCGCAGATCCACCCGGAATACGAAACCGTCCTCGGTCACTGCATCGAGCACCTGAACGAGCGCCCGCGCGAGCCGAGTATAAAACTCCGCGTAGGTCGTGGCGTTGCGGTCCGATAATTCACCGTCCTCGAGATAGGCGAAAATCAAATCGACATCGGACGAGAAATTGAGCTCCCGGCCACCGAGCTTCCCCATACCCAGGACAACCAGGTTCTGTGCGGAGCCATCGCTCCGCCTTGGCACGCCCCATCGTCGGCAGGTGTCTTCGAAAAGCCAGCTCAAAGCCGCTCTGATGGCCGCCTCCGCCGTGTGCGAGATTCTTGCCAGAACCTCGTCGATTCCGAGCTGGCCGGAGATGTCCTGCCACGCGATGATCGCCATTTCGCGATTCCGCCACTGGCGCAGTGCCCGAGCCAGCGCATCGCGATCGGCCGCCTCGCCCACGCACTTGCGCAGCGCATCGTCCGGGTCGTAAACCCTACAGCCTCGCTCGCCCAGGGAGCGGAGAACCGAGACTAAACTGGGATCTTTTTTCAAGACCCCGAGGAAGAACGGGCTGCATGCGCCGACGAAGCCCAAAGACAGGCGCAGAGGTTCCGGTAGACTACCGAATCGCAGCCCGCCCTCTTCGCATATCCGCTCGCACTCCGCTAGCGCGGCGGTCAAAAACCGGGTTTGGATGAGGGAGGCCACAGACGTCCTCGGGGAGCGACTCGTCCGGGTTCAAGCGCCGGCAGGTCGGCCTGACCGGATGACGGAGAGAGGCGGGCGCGTCGGGCGCGCCCCAATAGGCAAGAGTCGGCGGCCCTGCGCGCGCCGCCGCCAAAGCGCTGTCAGGCGCGATCCACGAGCTCCACAAAAGCCATCGGACTCGCGTCGCCGGCGCGGAAACCACACTTGAGAATGCGCGTGTAACCGCCCGGCCGCGTCTTGAAACGCGGACCGAGATCGTTGAACAGCTTGGTCACTGCATCCCGATTGCGCAGCCTCGCGAAAGCCAGACGCCGGCCGGCCACGCTGTCCTCCTTGGACAAGGTGATCAGCGGTTCTACGTAACGCCGGATCTCCTTGGCCTTCGGCAAGGTCGTCTTAATGATCTCGTGCTCAACGAGCGCAGCCGCCAAGTTTCGATACAAAGCAGAGCGATGGCTGCTCGTCAGGTTGAATTTTCTTCCCGCTTTACGATGACGCATTTTTTCTACACCCTTTGAAAAAGGCTATTGATTCGGCTTCTTGAGACCTTCCGGCGGCCAGTTCTCCAGGCGCATGCCCAAAGACAAGCCCTTCGTCGCCAAGACGTCCTTGATTTCCGTGAGCGACTTTTTTCCCAGGTTGGGCGTCTTGAGCAAATCCGCTTCGCTACGCTGAATCAGGTCACCGATATAAAAGATGTTCTCGGCTTTCAGACAATTCGCGGAGCGAACGGTGAGCTCAAGATCATCCACCGGGTGCAGCAACAGCGGATCAAACTGGGGCCCATCCTCCCCGAACAGCGGCAGGTCCTCGCCTTTCAGGTCAACGAGAATGCCGAGATGTTGATTCAGGATGTTGGCGGCATGCTTGACCGCTTCCTCGGGCTGAACCGTACCGTTGGTCTGGAGCTCGATGACCAGCCGGTCGAGATCGGTGCGTTGCTCGACCCGGGCGCTCTCGACTACATAAGACACCTTTTTGATCGGACTGAAGCTCGCATCGACATGCAGCGTACCGATCGCCGAATCACCTTCCACGGCGCGATTGGCAACGGGCTGGTAACCCCGCCCCTTTTGCACGTGGAGCGTCATGCGCAAACGGCTGCTGCCGGTCACATGTGCAATCAGCAAATCCGGATTGAGCACCTCAACATCGTGAGGGATTTCCATGTCTCCCGCCAAAACCTGTCCGGGCCCCTGTTTGTCGATGTTCAGATAAACGTCGTGAGGCCCGTTGAGCCGAATAGCGAGGTTCTTCAAGTTCAAAAGCACGTCGATCACGTCCTCCTGAACCCCCTCGATGGTCGAATACTCGTGCAGCACGCCGTCGATTACGACGTCCGTCACTGCCGCTCCTGGAATGGAAGAAAGAAGCACGCGTCTCAGGGCGTTGCCCAGAGTGTGGCCGAACCCTCTCTCCAGCGGTTCGATCACCACACGTGCGGAGTTCGCCCCGTGAGGAACAACCTCCACCGTGCGCGGCTTGATCAGCTCGGCAAGCGAGTTGTGCATATAGGTGTACCCCATCACGCGCGCTACTTCGAATACAATTCAACGACCAGTTGCTCGTTAATATCCGAGCCCAATTCGCTACGCTCCGGCGCTGACTTGAAGGTGCCCTTCATGGCTTTGACGTCAACGTCGACCCAAGACGGGAACCCATACTGTTCCGTCACCTGAAGCGCGTCCTTTACCCGACCCTGGGACTTGGCCTTCTCGCGAAGCTCGACGACATCGCCGCTGCGCACCTGGTAGGACGGGATGTTCAGGGTGCGCCCATTCAGGTTGATCGCCTTGTGCGACACGAGCTGCCTTGCTTCGGCGCGTGTCGACGCAAAACCCATACGATACACCACATTGTCCAGGCGGGATTCAAGCAGGCAAAGCAGGTTTTCACCTGTTGAGCCCTTCAAACGGGACGCCTCGGCGTAGTAGTTGCGGAACTGGCGCTCCATGACGCCGTAGATTCGCCGCAGCTTCTGCTTCTCACGAAGCTGAGCCGCGTAATCGCTCAGTCGGGGCCGCTTCTGCCCATGCTGGCCGGGAGGCTGATCCAGCTTGCATTTGGACTCAAGGGACTTACCGCGGGACTTCAGGAACAGATCGGTTCCCTCGCGCCGGCTCAACTTACACTTCGGCCCAAGATATCTAGCCATTTTTCAAAACCCTCGTCAGACGCGCCGTTTCTTCGGAGGACGACACCCGTTGTGAGGCAGCGGAGTGGTGTCCACGACGTTTACAATCTTAAAGCCCAAGGCGTTCAAAGAACGCACGGCCGATTCCCTCCCCGGACCGGGGCCGGTCACATGGACGTCCAGATTCTTGATTCCGTATTCCTTCGCCACCGAACCTGCCTTTTCTGCAGCAACCTGAGCCGCAAACGGCGTGCTTTTGCGCGAGCCGCGAAAACCCGACGCTCCGGCGCTCGCCCAAGACAGGGCATTACCTTTTCTATCGGTAATGGTGACTATGGTGTTGTTGAAGGAGGCGCTGACATGAGCGATGCCATCCGAAATGTCTCTTTTGATTCTCTTAGCGGGGCGACCTGTAGTAGCCATTTTTCCACCGTACCGTTATTTCTTGATCGGGCGACGCGGTCCCTTGCGGGTGCGAGCGTTGGTTCGGGTGCGCTGACCTCGCGTCGGCAACCCGCGCCGATGCCTCATGCCGCGGTATGCGCCGAGGTCCATGAGCCGCTTGATGTTCATGGCGACTTCACGCCGAAGGTCGCCTTCCACGACGAACTTCGCGACTTCGCCACGCAGCCGCTCGACCTGTTCGTCGCTCAGCTCTCTGACTTTCTTGTCAGTCTCGATCCCGGCGTTCTCGCAAATCAAACCTGCACGCGTACGCCCGATGCCGTAGATCGCGGTCAGTGAGATTACTACATGCTTGTGATCTGGGATGTTGACTCCAGCAATACGCGCCATTTAAACAAACTCCAACTCTAAGCCACTGAGCGAAAGCCGGCCATTATACACAGCCACCGGCCATCTCACAACGACGAAAACATCAACCCTGCCGCTGCTTGTGCCGGGCATCCTTACAAATGATGCGGACGATGCCGTTCCTCTTGAGGACCTTGCAGTTACGGCAGATGCGCTTAACAGATGCTCTAACTTTCATAATGCTTCCTCGGCGACCATAAAAAGAATCACCTAATATTAATATTGGTTTTCTTCAGCAATCCTTCGTACTGCTGAGATATCACATAGGTCTGTATCTGCGCCATAAAGTCCATAACCACAACGACGATAATCAACAATGAGGTACCGCCGAAATAGAATGGCACATTCCAGTACACGATCAAAAACTCCGGCAACAGACACACTGCCGTGATATAAATGCCGCCCACCAGCGTAAGCCGCGTCATGACGGTGTCGACATACCGAGCCGTCTGCTGGCCAGGTCTGATCCCCGGTATAAACGCACCGGACTTCTTCAGGTTCTCCGCCGTCTCGTTCGAATTAAAAACCAGAGCGGCATAGAAGAAGCAGAAAAACATGATGGCGGCCGCGTAGCACAGAACATAGAGCGGCTGACCAGGCGACAGCGTGCTCGCTATATCCTGCAACCAAATCAACTTTTCGGAATTGCCAAACCACCCCGCGAGGGTCGCCGGGAAAAGAATGATGGAGGACGCGAATATCGGAGGGATGACTCCCGACATATTCAATTTCAGCGGCAGAAAGCTTTTCTGCGCGGCATACATCCGCCGTCCTTCCTGGCGTTTGGCGTAGTTGATCGTGATTCTGCGCTGTCCTTTTTCGACGAAAACGACCAGCCACGTCACCGCGACGGCGATCACTCCGATCCCGACGACGCTGAAGGCGCTCAGTTCGCCCGTGCGAGCCAGCTCGAGCGTGCCGCCCACGGCCGACGGCAGTCCCGCCACAATACCGGCGAAGATGATGATCGAGATTCCGTTGCCCAATCCTCTCTCGGTCACCTGCTCACCGA
This sequence comes from Methylococcus geothermalis, assembly GCF_012769535.1. NCBI lineage: Bacteria > Pseudomonadati > Pseudomonadota > Gammaproteobacteria > Methylococcales > Methylococcaceae > Methylococcus > Methylococcus geothermalis. The sequence continues at coordinate 3,132,457 of NZ_CP046565.1, forward strand.
GCCACATCAGAAACATGGTCCCCGTCACGAGAGAAATGGCCGTCAGAGCAACGAACTGAAACCCTGGAGACACCACGATCGGCGCTCCGCCGGCGCTCTGATTCTGCAAGGCCATTGCGACACCCGTGGCCTGGAACGAGGCCAGAACCACCGTCGCATACCGGGTGTACTGATTGATTTTCTTGCGCCCGGACTCTCCTTCCTTCTTCAATTGCTCCAGCTTGGGCACGACGATCGTCATCAGCTGCAGGATGATCGAAGCAGAGATATACGGCATGATGCCGAGCGCGAAAATGCTCAACCGCTTCAGGGCGCCGCCCGAAAACATGTTCACCATGTCCAGGATCGAGCTGCCCTGCTGATTGAACATCGCCGCCAGCGCCTTCGGATCAACGCCGGGAATCGGAATGTGCGCGCCGATCCGGAAAACGATGAGCGCGCCAACGACGAACAGCAAACGCTGGCGAAGCTCGGTGAACCTGCCGCCCCGGTCCGCCATCAAAGGGTTGATGGCGCTCATCAGCTTTCCACTTTGCCGCCCGCGGCTTCGATCGCAGCACGGGCACCCTGGGTCACACCGATGCCCCGTACGCTCACGGGCCCTTGCACCGAACCGGTCGCAACGATCTTGACCGTTTTCGCCTCCGCGGGCACGAGCCCGGCTTCCTTAAGCTCAGCCAGCCCGATCACGTCACCGGAGACCTTCGAAAGCTGCGTCAGCGTCACCTCGGCGACGAAGCGCTTTTTCGCGCTACGGAAACCCACTTTCGGCAAACGGCGCTGAAGCGGCATCTGGCCACCTTCGAACCCTACCTTGTGGAAGCCGCCAGCGCGCGCTTTTTGGCCTTTATGTCCCCGTCCGCTCGTCTTGCCGAGCGTCGAGCCGATCCCACGTCCCAGCCGCTTTTTTGCCGGACGGCTACCGTCCCGCGCACCGATGGTATTCAAAAACATGTCAGATCTCCTCGACCTTGAGCAAGTACGAGACTTTCGAAATCATGCCCAGAATTTCGGGCGTGCCTCGCACATCGACGCTCTGATGGGGTTTACGCAATCCAAGCCCGCGCAGACAGGCTTTGTGGGATTCGAGCCGTCCGTTGGCGCTACGCACCTGAGTGACGCGCAGAGTTTTGTTCGTCATCACACGATCACCCCAGCAATTCTTCGACGGTCATTCCGCGTTTCGCGGCAACAGACTTAGGATCGCGCAATTCCGTCAATCCCTTGATGGTCGCGCGAACGACATTGATCGGGTTGTTGGTTCCGATGCACTTGGCCAGAACATTATGGACGCCAACGACCTCGAAAACGGCGCGCATCGCCCCGCCGGCGATGATGCCGGTACCCTCGGAAGCAGGCTGCATGTGCACTTTCGCCGCGCCGGCCGCAGAGGTGACCGGGTGGTGCAAGGTCTGACCGTTGAGCGCGACCTTCCGCATGTTCTTGCGCGCCTGCTCCATCGACTTTTGAATCGCTACCGGGACTTCCCTCGCCTTGCTGAGGCCGAAGCCGACGCGCCCGTTGCCATCACCGACGACTGTCAGGGCGGTAAATCCAAACTGCCGTCCCCCCTTGACCACCTTCGAGACACGCCGCACGGCGACCAACTTTTCCTGCAGCCCTTCTCCAGCGCCTGCCTGAGTACTCACGTTTGCCATTGATAATCCTCGCTAGAACTGAAGTCCGGCTTCGCGCGCGGCATCGGCCAGCGCCTTGATACGCCCGTGATACTTGAATCCGGAGCGGTCGAACGCGACGCTGGACACACCCGCGGCAAGTGCCTTTTCCGCGATGCGGCGACCTACCTCGGTGGCGGCGTCCCTATTTCCAGTCACCGACAACTTTTCGCGAATAGCGGGCTCGAGTGTCGACGCGGAAGCCAGAACCGTCCCGCCGTCGGGAGCGATGACCTGCGCGTAAATATGCCTGGGAGTACGATGAACGGTCAGCCTATTCGCCCCCGTTGCGCGAATGACATGCCGTGTTTTTGCTGCCCTTTTGAGGCGGGCCTGTTTTTTATCCATTGCTCTTGCCTTACTTCTTCTTCGCTTCCTTGCGGATGATGACCTCGTCCGCATAGCGGACGCCCTTGCCCTTATAAGGTTCCGGTGACCGGAATGCGCGGATGTTGGCCGCCACTTGGCCGACCACCTGCCGGTCCGCTCCTTTCACGACGATGTCGGTCTGTGACGGCGTCTCAACCACAATGCCCGCCGGAACTTTGAATTCCACCGGATGGGAATATCCGAGACTGAGGCTCAGCACATCGCCCTTGGCTTGCGCGCGATAGCCCACGCCGACCAGGGACAGCTTTCGCTCGAACCCGCTGCTGACGCCCACGATCATGTTGGCCAAATTGGCCCGCGTGGTCCCGGCTAGAGCATTCTGCTTCTGATCGTTCTTGTCGTAGTCGACGGAAACGGCACCAGCGTCGATGTTCACGCGGAGGCCCGCGGGCACCGCACGCGACAAAACTCCGTTCTTGCCTTTCGCCGTTACGACGCCTTCGGCGATGCTGACTTCCACACCCTTGGGAATGGAGATTGGATTGTTAGCTACACGAGACATATCGGCCAGCCTGCACAAACATCATTGAACGACACAGAGGATTTCACCGCCCTCGCCCAGCACCCTGGCTTTGCGATCGGACATCACGCCCTTGGACGTCGAGACGATAGCGATGCCAAAGCCGCCCATAACCTTGGGCATTTCGTCGCGGCCTCGATAACGCCGGCATCCTGGCTTGCTGACCCGCCGGATCTTGTCGATAACCGGCGCCCCGTTGTAATACTTGAGTTCCACGCGGAGAGTAGGCTTACCCTGCTCTGTCGCATCGGCGAAACCCGCGATGTAACCTTCGTCCTTCAACACCTGGCACACGGCCCGCTTGAGCTTGGAAGCGGGAACGACGATCTCCGACTTGCCCGCCGCCTGACCGTTGCGTATCCGGGTGAGGAGATCGCTCAATGGATCTGACATACTCATGACTATAAACTCCGACTCGTTCGTGTAACCGCGCTCCCGGCTTACCAGCTTGCCTTGACTACGCCCGGCACTTCGCCGCGCATGACACACTCGCGCAGCTTATTGCGTCCCAGCCCGAATTTTCTGTAAAACCCGTGCGGGCGCCCCGTCAGCTGGCACCTGTTACGCTGGCGCGTACCGGAGCTGTCGCGAGGCAGCTTCTGAAGCGCAACGACTGCGGCCTCTCGCTGCTCATCAGGCGTGCCCTGCGCGCAGATCATGGCCTTGAGTTCGGCTCTCCTTTTCGCATACCGATTGCTCAGCTTCTGGCGCTTCACTTCGCGCGCGATCATTGATTTCTTTGCCATGACTGGACCCCGTTACGTCCGAAATGGAAATTTGAACGCCTCGAGCAATGCCCTGGCTTCGGCGTCAGATTTGGCGGTGGATGTGATGGTAATGTCCATGCCCCGGATGGCATCGATCTTGTCGTAGTCGATCTCCGGGAAAATGATTTGTTCCTTCACGCCCATCGAATAGTTACCCCGCCCGTCGAACGCCTTCGGGTTCAGTCCCCGGAAATCGCGGATACGGGGAATCGCGACGCTGATGAGGCGATCCAGAAACTCGTACATGCGCGCCCGCCGCAGGGTGACCTTGCAGCCCACCGGCATACCTTCCCGAATCTTGAAGCCGGCGATCGACTTCCGGGCGTGCGTGATGATGGGCTTTTGGCCCCCGATCGCCTGCATGTGCTCGACGGCATGCTGCAGAATCTTTTTATCGGCGACCGCCTCGCCCACCCCCATGTTGAGGGTGATCTTTACCAACCGGGGAACTTCCATGACGGATTGGTAACCGAATCGCGCCATCAATTCCGGTACGACTTTCTCTTTGTAAAGGTCTTCTAACCTAGCCATGACACATCCGCTACTCAAGCGTCAATCAGTTCGTTGGTGGATCTATAAAAACGGACTTTCCTGCCGTCCGCCAGCAACCGGAATCCGACGCGATCACCCTTGTTAGTGGCGGCGTTGAACAGCGCCACATTGGAACTGTGGATCGGCATGGACTTCTCGACGATACCGCCCGTCACACCCCTCATGGGATTCGGGCGCTGGTGCTTACGAACCAGATTGACGCCTTCGACCAGCAATTTGTCTCCGCTCAGCACCGATAGCACCGAGCCTCTCTTACCTTTATCCTTTCCGGCGATGACGATCACTTGATCGCCTTTCTTGATCCTACGCATGGGGCAACACCTTCTTACGTCAAAGCACTTCCGGCGCCAGGGAGATGATCTTCATAAACTTCTCCGAACGAAGCTCACGCGTCACCGGCCCGAAAATGCGCGTTCCGATAGGCTGATGCTGATTGTTCAGGATGACCGCCGCGTTGTTGTCGAACCGTATCAGCGATCCGTCGGCACGCCTCACCCCCTTACGGGTGCGAACCACTACCGCATTGTAAACCTCGCCTTTCTTTACGCGTCCGCGGGGGATTGCATCCTTCACGCTTACCTTGATGACATCGCCGATATTCGCATAGCGACGCTTGGACCCACCAAGGACCTTAATACACATGACTTGCCGCGCGCCGCTGTTGTCTGCGACATCCAGACAGGTCTGCATCTGTATCATCGTTCAAATCTCCAATTAAATGCTCAAGGCCCTGGTGGACGAGATCACACCGCGCGCTCGACCACCGCACCAAGGGTCCAGGCCTTTTTCTTCGAGACCGGCCGAGAGGCGTGCAAGGTCACCAAGTCTCCGATGCCGCATTCGTTGTTCTCGTCATGCGCCAGCACCTTGGTTGTGCGGCGAATATACTTGCCATACAACGGATGGGACACTTGCCGCTCGATGGCCACTACGATGGTTCGGTCCATCTTGTTCGATACCACGCGCCCGGTAACGCTCCGTACGCGACCTTCGCTGACCGTCATACCTTCCCGCCCTTCTCTGCTAAAACCATGTTCACTCGCGCGATATCGCGCCGGACCGACTTGATCTGATGAGATTTGCCCAACTGGCCGGTAGCCTGTTGCATCCTGAGACTGAATGCCTCCCGATGGAGGTCCAACAACGTCGACTTGAGCTCGTCTGGCTGTTTCGTTCTAAGTTCGCTGGCTTTCATCACATCACCGTACGAAGGGAAAAGGTGGTCTGGACCGGCAGCTTCGCCGCCGCCAGCCGGAACGCCTCACGGGCCAGTTCTTCGCTTACGCCCTCGAGCTCGTACAGCATGGTGCCGGGCTTGATTTCGGCAACCCAGTATTCCACGCTGCCTTTACCGCTGCCCATGCGGACTTCTAACGGCTTTTTGCTGATGGGTTTATCCGGGAAGACGCGGATCCATATCTTTCCGCCACGCTTCACGTGACGGGAAATGGTCCGGCGCGCAGCCTCGATTTGGCGGGCGGTTATTCTACCCCGAGTCGTGGCCTTAAGGCCATATTCACCGAACGATACCTTGCTGCCCGCGATGGCCAGGCCGGTATTGCGCCCCTTATGCTGTTTCCTGTATTTCGTTCTTTTTGGCTGCAACATGGCACGACCTCATCACGCTTCAACCGCGCTGCGGGTTTTCGACTCCGCATGCACAGGCTCGAAAACCTCGCCCTTGAAAATCCAGACCTTCACGCCGATGACCCCATAAGTGGTCACCGCCTCGGCAAAACCGTAGTCGATATCCGCACGGAAGGTGTGCAGCGGCACGCGGCCCTCCCGATACCACTCGGTCCGCGCGATTTCGGCTCCGTTCAGCCTGCCGGCGACACTGATCTTGATGCCTTCGGCGCCGACGCGAAGCGTATTCTGGACGGCTCGCTTCATCGCACGCCGGAACATGATGCGTTTCTCCAACTGCTGAGCCACGCCTTCGGCCACCAGTTGAGCATCCAGCTCGGGCTTGCGGATTTCCTCGACGCTGACCTGAACAGGCACCCCCATGAACCGGGACACATCGCGCCGCAGCGTATCGATGTCCTCGCCGCGTTTACCGATCACGATGCCGGGCCTCGCGGTGTGGATGGTGATCTGAGCGTTGTTCGCCAGCCGATTGATCTGGATCCGGCTGACCGATGCATGCTTCAGCTTCCGCTTCAGAAATTCTCGGACCTTCAGGTCGTTGTTGAGAAAGACGGGATACGACTTACTGTCGGCGAACCAGCGCGACGTCCAGTCCTTGATATATCCCAGACGAATTCCAATAGGATTGACTTTTTGCCCCATGACGGAATGCCTTTACTAATGCCTAATTGTCCGACACCAGCACGGTGATGTGCGAGGTGCGCTTGAGTATCCGATTGGCGCGCCCCTTCGCCCGGGGGCTCATCCGCTTGAGGACGGGGCCTTCGTCGACGAACACCGTCTTTACACGCAACTCGTCAACATCGGCGCCTTCATTATGTTCAGCGTTGGCGATCGCTGCCTGAAGCACCTTTTTGACCAGCCCGGCGGCTTTTTTGTTGCTGAACGTCAGAAGGTCCAGCGCCGCCGCAACATTGAGGCCGCGAATCTGATCGGCGACCAGCCGGCACTTCTGAGGAGAAATGCGCGCCGTTTTATGTTTCGATAATGCTTCCATCGACTACACGCCTCACTTACTCTTCTTGTCGGCCTGATGCCCTTTGTAAGTCCGCGTCGGAGCGAACTCCCCCAGTTTATGGCCGACCATGTTATCGGTGACCAAAACGGGTACATGTTGTTTCCCGTTATGCACTGCGATGGTCTTACCGATCATCTCGGGTAGCACCATCGAGCGGCGCGACCATGTCTTGATGGGCTTCTTGGCGCCGGTCGAATTCGCCTCATCCACCTTTTTCATCAGGTGGTGATCGACAAAAGGGCCTTTCTTGATAGAACGTGGCACGGTCTATTCCTCTTACTCGTTATCGCGTCTTGCGTCTGCGAATGATCAGACCATCGGTTCGCTTATTGTTTCGGGTTTTGTAGCCCTTGGTCGGGATACCCCAGGGCGATACTGGATGCCTACCTCCCGAAGTTCTACCCTCACCACCGCCGTGCGGGTGATCCACCGGATTCATGGCGACCCCACGCACGGTGGGGCGAACTCCACGCCAACGGGACGCGCCGGCTTTGCCCAACGAAACCAGGTTGTGCTCGGTATTGGAAACTTCGCCGATAGTGGCTTTACAATCCGCCAGCACCTTGCGCATCTCGCCGGAACGCATGCGAATGGTTGCATACTCTCCATCTTTCGCGACCAACTGGATCGAGGTGCCGGCACTGCGTGCATACTGAGCGCCTTTCCCCGGCTTACCTTCGACACAATGCACGAGGGTACCGACGGGGATGTTCCGCAACGGCAGACTGTTGCCGACCTTGATCGGAGCGAACTCGCTGGCGACGATTTCATGCCCGGCGCGCAGACCCGCCGGCGCCACGATGTAACGCCGCTCTCCGTCCCTGTATAACACCAACGCGATATAGGCGGTTCGATTCGGGTCGTATTCGATACGCTCGACACGAGCCGGGACATCGAGCTTACCGCGCTTGAAATCCACTATTCGGTAAAACTGCTTGTGTCCACCGCCTTTGTGCCGAGTGGTCACACGGCCCTGATTATTGCGGCCCGACGAGCGCGTCTGCTTTTCGAGCAGCTTCGCATACGGTTCGCCCTTGTGCAGTTCTTCGCTACGCACCCGCGTCACAAAGCGCGAGCCGGCAGAAGTGGGTTTTTGTTTAATCAGAGCCATGGTCTTATCTTTACTCAAGCAATCGAATATCGAATTAATTTACCGCCAGCTCAATATCAAAGCCTGGCTTCAGCTTCACATAAGCCTTCTTCCAGTCTGAACGCTGGCCCATAAACCGCCCAAAGCGCTTGGATTTACCTTTAACGTTGAGCACACGCACGGACTCGACTTTCACACCAAACATAAGCTCAACGGCGCTTTTGATCTGAAGCTTGCTTGCAGCCGGCTTGACTCGGAAAACGAATTGTCGGTCCTTTTCAGCAGCTGCCGTGGATTTCTCCGATACCACCGGCGCCAGCAGGGTGCGCATCAACTCGACTTGATTCATGACAACCTTACCTCCAGCTTGCGAATCGCCGAGCTGGTGGCGATTACGCGCTCGGCGTGCACCAGATCGACCGGGCTCAATGTATCGGTAGTATTAACACTGACGTTGGGCAAGTTACGGGAGGACAGAGCCAGATTCAGATCGAGCTGTTCTGCCAGAATGACCGTATATCCTTCGCCAAAACTTTTCAGCCTCGCCGCAAGCTCCCGCGTCTTGGGGGTTCCCGGAACGATGCTGTCGGAGACGACGAGGCGCCCCTGCCGCAGCAACTCGGAAAATATGGATCGCACAGCGGCCCGATACATCTTCTTGTTCAGCTTCTGCCTGTAGTTCCGATTGGACGCGGCAAAAGTCACGCCACCCGTCCGCCACAGCGGACCGCGCGTGGTCCCCGCCCGGGCATGGCCGGAACCCTTCTGCTTCCACGGCTTCTTTCCGCCGCCCGATACGTCCGACCGGCTCTTCTGCGCTTTCGTTCCCGAACGCGCAGCGGCGAGATAGCCGACGACGAGCTGATGGACCAGGGATTCGTTAAATCCCTGACCGAATACCTTATCGGAAACTTCCAGATTTCCCGCAGATCCGTTTTCAATTTTTGGAATGCTAAGGCTCATGACCAACTACCTATTTCTTTGCGGCGGGGCGAACAATCACATCCGAACCCTTGGCACCGGGCACTGCGCCTTTTACCAGGAGCAGAGAACGCTCGGCGTCCACCCCGACGATCCGCAGATTGGGCACGGTAACGTTCTTGTCACCCATATGGCCCGCCATTCTTTTTCCCTTGAACACGCGGCCGGGGGTCTGGTTCTGGCCGATGGAACCCGGCGCACGGTGGGATAGAGAGTTACCGTGAGTCGCGTCCTGCGTGCGGAAATTGTGCCGCTTCACCACACCGGCAAAGCCTTTACCGATGCTCCGCGAACGCGCATCGACGAATTGGCCTTCCGCGAACAGGTCCACGCCGAGCTCTGCGCCTACGGAATAGTCCTGATCGGAATCTTCCAGCCGAAACTCCCACAAACCCCGGCCCGCCTCGACACCTCCTTTCGAATAATGCCCGGCGTCCGATTTCGTAAGCCGCGAGCGCTTCTTGCTGCCCGTGGTCACCTGAATGGCGCGATAGCCGTCCGACTCCAGGGTTTTAACCTGAACTACCCGATTGGGCTCGACGTGAATTACCGTTACCGGAACAGCTGCACCGGCATCCGTAAAAATATGGGTCATTCCGCACTTGCGGCCTACTAAACCTATGGCCATCTCTCTTCCCCGAGTCGTGTGCTCTAATACCTTTCATCAATTAAGCTTGATCTGAACATCGACGCCTGCGGCCAGATCCAAACGCATGAGTGCGTCCACCGTTTTATCCGTGGGCTCTATGATGTCCATCAGTCGCTTGTGGGTGCGAAGCTCGTATTGATCACGGGCATCCTTGTTCACGTGCGGGGATACCAGCACCGTGAACCGCTCTTTCTTCGTCGGCAAGGGGATCGGGCCCAACACCTGCGCACCGGTGCGCTTTGCGGTCTCGACGATTTCCGACGCCGATTGATCAATGAGCCGATGATCAAACGCCTTCAAACGGATACGAATTCTCTGCTTAGCCATGGACTCACTCGATGATCTTGGAGACAACGCCCGCGCCGACGGTACGACCGCCTTCGCGCACCGCAAACCGCAACCCTTCGTCCATCGCGATCGGCGCGATCAGCTTCACTTCGATCTTGACGTTGTCGCCGGGCATGACCATCTCGACCCCTTCCGGCAGCGTCACCGAGCCGGTGACGTCGGTGGTCCGGAAGTAGAACTGCGGCCGGTAGCCATTGAAGAACGGGGTATGACGACCGCCTTCTTCCTTGGACAGGACGTAGATTTCGGCTTCGAAGTGGGTGTGCGGGGTGATGGTGCCGGGCTTGGCCAGCACTTGCCCGCGTTCGACGTCTTCGCGCTTGGTGCCACGCAGCAGGACGCCGATGTTGTCGCCGGCCTGACCCTGGTCGAGCAGCTTGCGGAACATTTCCACGCCCGTGCAGGTGGTCTTGGTCGTGGGCCTGATGCCGACGATTTCGATTTCTTCGCCAACCTTGATGACGCCGCGCTCGACGCGCCCGGTGACGACGGTGCCGCGCCCGGAGATCGAGAAGACGTCTTCGATCGGCATGAGGAACGGACGGTCGATGGCGCGCTCGGGCTCGGGAATGTAGTCGTCCAGGGCCTGCACCAGGGCTTCGATGGCGGGTACGCCGATCTCGCTGGTGTCGCCTTCCAGCGCCTTCAGGGCAGAGCCCCGGATGATCGGGATGTCGTCGCCGGGGAAATCATACTTGGAGAGCAGTTCCCGCAGCTCCATTTCGACCAGTTCGACCAGTTCGGGGTCGTCGACCATGTCCACCTTGTTCAGGAACACGACGATGTAAGGGACGCCCACCTGGCGCGCCAGCAGGATGTGCTCGCGGGTCTGCGGCATCGGGCCGTCGGCGGCGGAGCAGACCAGGATGGCGCCGTCCATCTGCGCCGCGCCGGTGATCATGTTCTTGACGTAGTCGGCATGACCAGGGCAGTCGACATGGGCGTAATGGCGCGCCTTCGACTCATATTCCACGTGCGCGGTCGCGATGGTGATGCCTCGGGCGCGCTCTTCGGGCGCGGCGTCAATCTGGTCGTACGCCTTGAATTCGCCCCCGAACTTCTCCGCCATGCACTTGGTCAGGGCCGCCGTCAGCGTCGTCTTCCCGTGATCCACGTGACCTATCGTTCCCACATTCACATGCGGCTTCGTGCGCGTAAATTTCTCTTTGGACACTGTCTTTTCCTCTCAAAACTCAGCTCTGTCCCGTGTATCGACTACGACACCGATTTCTTGATGACGGCATCCGCCACGTGTGTCGGCGCTTCGACATATTTCTCAAAATGCATGCTGTATGTTGCCCGCCCCTGAGTGGCCGAGCGCAGATCAGTGGCGTACCCAAACATCTCGGAGAGCGGCACTTCGCAACGAACAACCTTGCCTGCCGGCGCATCATCCAGACCCTGGATGATCCCCCGGCGGCGATTGATGTCGCCCACCACATCGCCCATATACTCTTCGGGCGTAACGACCTCGACCTTCATGATCGGTTCCAGGAGGACAGGCGAGGCTTTTCGCGCCCCCTCCTTGAATGCCATCGAACCCGCAATCTTGAAAGCCATTTCACTCGAATCCACATCGTGATAGGAGCCATCGAACAAGGTCACTTTCACGTCGACGACCGGGAATCCCGCCAAGACGCCATTCTGCAACTGTTCCTGGATACCCTTATCCACCGCCGGAATGTATTCCTTGGGAACCACACCGCCGACGATGCCATTCACGAACTCATAGCCGGCCCCAGCGGCCAACGGTTCGAGCCTGAGCCAAACGTGGCCGTATTGCCCCCGTCCGCCGGTCTGCCGAACATATTTCCCTTCCTGCTCGACGGTCTTCCGGATGGTTTCCCGGTATGCCACCTGAGGCGCGCCCACGTTGGCGTCCACCCCGAATTCTCGCTTCATCCGATCGACAATGATCTCCAGATGAAGCTCTCCCATGCCGGAAATGATCGTCTGACCAGACTCCTCGTCGGTCCGGACCCGAAAGGACGGGTCCTCCTGGGCAAGCTTGCTCAGTGCAATCCCCATCTTTTCCTGATCCGCCTTGGTCTTCGGCTCCACGGCAACCGAAATCACCGGCTCCGGAAACTCCATCCGCTCAAGGGTGATGATTTCCTTGGGATCACACAGCGTATCGCCAGTGGTGACATCCTTAAGACCGATCGCCGCGGCGATGTCTCCCGCGCGAACCTCCTTGATCTCTTCACGGTTGTTCGCGTGCATCTGAACCAGCCGACCGATGCGCTCCCGGCGACCCTTCACCGGGTTGTAGACCGTATCCCCCGAAGACAGCACCCCGGAGTAAACACGGATAAAGGTCAGCACCCCCACATAGGGATCGGTTGCGATCTTGAAAGCAAGCGCGGAAAAGGGAGCATTATCGCACGATTCTCGGCTACTTTCGAGCCCCCCTTCGCTAATTCCGACAACCGGAGGCATATCGACCGGTGACGGCAGGAGTTCGACTACGGCATCCAGCATCGCCTGGACGCCTTTGTTCTTGAACGCCGATCCGCAAAGCACGGGAACGATCTCGTTGGCGAGCGTACGCGAGCGCAGCCCTTTCTTTATTTCCTCGACGGAGAGCTCGCCCCCCTCGAGGTATTTTTCCATGAGCTCTTCGGACGATTCGGCGGCAGCCTCGACCATTTTCTCCCGCCAAGACTGGCAGGCAGAAACCATGTGAGCCGGAATATCGCCCAATTCAAAGCGAGTCCCCTGGGTCGAATCGTCCCACCAGATCGCCTTCATGCGCAGAAGGTCAACGACCCCTTTGAATTCGTCCTCGGCGCCGATAGGCAACTGGATCGGCACCGGATTGGCGCCCAGACGCTTGCGGATCTGTTCGACGACGCGCAGAAAATCCGCGCCCGCGCGATCCATCTTGTTCACGAAAGCGAGACGCGGAACGCGGTATTTGTCGGCCTGACGCCATACCGTTTCCGATTGAGGCTCGACGCCGCCTACGGCGCAGAATACGGCACAGGCGCCATCGAGAACCCGCAACGAACGCTCGACCTCAATCGTGAAGTCGACGTGCCCGGGAGTATCGATGATGTTGATACGATGTTCGGGGAAGGAGCCGTCCATGCCCCGCCAAAAACAGGTCGTCGCTGCGGACGTGATGGTGATGCCTCGCTCCTGCTCCTGCTCCATCCAGTCCATGATGGCAGCACCGTCGTGCACCTCACCGATCTTGTGGGACACCCCCGTGTAGAACAGGATACGCTCCGTCGTAGTGGTCTTTCCGGCATCGATATGCGCCATGATCCCAATATTCCGATAGCGCTCGATAGGAGTCGTGCGTGCCACAGCCAAATAACCTGATTTTCTTAAAGAGCGGGTAAGCCGGGGTTACCAGCGGTAATGCGAGAAAGCCTTGTTCGCCTCTGCCATTCGGTGAGTATCTTCGCGCTTCTTCACCGCCGAGCCGCGGTTCTCTTTCGCTTCCATGACTTCCGCAGCCAGCTTCATCACCATGCCTTTCTCGCCACGCTTGCGCGCGGCGTCGATCAGCCAGCGCATACCCAGCGCCATGCGCCGGGCGGGACGCACCTCGATCGGCACCTGGTAGGTTGCACCACCCACTCGACGGGACTTCACTTCGACGACGGGCTGCACGTTCTCCAACGCCTTATTCAGGACCTCCAGCGAATCCTGCGAAGTCTTCGCTTCGATATGGTCGAGCGCCCCATACACGATTTTTTCCGCGATGGACTTCTTGCCGCTCACCATGAGCATGTTCACGAACCGGGCGAGCGTCTCGCTGCCAAAACGCGGATCGGCGATGACTCCGCGCCGCTCACACCTTCTTCTTCTGGACATATCACCTAGCCTCTAAAATTAGCTCTTCGGCCGCTTGGCGCCGTACTTGGAACGGGCTTGGCGACGCTTCTGTACGCCTGCGGTATCCAGGCTGCCACGGACGACGTGGTAACGGACACCCGGCAAGTCCTTCACACGACCGCCACGGATCAGGATCACCGAGTGCTCCTGCAGGTTATGGCCCTCGCCCCCGATGTAGGAGGTCACTTCAGCGCCATTCGTCAAACGAACGCGAGCCACCTTACGCAACGCCGAGTTCGGCTTCTTGGGCGTCGTGGTATAAACACGAGTGCACACCCCGCGCCGCTGGGGACAGCCTTCGAGCGCAGGGACGTTGCTCTTTTCTTTCTTGCTTACTCGCGGCTTTCTAACCAGTTGGTTGATTGTGGTCATTACCGAGCTCCAAAACTATTCCAACCCACATGCACGCTGAACCGTGCCGATAATATGGGAAAGACTAAAGCCGCTCAGAGTAATTACTGGCAGCCGCCATGTCAAGCGCATCCACGCTCGAACAACAAAATAAAAAGGCTTACATCACTGCAAGCCTTTTTTGGAATTTGGCTCCCCCGGACGGGCTCGAACCGCCGACCCGCTGGTTAACAGCCAGCTGCTCTACCGACTGAGCTACAGGGGAATGACTAACACGAAGAACCCAAAAACCCCCACGCCATTTGCGAAATGGCGCGCCTGGAGAGATTCGAACTCCCGACCACCTAGTTCGTAGCCAGGTACTCTATCCAACTGAGCTACAGGCGCGCTGTGGAGAGGGCATTATGACGACCGGGACATGTCATGTCAACCTAGCACGACAATGCTACCGCAGAATCGGAAGCTCGGGCTCCTTCCTTGAGGGCAGCCGGTTACAATCATCTTTCCATAGCGACGCCCAGCCCCACCGTCATGCCATCGGCCAGCACTTATATCGATTCACCCAACGAGCTTGCGACATTCTGCCATTCGATCAGCGCGTCGCCCTGGATCGCTGTCGATACCGAATTCGTTCGCGACAAGACCTATTATCCCAAATTCTGCCTGCTGCAGATCGCCAACGAGAGCCAGGCCGCCTGCATCGATCCGCTCGGCATCGAAGACCTGCGGCCGGTGGAGGACCTGCTGTTCAATCGAGCCATCACCAAGGTGTTCCACGCGGCGAGGCAGGATCTGGAAATTTTCTTCCACCGCTTCCGATCCGTTCCGGCCCCGATATTCGACACTCAGCTCGCCGCCCCCCTGATCGGTCATCCGGAGCAAATCGGCTATGCCAGCCTCGTCGCGACCATGCTGGGCGTCGCCGTGAACAAGGAGCACACCCGCACCGACTGGACTCAACGCCCGCTATCGGCGGCGCAGAAGGAGTATGCAGCCAATGACGTGATCCATCTCGCCGCCCTGTATCCGAAAATCCGTGAGCAGCTCGATCGGCTAAAGCGCACTTCCTGGCTGGCGGACGATTTCGCCGCGCTCGAAAATCCACGGCTGTATGTGAACCGCCCCGAGGATGCCTGGGAGCGCATCGGCGGGCTGGAACGTCTGAAGCCGGACCAGTTCGCGCTGGCAGTGCGCCTCGCGGCCTGGCGGGAAACCACCGCCCAGAAGAACGACCTGCCCCGCAACTGGATCCTCCGCGATGACGCCTTGCTGGAAATTGCGCTGAGGAAACCCCGCAGCCGCGATGCCCTGCAAACGTTGAGAGGCGTCGAATCGCGCGCAGTTCAGCGATATGGCGATGCGATGATCGCCCTTATCCAGGCGCCCGACGACGGTGGGCTCTTGCCGCCGCAGCCTCGTCGCGTTCAGCGCCGCAGCGCCGAAACCGAGGCCATCCTCGATGCCCTGTCCGCGGTAGTCCGACTGCGCTGCCTCGAACACACCATCAACCCATCCGTCGTCGCCAGCCGCAAAGACCTCGAGGAGGTATTGGAGTCGCCCGCCGACGCCAAAGTCATGCAGGGATGGCGGCGGAACTTGGCGGGAAGTGACATCCTGGCTTTCCTGGAAGGAAGGGCGCTTCTGCGCATGAGCGGCGACAAGCTCGCCTTGGCCGACCGTGAATGAAATCGCCGCACAAGGCGCATTCCCGGCCGGACTGATGACCGCCGCGGCCTATCCGCACCCGGTTTCCGACATCCGCCTGATCGAAACCCATATTTCCTGGGTGTTCCTGACGGGAACCTATGCCTACAAGGTCAAGAAACCCGTCGATTTCGGATTTCTCGATTTCTCCACCCTCGAACTGAGGCTGCGCTTCTGTGGGGAGGAACTCAGGCTGAACCGGAGGCTCGCGCCCGACATCTATCTCGCCGTCTGCCCGATCGCCGGTTCGCCGCAAACGCCCCGAATCGAAGGCGAAGGCCCGCCGTTCGAATACGCGGTGAAGATGCGTCAATTTAAGGAAGGCTCGCTGCTCGCGGATCTGGCCGCGGCGCAGGCGCTGACGGCGGACCATATCGGCGCATTAGCCCGCCTCATCGCCGAATTCCACTGCTCGATTCCGCAATCCGGCGGCGAAGACGACTACGGCAGCCTGTCGAGCATCCGCAAGGCGACGATGGATAATTTCACCCACATCGAGGCCATCCTGCCGCCGGAGCAGGTGGCCCGGGACATCGCCCGACTCCGGGAATCAGCACGGCGGGATCACGAAACCCTGGCGGGCGTGTTCCGCGCCCGGAAACGCGAAGGTTACATCCGGGAATGCCACGGTGACCTCCATCTTGCCAACATCGCCTTGATCGATGGAAAGCCGGTTCCCTTCGATGCCATCGAATTCAATCCGGAACTGCGCTGGATCGACGTCATCAGCGAACTCGCGTTCATCGCCATGGATCTCGAAGCGCGCGGCCTGACCCGGCTCGCGGCCAAGCTGGTGAACGGCTATTTGTCCGTCACCGGCGACTACGGCGGCATGGTGCTGTGGGACTACTACCGGCGCTACCGGGCCATGGTCCGGGCCAAGATCGCCGCACTGACTTGGGAGCATACGGCGCAGGACGCCGCGAGAGCCGCCCATCTTGCCGGTTTCCGCCGTTATGTCGACTATGCCCTCTCTCTCGTACCCGACCGGCCGGCCCGGCTGATCCTCATGCACGGCGTATCCGGCAGCGGAAAAACCCACGTCGCGGCGCAGCTCGCCGAGGAAACCGGGGCAATCATGATCCGCTCGGATGTCGAACGCAAACGCCTGGCCTCGCACCGCCACGCCGATCCGGCCCGGATATACCTCCCCGCATTCACCCGCGCCACTTACGACCGGCTGCTGGAACTCGCGACGCCCTTATTGCACGCCGGGCTGTCCGTCATACTCGACGCCACATTTCTCGAACGGCAGTATCGGGAGGACGCGAGTCGGGTTGCGGACACCTGCGGCGCCGGTTTCGCCATCATCGCCATGGATGCGCCGGAGGCGACATTGCGCGAACGCATCCGCGCCCGCCAAAGAGCGGGAACCGACCCTTCGGACGCGGACCTCGATGTGCTGGAACGGCAATTGCGGTCCCGCATCCCGCTGAGCGAGGATGAAGCAGGGTTCACGGTAAACTGCGGCCCCGACAGCACCCTGCCGGACCTGCTGGCGCGCCTGAGCGATCCTCGG
Source organism: Methylococcus geothermalis (assembly GCF_012769535.1). Lineage (NCBI taxonomy): Bacteria > Pseudomonadati > Pseudomonadota > Gammaproteobacteria > Methylococcales > Methylococcaceae > Methylococcus > Methylococcus geothermalis. Next base: position 3,149,518 of record NZ_CP046565.1, read on the forward strand.
GCGCAGTCCTAAGGCGTCTCAGACACCGCCGATGAATTCGCCGAAGGCCCGACTGCCATTGCCGGTCCGGATCGTCCGCTCCACCTTCAGCGACAGGCCGTTGATGACCGAAACGGTATTGTCAAACCAATTGGCGACATAGAGATGGACACCATCGGGGTGCAATGCGATTCCTTCGGGGTATTCGCCCACGGCGATGGTATCCACGACTTTCCGACCCTCGATATCGATGACCGAGACAGTGTTGTCGTACTGGTTGGTGACGAAGAGGCGCTTGTATGGCGCCACATAGGCCACGGCGTAAGGGCGCTCGCCAACGCTCACCGTCTCGATCACCGACAGCGTGCGGACATCCACGATGGAGACGTCGTTGCTTTCGACATTGGCGGAAAACAACAGTTGACCGGAAGGATCGAGGCCGATCCCGAAGGGATGCTTGCCGACCTTGACCGTACGCAGGATTTCACCGCTCGCCGGATTCAGTTCGGCGATGGCATCGTCGTCGCGATTGGCGACGTATAGGCGCGAACCATCGGGCGCAAGCACCAGCCCCGACGGGACGTTCCCGGCCGGCAAACGGCGGACGGCGGCTCTGCTCTCCAGATCGACCACCGAGATGGTCCTGCCGTACCAGTCCGCCACGTAGGCGAACCGCCCTTCGGCATCGACCGCCACACCGACCTGGCCTTCGGCGGAGGCGATCTCACCGACCACCTGCTGGCTCCGCCCGTCGATCAGCGTGATGCTGTTGCCGCCGGCATTGGTCACCACGACACGGCTACCATCCCGGCTGACAGCGACGCCAGCCGGCTCCTTCCCCACCTTCAGCGTAGTTCGGACCTCTCCGCTGGCGGTGTCGATGACGCTGACGCTGTCGTCTTTCTGATTGGTGACGTACGCGAACGGTGCCGCTGAAGCGGCGGACGCGAAAAAGGCGGCGGCCAGCGCCGCCTTGACGCTCGACAAGACAGATCGCTTCACAACCATGAAGCGATCACTTCTTCTCGGCCAGGGCCTTCAGGTTGGCCAAGCCCTCTTTGTAGAGCGAAGTGACGGCTTTCAGCGCCGCCTCATCGTTCTCTTCCGGCGGCGGATTGTTATTCATGAAGGAGCGGTAGAATGCGCCATTCCATTCAACGACCGACCCGGCACCGGACGCCGTCACGGCGATGCTGGACGAATAATTGGCGACCGGCAGGTCTTTCGGATCGACCTCGGTGATCTTGTACGAATAGCTCATCTTTTCGGCGTCGTAGCTCTTAAGCTCTTCCTTGATGATGCCGCCGGATTTCAGCTTCAATTCGCGCGTCGCGCCCTTCTCGTTCCCGCCGGTGCCGGTGGAGCTGGCCACTTGAGGCATCCATTCGCCCTTACCGAAGTCCTTGATGATGCCCCACACGACCTCGGGAGCGGCGTTGATTTCGATGGTCTCGGTGACTTTCTGGCGGGTAGGACCGTGGGCAAAGGCCGAACCGGTCCAGGCGACGAGCAATCCGGTGGCGACAAGCAGAATCTTCTTCATTACTCCTCCGAAAGGGATAGATGGAAAGGTAGCCGTTAAGTATACGGGCAAAGCTCATCCGGGTTAACCGGATAAGTTCCTGCCGTAAGCCTCCAGCTCATCCAGGATCGCCAGCTTGCCGGAATCACGTTCCTGGCCGCGAAGCCCCTCGATACGAGAAAAGAACTCCGCGAGGCTCAGGCCGCCGCCTTCGCCTGCAAGGCGGCTCGAGCGAAACCGGCTCCAGCGCGCCCGCTCGTCTGCATTCAGGGTATCCGGAAAATTTCGGGCACGGAACCGGAACAGAAGCTCATCGAAACGCCCATCGACGAATCGCGGACGGTAACGGGCCAGTTGTTCGGGCGACAGCGCATGCACCCGCTCCAGGGCGCGCCGGTCGGCATCCGGCGTAAAGCCCCCGCGATAGAGCATCAGCTCCGGATCGAGTCCGGCCTCCGGCGGCCACTCTGCCTCGAACACCGCGGCGACCTTGGGGAGGATTTCGTCCGCATGATCCTGTAACCGGCGGGCGTTGGCCTGGCAAACGGCGACGTCGATCCCGAGCCTCTCCGCATCTGCCGGTCGCAACGCGGACGGCGGGACGACCACTGGGCAACGGTTGGTATGCACCCCCTTCAACGGAATCCGCTCGGCGCCTTCGGGTAATTCCGCCAGCGGCGTGAACAGCCGCTGGCGGATCTCGTCTGCCGGCAGATCGAGCAGCTGCGCCGGATCGCAGGCAAGATCGAACACGATGACCCGTGTCGCCATGCGCGGATGCCGGCACAACGGCAGCACGTAGGCGATGCAGTTCCGGGACGCCGGAAACTTCTCGGAGACATGCAGCACCGGCTGCCAACTGCCCAGCGCCAGCAGCCGCTCGACGGCCTGTTTACCTCGATTTTCCAGGGCGAACTTGAACAAGCGCGGCTGGCGCTCGCTGATCAGCCGAGCCAAACCTATCGTCGCCCACACATCGGACAAGGCATCATGCGCCGACTCGTGCACGATGCCATTCGCCGCCGCCAGGCGCTCCAGCTTGAACACGGGCGCCCCCGCGGCATCTCGCGGCCATTCGATCCCGTCCGGCCGCAGCGCCTGCGTCACCCGCACCAAATCGATGACGTCCCAGCGCGAATTGCCCGCTTTCCATTCGCGGGCATAGGGATCGTACAGGTTCCGATAAAAAGCGTAGCGCAGCATTTCATCATCGAAACGCAAGGTGTTGTAGCCGAGCACGCAGGTACCGGGCTGCGCGAAGAGGCCGTAGATGGCGGCGACGAACTCGCTTTCCCGTACGCCAAGCTCGGTGGCCCGCCGGGGAGTAATGCCGGTGATGAGGCAAGCCTCGGGATCCGGCACCACGTCATCCGAGGGCCGGCAATACAGGACCTCGGGCGAACCGACCGGCTCGAAATTCAAATCGGTCCGAACCCCGGCGAACTGGGCAATGCGGTCGCGGGCTGGATCGGTCCCGAAAGTCTCCAGGTCGTACCAGTAGAACGAAGGCGTGACGGCCATTCCGGCTATAAGCTTTAGGCCTTGCCTTCGGCCTCCAGCTTGAGGCGCTTCTCGCATTTCTGCGTGCAGATACAGTCGCTGCCGTTGATGCCCCCGCAGGTGCCCTTGATCGCCGGCCGCCCGAAAATGACGCCGACGGACATCATCAGGATGACAAAACCGATGATGGCGAAAGTGATCAGGAATAGAGTCATGGTGCGTTTCTCCAGCATGATGCCGGTCGGGCCGGCTTACCTCTGTTTGTTCCCTAAAGACGCCGCAAAAAAGAACGAGGAGCGCGAGGCTCCCCGTTCCCTGGCCGTTTCCGCGACGATCAGCCGCCGAAATCGTCCAGCATGATGTTCTCGCGGTCGACGCCGATATCGAGGAGCATATTGATGACGGCGGTGTTCATCATCGGCGGGCCGCACATGTAGTACTCGCAATCCTCGGGGGCCGGATGGTCCTTGAGGTACTGCTCGTACAGGATGTTGTGGATGAAGCCCGTGTAACCGGTCCAGTGGTCTTCCGGCTTCGGATCGGACAGCCCGAGGAACCATTTGAAGTTCGGGTTCTCCGCCTGCAGCTTGTCGAACTCCTCCACGTAGAAGGTTTCGCGCAGACTGCGCGCGCCGTACCAAAAGCTGATCTTGCGCTTGCTCTTCAGGCGGCGCAACTGGTCGAAGATGTGCGAACGCATCGGCGCCATGCCCGCGCCGCCGCCGATGAACACCATCTCCTTGTCGGTGTCGCGGGCGAAAAACTCGCCGAACGGCCCGGAAATGGTGACCTTGTCGCCCGGCTTCAGGTTGAAGATGAACGACGACATGACCCCCGGCGGCAACTGGTCTTCCTTGCCCCAGGGCGGGGTGGCGATACGGACGTTGAGCATGATGATGCCCTTCTCGTCCGGATAGTTCGCCATGGAGTAAGCTCGGATCGCCGGCGTCTTGACGTGAGACTCGATCCGCCAGAGGTTGTACTTGTCCCACTCGTCGCGGTACTCGGGCTCGATGTCGAAGTCCGAAAACTTGCAATCGTAGGGCGGGCACTCGATCTGGATGTAGCCGCCGGCCCGGAAATCGACCTGCTCGCCCGCCGGCAGTTCCAGCACCAGTTCCTTGATGAAGGTTGCGACGTTGTGGTTGGAGCGCACGCTGCACTCCCATTTCTTGACGCCGAACACTTCGTCATGCACATGAATCTTCATGTTCTGCTTGACCGTCACCTGGCAGGACAGGCGATCGCCCTGGGCCGCTTCGCGCTTGGTGATGTGCGAGAGCTCGGTCGGCAGAATCTCACCGCCGCCTTCCAACACCTGCACCCGGCACTGGGCGCAGGTGCCGCCGCCGCCGCAGGCCGACGACACGAACAGATTGTTGTCGGCCAGGGCCGTCAGCAGCTTGGACCCGATCGGGACGTAGATGGTCTTCTCACCGTTGATCAGCACCTCCACGTTACCCTCGGCCACCAGCTTCGACTTGGCGCCCAGAATCACGAAGACCAGGGCGACGACGATGGCCGTGAAGAAAAATACACCTAAGATAATTTCCAACATGGGATCACCTACATCCTTATAACTGTATGCCGGAGAAGGCCATGAAACCCAGCGCCATCAGACCCGCGGAGATGAAGGTGATGCCGAGGCCGCGCAGGCCCGCCGGTACGTCGCTGTACTTGAGCTTCTCGCGCACGCCGGCCATCGCGGTGATGGCGAGCGCCCAGCCGAAGCCGCTGCCCACGCCGTAGACCACGCTCTCCGAGAAGTTGTAGTCGCGTTCGATCATGAACAGCGAACCGGCCAGGATGGCGCAGTTCACCGTGATGAGCGGCAGGAAGATACCCAAGGCGTTGTAGAGGGCCGGGAAGAATTTGTCGAGCACCATCTCCAGGATCTGGACCATGGCGGCGATCACGCCGATGCAGGCCATCAGGGCGATGAAGCTGAGGTCGACGTCGCGCAGGCCGGCCCAGGACAGGGCGCCTTCCTTGAGCAGATAGGTGTAGATCAGGTTGTTGGCCGGGACCGTCAGGGTCTGCACGATCACCACGGCGATGCCCAGACCCACGGCCGTTTCGATCTTCTTCGATACCGCGATGAAGGTGCACATGCCCAGGAAGAACGACAGGGCCATGTTCTCGATGAAAACCGACTTGATGAACAGATTGATATAGGCTTCCATCAGTGTGCCTCCCCGTGCGCGGTGGCGATCACGAAATCGGCCTTTTCGACCTGTTGCGTCTTCCAGGAGCGGATCGCCCAGATCAGGAGGCCGATCAGGAAGAACGCGCTCGGCGGCAGCAGCAGCAGGCCGTTCGGCACGTACCAGCCGCCGTCCTTGACCAGGGGCAGCACATCGATCCCCAACAGCTTGCCGGAACCGAACAGTTCGCGGATGACCGCGACCGTGATCAGGATCAGGCTGTAGCCCAAGCCGTTGCCGATGCCGTCCAGGAAGCTTTCCCAGGGCGGATTCTTCATGGCGTAGGCTTCGGCGCGGCCCATCACGATGCAGTTGGTGATGATGAGTCCGACGAACACCGAGAGCTGCTTGCTGATCTCGTAGGCGAAAGCCTTGAGCAATTGGTCGACCACGATCACCAGCGAAGCGATGATCACCATCTGGGCGATGATGCGCACGCTGCTGGGGATGTGGTTACGGATCAAGGCGATGCCCGCGCTGGAACAGGCGGTGACCGAGGTCAGCGCCAGGCTCATGATCAGCGCCGTCGACAGCTGCGAGGTGACGGCCAGGGCGGAACAGATGCCCAGCACCTGGAGGGTGATGGGGTTGTTGTCGACCAGGGGTTCGACGAGAACTTTCTTCGATTCTTCGTTCATGGGAATTAACCTCTTCCAGCTCTAACTTTCGCCAAATACGGTCCGAAGCCGTCCTTGCCCATCCAGTAGCGGATCAGGTTGCTGACGCCGCGGCTGGTCAGGGTCGCACCGGCCAGCGCGTCGACTTGGTACTCGGCACCCGGCTTGCTGGGGTCGACGCCGCCCTTGACCAGCCCTAACGCCACTTCGCCGATTTCGATGGCCTGCCCCTTTTCGGACAGGTTGCTTTCGTGCACCGTGGTCTTGGAGTAGTTGTAGACCTTCTTCCCCTTCCACAAGGCCTTCCATTTCGGGTTTACCACTTCCCCGCCGAGTCCCGGCGTTTCCGCTTGGTCATAGAGATTGAGTCCGATCACGGTTTCACCGTCCGCTTCCAGCGCCATGAAACCGTACATGGTGGACCACAGCCCATAACCGTTCACCGGCAGGATCACGGACTTGAGCCGGCCGTTCTCCTTCACCAGGTAGACCTTGGCATACTTGGGCTTGCGCTTGATGCCGGCGATGTCCTCCTCGGGCGGAATCGCCTCGCTCAAGGCGGGGTCCTTGGCCGCCTTGCGCTGGTCGTAGGTCTTGGGATCCACCGCGTCGCTGTAGTCTCCCGTGGAAAGCTCGACGATCTTGGGTTCGATGTTCTTGAACGCTTCGTCGATGTCGGTGCCGTCCTGGAGCAGGCCGGCCACCTCGAGGATGTTGACCTTCTCGTCCCGGGACTTGTTGGATTCCTGCAGCGGCTTCAGCGCCACGGCCGAGCCGGACACCAACACGGCGCCGACCAGGCACAGGCTCACCGCGACCGCGACGGTCTTCTCGAAGCTGTCGTTGGGCAGTGCCAGCACGCGCTCGGCATACAGCCGAGCCTTTTCCTTCAGCGCGGCGAACTTGTCACCGCCCTGCACATTCGTCGAATTTGCTGCGTTAGGCATGACGTTTAATCCTTCTTGCGATGTTCGCCTTGATCACCGCGTAGTCGATCAGCGGCGCGAAGATGTTGGAGAAGAGGATGGCCAGCATGATGCCTTCCGGGAAGGCGGGATTGACCACGCGGATCAGCACCGTCATGAAGCCGATCAGCGCGCCGAAAATCCAGCGGCCGGTGTTGGTATGCGCCGCACTGACCGGATCGGTCGCCATGAAGCTCGTGCCGAAGGCGAAGCCGCCCAGCGTCAGATGCCAATACCAGGGCATCGCGAACATGGCGTTGGACTCGCTGCCGATGATGTTGAACAGCGTCGACGTCGCCACCATGCCGACGAAGACGCCGGCGATGATCCGCCACGAGGCGATCCGGGTGTAGACCAGGAAAGCCGCCCCCAGGAGACAGGCCAGGGTCGAGGTCTCACCCATCGAACCGCGCTCGAAGCCGAAGAAGGTCTGCAACCAGCCGATGCCGCCCTCGCGGATTGCATCGACTCCGCCCAGCGCGCCCAACCCCAACGCCGTGGCGCCGCTGAAGCCGTCCACCGCGGTCCACACCATATCGCCCGACATCGAAGCCGGATAAGCGAAGTACAGGAACGCGCGGCCGGTCAGCGCCGGGTTGAGGAAGTTCTTGCCGGTACCGCCGAACACCTCCTTGCCCATCACCACCCCGAAGGAAATGCCGATGGCGACCTGCCATAGCGGCGTGTTCGGCGGCAAGGTCAGCGCGAACAGGATCGACGACACGAAGAAGCCCTCGTTGACGTCATGCTTGCGCACCACCGCGAACAGCACCTCCCACACGCCGCCGGCGACCAGGGTCACGACGTAGATCGGAATGAAATACAGCGCGCCGTGGACCAGATCCGACAGCGGATTCCAGGGGTTATGGCCGAACAGGTTGATGATCGCACCGCGCCAGCCCGGCGCCGATTCCATCCCCATGGACGTCATCGCCAGATTGGCCTGGTAGCCGGTATTGAACAGGGCCATCAGCATGCACGGCAGCACCGCGATCCAGACGTAGGTCATCACCCGCTTCAGGTCGACCGAGTCGCGCACATGCGTCGCTCCGTGGGTCACATCGGGCGGGGTATAGAGGAAGGTATCCACCATCTCGTAGACGGGATACAGTTTTTCCAAACGCCCGCCCTTGGCGAAGAGCGGGTGCAGCTTGTCGAGAAATTGCCTTGCTGACATGAGACTTAGCCTTCCTTCTCAATCTGGGTGAGGTTCGAGCGAAGAACCGGACCGAAATCGTGCTTGCCCGGATCGACGAAGGTGCACAGCGCCAGGTCTTCTTCGTCCAGTTCCAGGCAACCCAGCGCCTGGGCCATGTCGGTATCGCCCACCAAGAGCGAGCGCACCAACTGGGTCGGCAGGATATCCAGCGGCATGACGTCCTCGTACACCCCGACCGGCACGATCGCGCGCGGGCTGCCGTGGGTGGAAGTCGTGAACGGGAACTTACGGCCCCGCTCCTTCGGCAGGCTCGCCAAGGTCACGTTGAGGAAGGAATACTTCGACGCGCTCGGCAGAAGCCAGCCCATGAACTCGCGGGCCCGACCTTCCTCGATCACGCTGACCTGATTGTGATAACGCCCCAGATAGCAGCCCCAGTCAGTTGCCTCGCGGCCATACAGGACGGAGCCGGAAATCACCCGGACCTCCTTGTCCGTCACGGTCTGGCCCGCGGTGAGATCGCACAGGCAGGCGCCGAGCCGGCTGCGCACCAGGCGCGGCCGGGCCACGCCCGGACCGGCCAGCGACACGACCCGCTCGACGTTGATGCGGCCGGTGGTGAACAGCGCGCCGATCGCGATCACGGACTGGTAATCCAGATACCAGACGCACTTGGACGGGCCAACCGGATCCAGGTAATGGATATGGGTGCCGGCCAGACCGGCAGGATGGGGACCTTCAAAGTCCGCGACCTCGACCTTGCCGCCTTCGATCGAAGGCACGGTCTGCGACGACGCCTTGCAAAGGTAAACCTTGCCCTCGGTCAGCTTGGAGATGACGGTAAGGCCATTCTTGAAATCCTCGGCCCGCTCCTGGATCACCACGTCGGGCCGAGCGGCCAGCGGATTGGTGTCGATCGCCGTCACGAAGATCGAATGCGGCTTGGTTTCCGGATTCGGCACCTTGCTGTACGGACGGGTCCGCAGAAAGGTCCACAGGCCGGAGGCCAGCAGATTCTCCCGTACCTGAGCATCGCTCAAGCCGGCCAGCGCGGCGGCCTGATAAGAAGCGAAAGTCACCTCGTCCTTGCCGTCCAGCTCGATCACCACCGACTGCAGCACCCGCCGCTCGCCGCGGTTGATCGCCTTCACCACGCCGGCGCCGGGGGAGGTGAAATTCACCCCCGGATTCTGCTTGTCGGTAAAGAGAATACTCCCCAACTTGACGCGATCGCCCTCGGAGACCTGCATCGTCGGCTTGAGACCGATGAAATCCGGCCCGATCAGGGCCACGGATTTCACGGCTCCGCCGTCGGCATGGATCACCTGTTCGGGCGCTCCCGTTATGGGCAGGTCTAAGCCTTTCTTCAGTTTGATTACCATAGTGAAGCCCACTTTCCAGACAAAAATCGGCCGCGCCAACCCCTCGCATGCCTGTCGACGATCCGTGGAGACACCGAGGGGAAGCCGTGGAAACCGTGCAGGGATGTTGTTATGGCGGGATCACGCCGCAACCCGCCGGAGATCGTCCCCCGCGGGACCGCCCGATCGGGCGCAACGACGCGTCCTCAGATGAACCCTGAGCCCACGAAAACAAAGCGATTTTCGTATTAGATCACAAAACCATCGAGGCAACAATTGAAGCTGTTGCGCCACTTTTGTGCACCAGAAGCGGCAGAATGGGGCGTCGCTTTGGCGGTCGGGAATAGAGAAGGAGAAAAAAAACCGGGCTCGATGAAGAGCCCGGAAACACCATCCCAGAGGATAAAACTTGAGGAAAACATCGGCTGTAACATCAGTTCGCCACTTCCGTGACAACCTTGGGACATAGCGTACCTGATCGTCCCTTCCGCCCGCCTTGATGTACGTCAAGTTTTCATCAACTCCCGTGGTGTTTCGGAGACTCATAAACGGTTCGCGCCTTATGATCCATCAGACCGCGTACCGAGACAACTTAAGGCGCAACCGTCCGAGCGGAGCATCATGCACTCCTATGAAAGAACGTATTTCCAATGATGGACGGTAAGACAAGCATTTAAGACTATTGAGACAGTGATGTTAGGCGGCGGCCGCGCGCTCCATGAGTTATAGTCGGAACTGGTGTATGAGCCAGGGGGGTGATGGCTTGAACGGGTGGCGTACCCTGCTGACAATTCGGTTGTCGAGACTGAAAAGCAGCATTGAGGTGAGTACGCCATGAGCAAGGTTACGCAGGACGAGGAGAAAAAGGCAACGGAGCTGGGGCTGGGTCTGGAGGATTTGATCCGAAGGGTGCCCGCGAGTTGATCCAGAAGGCCATCGAGACGGAGTTGGGGGAGTTGTTGAGCCGGTACGGGAACGTGCGCACATGGGGCGGTCAGCGGGCCATTGTCCGCAACGGTGATTTGCCGGAACGCGAGGTGCTGACGGCGGTCGGGCCGGTGTCGGTGCGGGTGCCGAAGGTCCGGGACCGTTCGGGGAGCGGGGTGAAGTTCAACTCGGCCTTGGTGCCGCCGTATGTGCGCCGTTCCGGTCGTATCTGCGCGGCCTTGCCGTGGCTGTATCTGAAAGGGATCTCGACCGGGGATCTGCAGGAGGCCCTAACGGTGCTGGTCGGTGACCAGGCCAAGGGCCTATCAGCGAATGTGGTGAGTCGCTTGAAGGCCGATTGGGCTCGGGAGTATCAGGCGTGGGCACGGCGGGATCTGTCCGAACAGCGCTACGTGTACTGGTGGGCCGATGGGGTCCACACCGGCGTCCGTGAAGAGGACGACCCGCGGCTGTGTCTGCTGGTGATCATCGGCGTACGGTGCGACGGCAGGAAGGAACTCGTTGCCTTGGCGGATGGCTTCCGTGAAGCGAAAGCGTCCTGGCTCGACGTGCTGCGGGACCTCAAGACCCGCGGTCTGACCGAGGGGCCACGCCTGGCGATCGGCGACGGAGCGCTGGGCTTCTGGGCCGCAATGGACGAGGTCTACGCCGAGACCCGCCATCAGCGGTGTGGGTTTCACAAGATGGGCAATGTCCTGAGCAGCCTGCCGAAAGCCTTACAGAGCCAAGCCAAGGCCGCGCTCCAGGCGATTTGGATGGCGCCCACGCGGCGCGAGGCGGAGCAGGCGTTTGACCGCTGCGTGCAGAGCTATCAAGCAACGTACCCGAAGGCCACCGAGAAATTGACCAAGAACCGGGCGGCCCCTGAGCCTGCCGAAGGGCGGCCCTGCTGGCCTTCCATGACTTGCCGGCGGAGCACTGGCAGCACCTACGGACCACCCACCCGATCGAGTCCACGTTCGCGACGGTCCGCCACCGTACCACACGCGCCAAGAACTGCCTGTCGCGGTCAACGTTCCTCGGGCTGGCGTTCAAGCTGATGGAGGAGGCGGCGAAATCCTGGCGGCGCATTCGCGGCGCCGAACGCATCCCGGACTTGACTTTCCGGCGTGGTGTTTGTGGTGTTTGAAGATGGGATCCCGGTGACCGACGACCCACCGGCCCCCTGCGTCAGAATAGTTGTCGCCTCTAATTTTCAGAACTGATGAACTTTAGGGAACCTCTGAACAAACCCGATTTGGCCGGTAAAAACACATCCCGCTGATAATCAGGCTTTGAAAATGGGTGAAGGGTACCGAAATTCCTTACTTACCGTGGCGATCCCCCCCGGATGCGCCCGTCGGGGCGGATTCCGGGCGCACCTCGCCCGTCAGGTCATCAATGCGTACCGCTTCAGGTAGAGATGGGTCAACCCTATCAGGGTCAACACCTGGGCGGCGTTCTTAGCCAGACCCCGGTAGCGCGTCTTGGTGTAGCCGAACTGCCGCTTCATCACCCGAAAAAGGTGCTCGACTCGGCTGCGGATCGACGACATTCGCCGATGGCGGCGTTTCTGCGCAGCCCCCAAGCGCCGTTTCGGACGGGCTTTCAAGGCGACGCCCCACACGACCCCGGCCTGCCGCGCAGCGCGCTTATAGGTGTCGTTGACGTAGCCGGCATCGCCGAGGATCAGCCGGTCGTCCTCGCGCAGCAGGTTCGGCAACTGGCTGATGTCGGCGGCATGGGCCGGTGTCACCGAGACCGTGTGGGCGACGCCGGTGTGAACGTCCGCTCCCACGTGCACCTTCATGCCGAAGAACCACTGATGGCCCTTCTTGGTCTGGTGCATCTCGGGGTCGCGGGTCTTGGCTTTGTTCTTCGTCGATGGCGCGGCGTGGATAATCGTCGCATCCACCATCGTGCCCCCCCCTTGAGCAGCAACCCTCGCGCTTCCAACACGTCATTGATGGCGTTCATCAACTTCGCCGTCAGCTCGTGACGTTCCAGCAGGCGCCGGAAGTTGAGGATCGTGGTTTCATCCGGCAGCGCGTCATCGGCCAACTCCAGACCCGCAAAGCGCCGCATCGATTCGATCTCGTACAGGGCATCTTCCAGGCCCGGGTCGGACAAGGCATACCCTTGCTGGAGGAAGTAAAGCCTGAGCATCGTCGCCAACGGGTACGGTTGACGACCGCGCCAACCCGCTTTCGGGTCATGCGGTTCGATCACCGCCAGCAACTCCGGCCACGGCACCGCCTGCTCCATCTCGGCCAGAAACTTCTCACGCCGAGTCTGCTTCTTCTTCCGGTCAAACGCCAAGGAGGCAAAGGTGGTCTGTTTCATGAGGGCACCGCGTTCATGGGTTCTGGGCAGGGGTTAGCTTACCAGCAGGGTTTGTTCAGAGGTTCCTTAGAGGATAGAGAGCCAGATGAAAGCAACGTATTCTGAAGCCTTCAAAGAGCAAGCGCTCGCCAAGACATTGAATCGTGGAGACCGGTCGGTCCGGTCTTTAGCGCAAGAGTTAAACGTGAATTACTTTACCTTGAAGGGTTGGATGAACAAGGCTACTGCGGTGGCCCCGGTTTTTTAGACAGGATTTTACCGGGCTTAAGTGGGCTTCTGCGGTTTAGGCTGCCTTCTGGAGTGGCAGCGAATTAAAGTACACGCTATCCGGGGTCTTGCCGTCAAGCGATGAATGAGGCCGCCGTTCATTGTAAAACTTGAAATAGCTTTGTAAGCCTTGCCTTGCTTGAGAAACTGAGTCGTAAGCATGCAAGTAAACTTCCTCGTATTTCACGCTTTTCCAAAGCCGTTCGACAAATACGTTATCGACCCAGCGGCCCTTGCCGTCCATGCTGACTCGGAGACCTTGACCTTGGAGCAGATCGACAAACTCTGTGCTGGTGAACTGGCTGCCTTGGTCGGTGTTAAAGATCTCCGGCTTGCCATGACGCTGTAGAGCTTCCTCGACGGCCTCGATGCAGAAGTCCGTGGTCAGGCTGTTGGACAGTCGCCAAGACAGCACCCGCCGGGTCGCCCAGTCGAGTACCGCAGCCAGGTACACGAAGCCTTTGCGCATGGGGATGTAGGTGATATCCATGGCCCCTACGTGGTTCGCTCTGGTGATCTCCAGACCGCGCAGCAGATAGGGGAAGATCGGGTTCTGCGGATGCTTCCGGCTGGTGTTCGGCCGTCGATACAGCGCCTCGATGCCCATCTTCTTCATCAGCGTGGACACATGCCGGCGGCCCACCTGAATGCCTTCCAGGCGCAGCAGGTCGCGCAGCATGCGGGCGCCAGCAAACGGATGGTTGATGTGCAACTCGTCGATCCGACGCATTAAGGCCAGATCGCTTTCTGAAACTGGCTGGGGCACGTAATACACCGAAGAGCGGGATAGCTCCAGCAATTCACACTGGCGCACCACAGGGAGCTTGTCAGACCGGTCAATCATCGTTTTGCGCTCGCATCGCCGACGCGACCGAGCGCGGCGACTCAAAAATCATTCGCCATCGCCAACTGCCCGATCTTGGCATGGAGTTCCTTCACGTCTGGCCCGCTCGACTCACTGCGTTCCGCGGCTGTGGCGAACACGTCGCTCGCCCGCTCCTGCAACTGGCTCTTCCACTGCGTGATCTGGTTGACGTGAACTTCAAACTGTTCCGCTAACTCCGCCAACGTCTTATCGCCTTTGAGCGCTGCCAGGGCCACCTTGGCCTTAAAGGCCGCCGAGTGATTTCTTCTCTTTCTCTTCATCTTTGTTCTCCGATTTCAGCCCTTCCTAGGGCCGGTGATGCCCTTCCTAGGGCCGGTGATTAGAACAGAAACCTCACCTAAGCGGCTGTCCTATTTTCCGGGGCCGGCTCTCCCGACCTGGGGGCCGCTCGCCTGTTCGAACGCGACGAATGGGAAGCGGCCTACCTCCTGAACAAAAAAGCCGCCGCTCCATCCCCCTCGGTTGAACGAGGTGATTCGACTGACCGCTCGGCACGGTGGCTTTCTCGCACGCAAGGGTGATGGTGAACCCGGCGTCAAAACCCTCCGGCAAGGGTTACAGCGGGTCATGGATTCCGTCCTCGGACTGCGCTTAGCCCGCGAGCTTCAGGCCGGGTGATTTGGGTATATAGGGTATGGGTCTAACCCGGCGGCCGTCGTAGCCCCTCGTGGGGCGGATGCCGAAAGGCGATCCGCCAAAATCAGCGTCCGGTATCGGTGGCAGAACCCGATGGAGCCGGTTCCGCCCTACGCGAGCCGCGGGGCGAACCCGCAGACGGCCAAGCGGGTTCCCTGGCCCGGTAGGCGCCGCCGGCGCGACCGGGTGCCCGGCACGCTGGAGCTCAAGGCGTCAGCGCGAAGTCGATGATCGCGTCCAGATAATCGGCAAAATGGCGGAAACTGTGATCGCCGCCCTCGATCACGGTCTGCCTTGCGCCCGCGTATTTTTCGACGGCCTCGCGGTAATCGAGCACTTCGTCGCCGGTTTCCACCATCAGCCAGAAGCGCTCGGGCCGGCTAAGCCTCGTCACTTCGAGCTGCGCCAGCTCGGCCAGGTGCCGTTCGGTGAACTCGAAAGGCTCGCCGGTGTAGAGATTCCGCTGCGGCCCCACCGCCGGAACCAGGTTTTGATAGGCGAAAGCGGCGGGATTGATCAGCACCGCGCGCAGGTCGTGCTTCTCGGCCAGATAGGTGGCGTAGTAGCCGCCCAGCGAACTTCCCACGAGAGCGGGACGCGTCCGGCACTTCGCCAGGACTCCCGCTACGAACTCGATGGCCTGGCGCGGGCCGGCCGGAAGCTGCTCGCACCAGAACCGATCCGCCAGCCCGCGCTGCGCCATGCGTCGCGCGAGGAGACGGGCTTTCTCGGACAAAGGCGACGAACAAAAACCGTGTAGATAAATGATCATGGCTTCATCGTCATGGAAAGTCCGGCGCGCCGGACCCGATTCAACTTGCGGGCTACTTGTCGCCCGAATCGATCGCAAACCCGGATCATCGTAACAGACCAGCGGCTTCCAGGGGCTGTCCGGCGAGGACGCTGAGGCTTCCGAGGGCTTTCGCGCTCAAGGAAAAGGTCGACCGGCATACCAGGACATCCACCCCAGCGCGCTGCAGCTGCACAAGGACATCGTGGACAAGGCCCTGGAGAACGAAAGGGGCGCGGATACCAGGGCTTGAAGCCCGCCCGATTCGCCGATACAGTCCGGTCGCCGAAGAAACATCGAACAGCTTGGTATCCCCTGGGGAATCCAGGCCCCATCGCCGACCGCAAACGCCCGCCGGAAGGAGTTACGCCATGAAGACCGAATCGCCATTCAAACCCTGTTACGACAATTTCATCGGTGGCCGCTGGGTCCCGCCGGTCCGGGGGGAATACTTCGAGAACCTGACGCCGGTCACCGGTAAACCGCTCGGCAAGGTCGCCCGTTCCACCGCGGATGACGTCGAGCTGGCCCTGGATGCTGCCCATGCCGCTGCCGCCGCCTGGGGCCGAACCTCCGCCACCGTCCGGGCCAACCTCCTGAACCGCATCGCCGATCGCATGGAAGCCCACCTGGAAACCCTGGCGCTGGCGGAAACCTGGGACAACGGAAAACCGGTCCGTGAGACCCGGGCCGCGGACATCCCGCTGGCGATCGATCATTTCCGCTATTTCGCCGGCTGCATCCGCGCGCAGGAGGGCTCCATCGGCGAACTCGACGCCGACACCGTCGCCTACCACTTCCACGAACCGCTCGGGGTGGTGGGACAGATCATCCCCTGGAATTTCCCGATCCTGATGGCGGCCTGGAAGCTCGCCCCCGCCCTGGCCGCCGGCAACTGCGTGGTGCTGAAGCCGGCCGAGCAGACCCCGATGGGGATCATGGTGCTGCTGGAACTGATCGGCGACTTGTTGCCGCCCGGCGTGCTGAACGTCGTCAACGGTTTCGGCCTGGAGGCGGGAAAACCGCTGGCTTCCTCGCGGCGCATCGCCAAGATCGCCTTCACCGGGGAGACGACGACCGGCCGGCTGATCATGCAGTACGCCTCGCAGAACATCATCCCGGTGACGCTCGAACTCGGCGGCAAGTCGCCGAACATTTTCTTTGCCGACGTCTGCGCGCGGGAGGACGACTTCTTCGACAAGGCGGTGGAAGGGCTTGCGATGTTCGCGCTCAATCAGGGCGAAGTCTGCACCTGCCCTTCCCGCGCCCTGATCCACGAATCCATCTACGATCGCTTCATGGACCATGCCTTGAAACGGATCGCGGCCATGAAACAGGGCAACCCGCTGGACGCGGAGACGATGGTCGGCGCCCAGGCGTCCGAAGAGCAGGTCGAGAAGATCCTTTCCTACTTCGAGATCGGAAAGCAGGAAGGCGCCGAATGCCTGATCGGCGGCGAGCGCAACCTGCTGGATGGCGACCTGCGCGGCGGTTACTACGTGAAACCCACGGTATTCCGGGGCCACAACCGCATGCGCATATTTCAGGAAGAAATCTTCGGCCCGGTGCTGTCGGTGACGACCTTCAAGGACGACGAAGAGGCGCTGGCGATCGCCAACGACACGCTGTACGGACTCGGCGCCGGCATCTGGACCCGCGACATCAACCGGGCCTACCGCATGGGACGGGGCATTCATGCGGGGCGCGTCTGGGTCAACTGCTACCACCTTTATCCGGCGCATGCCGCGTTCGGCGGCTACAAGCAGTCCGGCATCGGCCGCGAGAACCACAAGATGATGCTCGCTCATTACCAGCAGATGAAGAACCTGCTGGTCAGCTACAGCCCGAAGGCAGTGGGCCTGTTCTGACAACTCCCGACGCACCGGCGCGGGTGGTGGCAAGCCCCGCCGCCCTGGCCTTGATCGAACGGCTGGCCGCAAGGCACGGCCCGCTGATGTTCCACCAGTCCGGCGGCTGCTGCGACGGCAGCGCCCCCATGTGCTATCCGCTCGGGGAATTCCTGGTCGGCGACTCGGACGTGCGGCTGGGAGAGATCGGAGGATGTCCGTTCTACATGTCCGCAGCCCAGTTCGACTACTGGAAGCATACGCAGCTGCTGATCGACGTCGTGCCGGGCCGGGGCGGCATGTTTTCGCTGGAAGGGCCGGAAGGCCTTCGTTTCCTGACGCGGTCGCGGGTGTTTTCGGATGCCGAGCTGGCGGCGTTGGAAGCGGCGGGTTCGCCGATTCGCGGGCAGTGAACCGCCGCACCGTCGCTGGCTGCTCCCAGTAAAGGCCCCGGAGCGGTCGGCGACGTTCTGGCGCCATAAGCCTCGTATTCGCCGCCGAAATGCTCGCGCAACCGCCCCGCTCCGGTACGGATGCGTGCGGGCAGCGGCAGGATCATGACGGAAACCTCCCATTTTGTCCTGTTCTTTCATGTCATGGCTTCAGCACGGTTTTCCCTCTCACCAACTGATCTCTTTCACGTTTCTACCCGATTCTTGCCTGTTCCTCTCTTTTCAACTCATCATCACCCTCCCCCTGTCTTTCGGGCGGCCAATGATAGGAAGAATCGATGGACGCGATGTGAAAGACGAAAACGTCCCGCTTCGAGGAGGCGCGGCTGGACCGAAAAACTCAAACGGATTGCAGGGGAGGCAAGGGGCACATGAGGACGCAGGTGCAGCCTGCCGATGTGCCAGCCGCCCGCCGTCGTTCATCCGGGTTCGCATGACTATAATGGCCTTCCCGCCTACCCACGAGGTCCCGCAGGCATGGCCGCCGAATCGAAGACGCTCGAACACTTTCAAATCGTCCACCAGACCCGCTCCCGCCTGCGCGCCGTGGCGCCCGTCCTGCGGAAACAGGCCGAGCGTATCCACATTTTCGGCGTGCTGCTGCGCAAGCATCCGGCGGTGAAGCGGGTCCGGGTGGTACCGGCGCTGGGTTCGGTGACCGTCCATTTCGATCCGGCGGCGATACCGGCAGTAGAGCTTCAGGCTTTCCTCGAAACGGTCCTGGCCAATCTGGGGCCTTCCCCCTCCCCCTCCACCTCCCCCGCTCTCGCCGCCGCGGTCAGCCGGGAGATGAGCCCCAGGCCGCCGCTGCACGAGTTCAACGTCGCGGTCGAGGGCATGAGCTGCGTGTCCTGCGCGCTGTTGATCGAGATGCTGCTGCGGCGCGATCCGCGGGTGGCTTCGGCCAGCGTCAATTTCGCGACGGAAACCGCCCAGGTGCTGACGTCGATGAGCCGGGACGATCTGTACGGGACACTGCGCCGGCTCGGGTATCGGCCCCAGCCGATGGACAGCGTGGCGCAGCGCCGGGCTTTGCTGGCGCGGGAAAAAGCCCGCATCGGCAAGGCCTGGCGGCATTGTTTCTGGTCGCTGGTATTCAGCGTGCCGACCTTCCTGATCGGCCTGTTCGCGCCGCGTTCCCGGCTGATGGGCTGGATGCAGCTCGCCGTGTCGGCGCCGCTGCTGCTGGGCAGCGGACGGGAGTTCTTCGACAAAGCCTGGCAACTGGCGCGGCGCCGCTCGGCCAGCACCGATACGCTGGTCGCCGCCGGCGTCGGCTCGGCCTACGCCTACAGCTTCTTCTCCCTGGCGACCGGGCGCGGCGGCTATTACTTCGAGGCGGCGGCGGGCGTCATCTCCTTCGTGCTGATGGGCCGTTATCTGGAGGAGAAGGCCCGCGGCCAGGCACACCAGGCCATCCGCCAACTGGTCGAACTGCAGCCGCAGACGGCGACGGTCCTCCGGGGAGCGCGGGCCCTGAGCCTCGCCATCGACGAAGTCCGGGTCGGCGACCTGGTGCTGGTGCGGCCCGGCGAGCGTATCCCCGCCGACGGCGAAATCGTCCACGGGCTGTCGGCGGTGGACGAATCCATGGTGACGGGCGAGAGCCTGCCGGTGGTCAAGGAAACCGGCCACCGGGTCACCGGCGGCTGCATCAACGGCAATGGCGCACTGCAGATCCGGGTCAGCGCGGTGGGCGCGGACACCGTCCTCTCGGGCATCCTGCGCACGCTGGAACAGGCACAGACCAGCCGGCTGCCGATTCAGCGCACGGTCAACCGGCTGTCGGCTTATTTCGTGCCCGCCGTCATGGCGGTGTCCGGCGCTACCTTCTTCGGCTGGATGGCGGCAGGCGCGGGCTTCGGTACGGCGCTCAGCCATGCCATCACCGTACTGCTGGTCGCCTGCCCTTGCGCGCTGGGACTGGCGACGCCGGCCGCCGTGATGGTCGGCACCGGACAGGCGGCGCGGCGCGGCATCTTCATCCGTAACGCCGAGAGTCTGGAAACCGCGGCCGGCCTGACCGTCGTCGTATTCGACAAGACCGGCACCCTCACCGAGGGCAGGCCGAGGATCACCGACTTCGCCAAGGTCTCCGATCTGGACGAAGCGGCGCTGCTGCGGCTCGCCGCCGGTGCGGAATCGCATTCCGAGCACTTCATCGGCAACGCCATTCTTGCCCACGCCGCGACATTGGGCTTGGCGTGGCCCGAACCGGCCGAGTTCCGGGTCGAACCCGGCTCGGGCATCGCCGCCGTCGTCGAGGGCCACGAAGTACTGATCGGCAATCAGCGCTGGCTCGATAAGCACAAGATCGAGAGCGGCCGGAACCTCCGCGATGCGGCGCGGAAGCTGGGCAGGCAGGGCAAGACCCCGGTATTCGTCGCGCTGGACGGGCACGCCGCCGCCGTGCTCGGCGTCGCCGACCGGCCCCGGCCCGATGCCGCGGAGGCCGTCGCCCGCCTGCACCGGCGGGGAATACGGACGCTCATGGTGACGGGCGACGTCGTCCCCGCCGCCGAACACATCGCCGCCCTGGTCGGCATCGACCGGATCGAGGCGGGAGCACGCCCCGGCCGCAAGCTGGAAATCGTCCGCCATTTGCAGGCCCGCGGCGAGCGGGTCGGCATGATCGGCGACGGCATCAACGACGCCCCCGCCCTGGCCGCGGCCGACGTCGGCCTGGCGGTCGGCGGCGGCACCGACATCGCCAAGCAGAGCGCCGACCTGACGCTCCTCACCGGCGACATCGCCAAGGCGGCTGAGGCCATGGAACTGAGCGGCCGTACGCTACGGGTGATCCGCCAGAACCTGTCCTGGGCGTTCGGCTACAACCTCGTCGCCATCCCGCTGGCCGCTTTTGGGAAGCTCCATCCGATGGCCGCCTCCGCCGCGATGGCGGCAAGCTCGGCCGGTGTGGTGCTGAACGCCTTGCGGCTGCAGCGGGAGTGAACCGGGTTCGGCCATGCGGCTTTGGACCCTGCATCCCTGCTACCTGGACGCCAAAGGCCTGGTCGCGCTCTGGCGCGAAGCCCTGCTGGCGCAAGCCGTGCTGAAAGGGCTGACGCGCGGCTATACCCATCACCCCCAGTTGACCCGGTTCCGCGAAACGCCCGACCCCGGAGCGGCGATCATGCACTATCTACGGGCCGTCCACGCAGAAGCCGAGCGCCGGGGCTACCGCTTCGACGCGGGCAAGATCGCCCCCTGCCAGAAGCCGGCGCCAATGACGGCCACGGACGGCCAGCTCGCCTACGAATGGGCGCATCTCAAAGCGAAGCTACGGACGCGCGCCCCCGCCTGGCTTGAACCCTTGGAGACGGTCGAGCGGCCGGAACCGCACCCCTCCTTCCGCATCGTGCCGGGACCGGTGGCGGACTGGGAAATACCGCGTCAAGGCGCTAGCGGCGCCGATCCACCAACAGCCAGGCGATGATCAAGGCGATCAAGGATACCGCCGCAGCGCCGGCATAAACCGCCTCGGCGCCGACATCGGCCCAGGCGTAGCCGCTGGCGAAGCTCCCCAGCGCGCCGCCCACACCGTAGCTCAGGCTGGTGAAAAGCGCCTGGCCGCGATGGCGGTTGCGCCCCTGGAAATAGCGGTGCACCAGGGCGATCGAGACGGCGTGAAACGCCCCGAAGCTGGCGGCATGCAGCACTTGGGCGAAAACCAGGACTCCCAGCCATTCGGCGTAGCGGCCGATCAGCAACCAGCGCAAGACGGTCAAGGCGATGCTTGCGAGCAGGATGGCGCGCAGCGAGACGCGGGCCTGGATCACCGGCAGGATCAGAAACAGGACGATCTCCGACACCACGCCCAAGGCCCACAGCTGGCCGGTCCTGGAGCGGTCGAAGCCGTGGTTCTCCAGATGCACCGAATAGAAGCTGTAATACGGCCCGTGGGCCATCTGGATCAGCAAACAGGTCGCCAGCAGACCGATCACTTCCGGCCTTTTGACGATCATGAACAAGGTATCGTGCGAAGGTTCGTGAACCACCCGCGCACCGCCCGGAATGGCGAGGCTGGACAGCCACATCAGCGCGAACAGCAGCACCAGCACCTGCGGCAGGCACCCGATGGCGAGCCGGGCTTCGAGCGCCGCGCCCACCGCGAGCACGCCCAGGATGAACCCGACCGAACCCCATAGCCGGATCCGGCTGTAACCCCTGCCATCGCCCTTCAGCAAGGCCAGGTTCAGCGACTCCAGGGTGGGCAGGAACGCGTTCCAGAAGAAACCGGACAACGCCACCACGGACAACAGCCCGCCGTAGCCGGGAAGCACGAAGATCAGGGTAAAGCCGAGAAACGCGAGCAGGCAGGCCAGGCGGATGAGGAACAGGTCGCGCCCGGAATGATCGGCCAGCCAGCCCCAGCAGTTGGGCGCCACGATGCGGGTAGCCGCCATGATCGCCATGACGATGCCGATGTCCTGCGGGCCGAGGCCACGGGCCTGCAAGTAAAGCGGCCAGTACGGCAGAAAAGTGCCCAGCGCCGCGAAGTACCAAAGATACAGGCCGGAGAGCCGCCAGTACGGCACGGTGCCGGGCATGGGCGGACCGGACTAGAGCGCGCTGGGGGGAAGGGGATCGAGGGTGCGCACGACGTCCTGGTTCTGCCCGCGGTGGCGCAGATAGTGATCCATCAGCACGATGGCCATCATCGCCTCGGCGATAGGCGTGGCGCGGATGCCGACGCAAGGGTCATGGCGGCCGGTGGTTATGACTTCCACCGGTTCGCCCTGGAGGTTCACCGAACGGCCGGGGATGCGGAGGCTGGAGGTAGGCTTGAGGGCGATGCTGGCGACGATGTCCTGGCCGCTGGAAATCCCGCCCAGGATGCCGCCGGCGGAATTGCCGAGGAATCCCTCCGGACTCATCTCGTCGCGGAATACCGAACCCTTGGCCTCGATGCAGGCGAAACCGGCGCCGATTTCCACGCCCTTGACGGCGTTGATGCTCATCAGCGCGTACGCCAGTTCGGCGTCGAGCCGGTCGAAGATCGGTTCGCCCAGACCGGGCGGCACGCCCTTCGCCACGACGTTGACCCGCGCGCCGACGGAGTCGCCTTCTTTCCGCAAGGCATCCATGTAGGCTTCCAGCTGGGGTACCTTGGCAGGATCGGGACAGAAGAACGGGTTGTGGTCGATGGCGCGCCAGTCGAGCGGATCGAGCCGGATCGGGCCGAGCTGGGCCAGGTAGCCGCGAATTTCGATTCCTAAACGCTCGCGCAGGTATTTCTTGGCGATGCCCCCCGCCGCCACCCGCATCGCGGTTTCGCGCGCCGAGGAACGTCCGCCGCCGCGGTAGTCGCGGAAGCCGTATTTCATGTGGTAGGTGTAGTCGGCATGGCCGGGCCGAAAGCGATCGGCGATGCTGGCGTAGTCCTTGGAGCGCTGGTCCTCGTTTTCGATCAGGAGGCCGATCGGCGTGCCGGTGGTGCGTCCCTCGAACACGCCGGAGAGGATCTTGACGGTGTCCGACTCGCGCCGCTGGGTGGTATGGCGGGACTGACCCGGCCGGCGGCGATCCAGGTCGTGCTGCAGATCGGCCTCGGATAGCGCGAGTCCGGGCGGGCAGCCGTCGACGATGCAGCCGAGCGCGGGGCCGTGGCTTTCGCCGAATGAAGTGACGGTGAACAGCTTGCCGATGGTGTTTCCGGACATGGTTTCTCGCTATGCTTATTGGAGGGTCTTGCCGGTGGCCGCCGTTCCCGGATCGAGGGAACGCTCGAACAGGTCCCGATGCCTTTCGACCTGGGCGGCGGTCAACAGGAAAACGCCGTCGCCGCCGTGCTCGAAATCCAGCCAGAGGAAGTCGACTTCCGGGTAGAACGCCACCAGCGCTTCGGCGCTGGAGCCGACCTCCACCACCAGGACGCCATCCGGCTCGAGCCGGTCGGCGGCGCCGGCGAGGATGCGGCGCACGCAGTCCAGCCCATCCTCGCCCGACGCCAAGCCGAGCCTGGGCTCGGCATGGTACTCGGAAGGCAGATCGCGCCATTCCTGCAGATTCACGTAAGGCGGATTGCTCACGATCAGATCGTAGCGGCCCCCCTCGAGCTGCTGGAACAGGTCCGAATGCACCAGCCGCACGGCCTCTTCGAGGCCATGGGCACGGACATTCATCCGCGCTACTTCCAACGCGCCGCCGGAAATGTCCACGGCGTCCACCCGCGCCCGGGGGAAGGCTTTGGCGCAGGCAATGGCGATGCAGCCGCTGCCGGTGCACAGATCGAGCACGCCGTCGACCGCGTCCGGCTCCAGCCAGGGCTGGAACTGGTTTTCGATCAGTTCGGCGAGGGGAGAACGCGGCACCAGCACGCGCTCGTCCACATAGAATTTCAGACCGGCAAACCAGGCTTCGTGGGTCAGATAGGCCAAAGGCACCCGCTCCTCGATCCGCCGGTCGATCAGGTGCAGGATGCGCTCGCGCTCTTCGAACGTCAGCACGGCGGAGAAATAGCCCGAGGGCATGTCGTGTGGCTGGCGGATCACATGCATGACCAGCGCGGCCGCCTCATCCAGCGCGGTCGCGGTGCCATGGCCGAAAAACACACCGGCTTCGGCGAAACGCGTCGCACCCCAGCGGATGTAATCGCGCACCGTGGTCAAGGTCTCGAGAATGGACGGATGGGTGGTTTTCATGGATACAGGCCGATGGCTTGAAGGCCGGTGGTCTCCTCGAAGCCGAATCTGAGATTCATGTTCTGCACCGCTTGGCCCGCGGCGCCCTTGACCAGGTTGTCGATCACCGACAGCACCACGATCTGCCCGCTCCCCTGGGGCTCGAACACCGCGATCTGGCAGCGGTTGGAGCCGCGCACATTGCGCGTGTCCGGGTGGCTGCCGGGCGGCAGCACGTCGACGAAAGGCTCGTCGCGGTAACGCTGCTCGTACAGCTGCTGCACGTCACCCGGTTCGTCGATCACCGCGGCGTAGAGAGTCGCATGGATGCCGCGGATCATCGGCAGGAGATGCGGCACGAAGGTCAGTCCCACCGGCTCGCCGGCCATCTGCACCAGACCTTGCACGATTTCCGGCCAATGCCTGTGCCCCGCCACGGCATAGGCCTTGAAGCTCTCGCCGGTTTCGCTCATCAGCAGCGGCATTTCAGCCTTGCGCCCGGCGCCGCTGACACCGGATTTCACGTCGGCGATGAGCCGGTCCGTTACCACCAGCCGGTTTTCCAGCAAGGGCATCAGCCCGAGCTGCACCGCCGTGGGATAACAGCCGGGATTGGCTATCAAGCGTGCCGAGCGGATCGAATCGCGCCGGATTTCCGGCAAGCCGTACACCGCCTCGTCCAGCAGCTCGGGGCAGGCATGCGGTTCGCCGTACCAGCGCGCCCATTCGTCCGCGTCCTTCAGGCGGAAATCCGCCGACAGGTCGATGACGACGACGCCTTGCTCCAGCAACACCGGCGCCGACTTCATGGCGATGCCGTTGGGCGTGGCGAAGAACACCACGTCGCAGGCGCCGAGATCCTCGGCCGCGGGTTCACTGAAGACCGCATCCACGTAGCCGCGGAGATTGGGATACAGATCGGCCACCGGCCTCCCGGCATCCGCGCGGGAAGTAACCGCGCGGATGTGCACGCCGGGATGCAGCGCCAGTATCCGCAATAATTCCACACCGGTATAACCGGTGCCGCCTACAATCCCGACTTCGATCGGCTTGCCTGACGCCATGTCTGTTCCGGACATCAAAAAACTGAGTATTTTGTCATACTATAACAAACTGCGCCCCAGGCAGGCCGCGTGCCGCCTTCGTTTCCCGATCCCCAGAGAACGAGCACAAGCATGACTGGTGTGCGGCAAGCTGGGCATCCCGACCTTCCAGTCCGTCGCGGTCGCCTGTTCCGTCGCGAGCGGCGTGCCGCGGACCTGCCGAATCAGCTCGGCGCCGATCTCGCCGGCGGAGGGCCAAGGAGCGCGGAGAAAAATCCGCTTCCTGCGCAGACTCCGGAAACTCGGCCACAAGGCAGCCTATCCCGGCGCCGCGGAAATGCCAAACGAACTCGCCATGCAGGCTCACGTCACGATCGGACGGGGCGGCATCGCAGCAGCGGGCGTGCTGGACGGCGCGACCTCGACCCTCCTCGCCGCCGTCGGGGTCATGAACGTGGACCGCCGCCGCCCGCCCGGCAGCAAACTGCCGCCCGTCCTGAGGAACGCGCCCGTCTCCCTGCATGTTATCGTCACCGAAATCCTGTTCAAACACTTGGAGTCCACACGGGAAGCCAACCATGTACACCTATTCCATTCCGGGCTTTGCCGAGCCGGTCAGTTCCATCAGCCATTTGTTGAGTGCCGGCCTATTCGCCGTCCTGGGAGTCTTGTTGCTGCGCCGAGGCCAGGGGAGCATGACGCGCTTGGTCGTCTTGGCAGTCTTTGTGGTTTCCTGCGTTTTTCTCCTGTCCATGAGCGGCGTTTATCATCTGCTCGCCCCGGGCGGAGCTGGCCATACGGTGCTGCAGCGGCTGGATCATGCCGGGATTTTCGTGCTGATCGCCGGAAGTTTCACCCCCGTCCATGGGATTCTGTTCACGGGGTGGGGACGCTGGGGTGTGTTGCTATTGATCTGGACTCTCGCCACGACGGGCATCACGCTCAAGGTCATCTTCTTCGACAGCATTCCGGAATGGCTGGGATTGACGTTATATCTGAGCCTTGGCTGGATCGGCCTGGCATCGGGCATCACACTTTGGCGACGCTACGGCGGCGCTTTGGTCAGGCCCCTGGTTTTCAGTGGCTTGTCATACACCGTCGGGGGTGTGCTGGAATTTCTCCGGATGCCCATCCTCATCCCGGGGGTGATCGGGCCTCACGAGCTGCTGCATATCAGTGTGCTGGCGGGGATCGGATTTCATTTCCGGTTTCTGTTCGGCATGTTGAATCGGACCGCCCCTCGGGGAGCGTAAAGGGTTCGCCTCGGGAAAACGCCCGATCCTCGATGAACCGGATCAATCACCCTTGTCTTTCCCCAGGATGCGGAAAGACGATCTTATGGACATTTCTTCGGTGAAGGCGCATTGTGCAAGGCGGGATGAACCCCGGGGAGGCGCTCCATGGCCATTCAGGGCCGGATCACCGACACGGCCATCCCCGGCCCGCCCAGCCCCGAACAGGACAACTTTCATGGCCTTTTCGCAAAGGCAGGCGTCCGATGTGGTGGAAAACAAACATCAGCTCACGCACACCTGAACGCTGGCCCTCGATAACAGCTACCCCGCCTTTCGCGGAGGCTTAAGGCGGAAAAGAGAACGGGAGAAATTCGTGTGGCCTATCTGTACAGCGAAAGAACCCTACGATTATTGGTTCCGACACCCGATTTTTTGGCAATCCCACGCTTAACTCGGCGCCAGGAAGCCTTTGCCAGTAAGGAAAACCTTCTCCCACACGGCGGGATAGAGCAATATCCTTCCGGTTCGGCTTTTCCGGGTGGGGGGGGTCGGACATGAACTCCACTTCGATTCGAAGTGACTATTCGCCACTCGATAGGCTATCCAAGGACAGGTGGGCTACGATTCAAACTCCAGAGGTTGAAATACCATCTATGAACCTAGCATTCAGCGATCATCTTCTTACCGCCAGCAATTTTCGGCAAACCTGCGGATTCTGCGGGTGCGTGTTCCGTGTGGACATCACATGGCAGATATCCTATTCCTACAAGGCCAACCAGGACATGCAAGTCTATGCCTGCCCCGAGTGCAGGCGCGATTCGCGAATCAAGACATCCACGAAACCCCGGATCACATTGGTCTCGAAACGCACTGATGGGCGATCGAGTCCCTATCCGCAGAATTGAAACGCCTCATCTCGACCGAAGCCGGCGTATTTTTTTCCGGAGTTGGCGCCGACTCCGGTATGAAAACCCAAGAAAACGCCGTCACTTGATCCAAACCGTTTGCGAACGGGGATATCTTGAGAGCGGCAAGGCCACCGGCTTGTGTTTGCGAATGCCAAACCGCAAGCCGTTCGCCATGGGACAGCTGCCTGACCATCCGGCCAACGAGGCCTTGTGGGCGGGGCCCTTGCGTTGCGCCGTGGCCCGTGGGCATGGGCCGGACAGCCACCAAGAATGGTGATGACCGAGCCTCTTCAGGCGTTGGGCCGCCGGCGACCGAGCCCGAGTCAGACATCCTCGCTTTGCGATGCGCCGGACGAATTTTCGCCTTCGTCCTGGAGCCCCTCGACCGTGGCCTTGAGTTTCTGGCCCGCTTTGAAGGTCACCACGCGTCGCGCGGTAATCGGAATCTCTTCGCCGGTTTTCGGATTCCGGCCGGGACGCTGGCGCTTATCACGCAGATCGAAGTTGCCGAAACCGGAGAGCTTTACCGAACGCCCGCTTTCCAGCGACGCCTTGATGATCTCGAAAAACTGGTCGACCAGCTCCTTTGCATCGCGCTTGTTCATGTCAAGCTCGGCAAACAACCTTTCGACCATATCCGCTTTGGTTAGCGCCATTGCCTCATTCTCTCAATTTCGCACCAAAATCAGTCGCCAACCGTTCCACGATCCGGGCCATGACCGCATCCACCCGGTCGTCGGTCAACGTATCCTCCGCATCCTGCAGGATGACGCCGAGCGCCAGGCTCTTCTTGCCTGCCTCCACCCCGGCCCCCTGATAAACGTCGAACAGCACCGTGTCGCGAACCAGGGTACCGCCGCTCGCGGCGACGGCTTCCAGCAGATCCGCGGCAGGCACCGCCCGCTCCACGACCAACGCCAAATCCCGCCGCACGTGGGGGAAGCGGGACAAGGGCGCAAACCGCGGCAGATCGCGTTGCAGCAGCGCTCCGACGTCGAGCTCGAACAGGAAAACCGGCTGCTCGAAGCCGAGTTCGCGCTCGAACTGCGGATGCAGCATGCCCAACCAGCCGGCGCCGACATGGCCGATCACGATCTCGGCCGTCTGGCCGGGATGCAGGGCGTGATGGGCGGCCGACCGGAAACGAACCGATGCCCTGCCGGTCAAGCCCAGTATAGCCTCGACGTCGCCTTTCACATCGAAAAAGTCCGCCCGCCTGCCCTTCTCCCCCCATTGCTCGTCGAGCACCGCCCCCAGCACGAGACCGGCCAGGGTGTTGCGCTGCTCCAGGGTTCCGCCGCGCCTTACGAATTTGAGCCCCGTTTCGAAAATGCGCACCCGCTCCTGCTGCCGGCTTAAGTTTTTCTGTGCGGTATCCAGCAATCCCGTCCACAGGCTGGTCCGCATCACCGCCAGCTCGGCCGAAATCGGATTCAGCAGTGTTTCGGGTTCGAGTTGCGGATCGATCCGCCGCTGAAGCTCGGATGATACAAAGCTGTAGGTAATGACTTCCTGGTAACCGCGGTCGGCCAGCATGTCCTTGACCCGATCCAGCCCGAGCACGGTTTCCGATGCCGGCTGCATGGCCGAGGCCACGGCGGGGCGGCGCCGGGGGATGTTGTCGTAACCGTAGACGCGACCGATTTCTTCGATGAGGTCGGCTTCCAGAGCGATGTCGAAGCGGAAGCTCGGCGGGGTGACTGTCCAGCCCTGATCGTCGGGAGCGACGTTCATGCCGAGGCGGTTCAGGATGTCCGCGATCTCGTCGCGGGCCAGGGCCAGGCCGAGCAGTTGCTCGATCCGCTTCTCCCGCAGACGAATCGGCGGGCGAACCGGCAGCAAGTCGCTGTGGACGCTTTCCGTGATGGGACCTGCCCGGCCGCCGGCGATCTCCAGCAGCAAGGCCGTAGCCCGCTCGATGGCCCGAGTTTGCAACGCCGGATCGACGCCGCGTTCGAAGCGGTGGGAAGAGTCCGTCGCCAGGCCGAACCGCCGCGCCTTGCCCATGATGAGGGCAGGCGAGAAAAACGCGCATTCCAGAAAGATATCCGTGGTGCCCTCGCTCACCGCGCTGTATTCGCCCCCCATGATGCCGGCCAGCGCCAGGGCCTTTTCGGCATCGGCGATGACCAGTACGTCCGGGGAGAGGGTGATTTCCTCACCGTTCAGCAGCTTCAGCGACTCGCCTTCATGGCCGCAACGCACATGAATCTCGCCGGAAAGCTTCGCCAGGTCGAAGGCATGCAGGGGCTGGCCCAGCTCGAGCAGCACATAGTTGGTGACGTCGACCGCCGGCCCCAGGCTGCGCAGCCCGCTGCGGCGCAGACGCTCCTTCAGCCACAGCGGGGTTTCCGCCTTGGCGTCGATACCGGCGATGACCCGGCCGAGATAGCGCGGGCAGGCTTCGGGCGCATCCAGATGCACGGCCAGCCGCCGGTCGCTGCCCACCGCCGCCGCTCCCGCTTCGACGCCCTGGAATGGCAGACGGTTGATCAGCGCCACTTCACGGGCGATGCCCTCCACGCTCAGGCAATCGGCACGGTTCGGGGTGAGATCGATTTCCAGAATCCGGTCGTCGAGCTGCAGATAGTCGCGGATGTCGGCGCCCACGGGGGCATCGGGCGGCAGCTCCAGCAAGCCCGAGGCATTCTCATCGATGCCTAGCTCCTTGGCCGAGCACAGCATGCCGAAGGATTCGACGCCGCGCAGGCGGGAGCGTTTGATCGCCGTGGGACCGGGCAACACCGCGCCTTCGGTCGCCAGCGGCGCCACCAAGCCGGCACGGGCATTGGCCGCGCCACAGACGATCTGCAGAAGCTCGCCTCGACCGGCTTCGACCCGGCAGATCTGCAGACGGTCGGCCTCCGGATGCGGGGCCGCTTCCACGATCCGGGCCACCACCACGCCGCTGAAATCGGCCGCCGCGGGCTCGGCGCCGTCGACCTCCAGCCCGGCCATGGTCAACTGGTGGACCAGCCCGGCCGTGTCTACCGCGGGATTGACGTATTGGCGTAACCAGGCTTCGCTCAGGCGCATGTCGGCTCTTCGGCGGGAACTTTTGGAATCAGAACGGCTTGAACTGCCGCAGGAACTTGAGGTCGTTTTCGAAAAACAGGCGCAGGTCGTTGATACCGTAGCGCAACATCGTCAGACGCTCGACCCCGAGGCCGAAGGCGAAGCCGCTGTAGCGCTCCGCATCGATGCCTACCGCCTCGAAGACGCGGGGGTGGATCATGCCGCAGCCCATGACTTCGAGCCAGCCGGTGTGCTTGCACACCCGGCAGCCCTGGCCGTCGCAGATCACGCACTCGATGTCGACCTCGGCGGAAGGTTCGGTGAACGGGAAATACGACGGGCGGAACCGCACCGCGCAGTCCTTCTCGAAAAAGCCGGTCAGGAATTCGTACAGCGTCCCCTTGAGATCGGCGAAGCTGACGTTTTGGTCGACCCAGAAACCCTCGACTTGGTGGAACATCGGGGTGTGGGTGAGGTCGGAATCGCAGCGGTAGACCCGGCCGGGCGCGATGACCCGCAGCGGCGGCTGCCCCGATTCCATCACCCGGATCTGCACCGGCGAGGTGTGGGTGCGCAGCAGCATGTGCTCGCTGAAATAGAAGGTGTCGTGCATGGCGCGGGCCGGATGATGGGCCGGGATGTTCAGCGCCTCGAAATTGTGGAAATCGTCCTCGATTTCCGGTCCCTCGACCACCGAAAATCCCACGCTGCGGAACAGCTGGGTGATGCGGCGCAGGGTCAGGGTGACGGGATGCAACCCGCCGAGCCGCTGGCCGCGGCCGGGGAGCGTGACGTCGATGGTTTCGCCGGACAGGCGCACCGCCAGCGCTTCGGCCTCCAGGGCCGCCTTGCGCCGTTCCAGCAAGCACTGGAATTCATCGCGCACCCGATTGATGCGCTGGCCGAATTCCTTGCGTTCCTCCGGCGACAACGATCCGAGCGTCTTCATCTGCTCGGTGAACTCGCCCTTCTTGCCCAGATAGCGCACCCGGACCTGGTCCAGCTCGGCGACGTTTCCGGCCGCGGCCAACAGACGCGCGGCTTGTTCCAGGGTGGACTCGGGCGACGAACTCACGGTGGCCTGTTCTTAATGGGTAGCAGAGAGGCCCGGCGGAGGCACACCCTCCGCCGGAAACGGCTCGCCAGCGATCAGCCCTGCGCGATGCGGGCCAATTCCGCGAAGGCGTCCTTGTCGCGGACGGCGAGATCGGCCAGGACCTTGCGGTCGATCTCGACGGATGCCTTCTTCAAACCGCTGATGAAACGGCTGTAGGACAGGCCGAATTCGCGGGCGCCGGCGTTGATGCGGGTAATCCACAGGGCGCGGAACTGACGCTTCCTCTGACGGCGGTCGCGATAGGCGTACTGGCCAGCCTTGATGACCGCCTGTTTGGCGACGCGGTAAACACGACTGCGGGCGCCGTAATAACCTTTGGCCTGCTTCAGGACCTTCTTGTGACGGGCGCGCGCTATCACTCCGCGCTTGACTCGTGCCATGGCTTATTCCTCTTGCGGTGACTCGGTAACGGGACTGTTTAGGTGTACGGCAGCATGCGCGCCACTGCACGCACATCGGACGGATTCACCATGTCCGGGCTACGCAACTGGCGCTTACGTTTGGTGGACTTCTTCGTCAGGATATGACGGCGATGCGAGTGCACGCATTTGAAGCCGCCGGAGCCGGTCCGCTTGAAGCGCTTGGCGGCGCCGCGATTGGTTTTGAGCTTAGGCATTTCGTTAATCTCCAGGTATCAAGCCTTTTTCTTTTTCGGGGCAAGCGTCATGCTCATCTGCCGCCCCTCCAGTTTCGGAAACTGTTCCACCGACGCGTATTCATCCAGATCCGTCTCGATCCGCTTCAAGAGGTCCATGCCGAGATCGCGGTGGGCCAGTTCGCGCCCCCGGAACCGCACGGTAATCTTGGCCTTGTCGCCGTCATTCAGAAAGCGAATGAGATTGCGCAGCTTGACCTGGTAGTCGCCTTCGTCCGTACCCGGACGGAATTTGACTTCCTTGATCTGGATCTGCTTCTGCTTCTTTTTGGAAGCCTGAAGCTTCTTGTTCTGTTCGAACCGAAACTTGCCGTAGTTCATGACCCGGCATACCGGCGGGTCCGAACCCGGCGAGATCTCGACCAGGTCCAGATCGGCATCGTAGGCCATCTGTCTGGCTTCTCGCGAAGAAACAATCCCGAGCTGTTGTCCATCCGCGCCTATCAGTCTGACGGCGGGGGCCGTGATCTCCTCGTTGAGTCGCGGCTCTTTCTTGTCGTTGGCAGTGATAACCCCAGTCCTCCGATGTGTTAATGACTCACGGCGCGCTTCGTCGATTCCTCGGTGAACTTCACCACCAGATCGCCGATCCCGAAACTGCCGTGATCCTTACCGTCTTGCGTCCGCAAGCTAACGCTCCCCGCATCGACTTCCCTATCGCCAACGATAAGCAAATAAGGTACCCGCTGCATGGAATGTTCGCGGATTTTAAAGCCGACCTTCTCATTTCTCAAGTCGGCCGTGACTCTAAATCCTTTAGAGACAAACTCTTGGGCGATCCGTTCCGCATAATCGGCCTGCCGGTCGGTGATGTTGATCACCACCGCCTGCACCGGCGCCAGCCACAACGGGTAGTGCCCGGCATAGTGTTCCGTCAGGATTCCGACAAATCGCTCCATGGAACCGAGGATCGCCCGGTGCAGCATGACGGGCACATGGCGTGCGCCGTCCTCGGCAACGTAGCTGGCTCCGAGCCGGTCCGGCATGGAAAAGTCCACCTGGATGGTACCGCACTGCCAGACGCGGTCCAGGCAGTCCTTCAGC
This sequence comes from Methylococcus geothermalis, assembly GCF_012769535.1. Classification (NCBI taxonomy): domain Bacteria; kingdom Pseudomonadati; phylum Pseudomonadota; class Gammaproteobacteria; order Methylococcales; family Methylococcaceae; genus Methylococcus; species Methylococcus geothermalis. The sequence continues at coordinate 3,182,613 of NZ_CP046565.1, forward strand.
GAAAACTCGATCTTGGGACCATAGAATGCGCCCTCGCCGGGCTGCAGGTCCCACGCCAGCCCCTTCGCGTTCAGGGCCGTTTCCAGCGCATGCTCGGCCTTGTCCCAGACCTCGTCCGAACCCACCCGCTTCTCCGGCCGGGTGGACAACTTGATGAGGACGTCGCTGAAGCCGAAATCGGCGTAGACCTTGAACAACAGGTCGATGAAGCGCGACACCTCGTCCTGGATCTGCTCCTCGGTGCAGAAGATGTGCGCGTCGTCCTGGGTGAACCCCCGCACCCGCATCAGGCCGTGCAAGGCGCCGGACAGTTCGTTGCGATGGCAGGAGCCGAACTCCGCCAGCCGCAGCGGCAGGTCGCGATAGCTCTTCAAGCCCTGGTTGTAGACCTGCACATGGCAGGGACAGTTCATCGGCTTGATCGCGTAGTCGCGCTCCTCGGATGCCGTGGTGAACATCTCGTCCGAGAATTTCTCCCAGTGACCGGAGCGCTCCCACAGGGTCTTGGACACGACCAGCGGGGTGCGGATCTCCTGATAGCCGTTGTCGCGGAACACCCGGCGCATGTATTGCTCGATCTCCTGCCACAGGGTCCAGCCCTTGGGGTGCCAGAACACCATGCCGGGCGCCTCTTCCTGCATGTGGAACAGGTCCAGCGCCTTGCCGAGCTTGCGGTGATCCCGCCGTTCCGCCTCTTCCAGCCGCTGCAGGTAGGCGGCGAGATCCTTCTTGTCGCCCCAGGCCGTGCCGTAGATGCGCTGCAGCATCTCGTTGCGCGAGTCGCCGCGCCAGTAGGCGCCGGCGATCTTCATCAGTTTGAAGGCCTTGAGCCGGCCGGTGTCCGGCACATGCGGGCCGCGGCACAAATCGGTGAATTCGCCCTGGGAATACAGCGAGATGACCTCGCCCGCGGGGATCGCCTCGATGATCTCGGCCTTGTAGGCTTCGCCCATGGCCTGGAAATAGGCGATGGCATCCTCGCGCGGCATGGTCTTGCGCTCGACCGGCAGGGCTTGGGCCGCCAGCTCCTGCATCTTCGCCTCGATCGCCTCCAGGTCTTCCGGCGTGAACGGGCGCTCGAAGGAAAAATCGTAGTAGAAACCGTCCTGGATGACCGGGCCGATGGTCACCTGGGCCTGAGGATAGAGCGCCTTGACGGCCTGAGCCAAGAGATGAGCGGTGGAATGGCGAATCACTTCCACCCCTTCCGGGTCACGCGCGGTCACCAGCGCGACCTGGGCATCCGTTTCGATGCGATGGGACAGATCGACGAGCCTGCCATCCACTCGGCCGGCCAGCGCCGCCTTGGCGAGCCCGGGCCCGATGGACTCGGCCACCTGCAGCAACGTGACGGGATGATCGAATTCCCGGCGGGAACCGTCGGGCAAGGTAACGACGGGCATGATATCGACGCTCGCGGTTTGACTCGAACCCACAAACAAAAAAGCATCGCCTTGCGATGCTTCCCGGGATGCTTGGTAGGCGCGATTGGACTCGAACCAACGACCCCCACCATGTCAAGGTGGTGCTCTAACCAACTGAGCTACGCGCCTGTCGTAATTCGACAAGAAGCGCGCATTATAACGATACATTCGATTCTTGCCAACAATTTTTGTCCTCCCTCCGTTTAGGCCCCGCTCAAGGCAGACGCGGGGCAAATCCCAGGACATCCCGTTGGTAGACCTCGTGCACTTCGGAAAAAGGCAGATTGTCGCGCGTATACAGCACGGCCCGGTGCTCGAACAGTCCCGCGGGAACGGCCAGCCCGGCCGGAGACCGGGCTGGCGGCTCGTCCCGTCCCGCCACGGCCCAGTTGTCCGGCAGCGGCGACCACAACAGCCGAGCGGAATAGGTCCGGCGATACGGCTCGAGCGGTGCCACCGCCTTGCCGAACGGCGTGTCGGTGGTATCCAGCAGCCGGTTCATCTCGGCCGTCAGCCGGGCCGGAACGTACCAGTTGTCCGCCTCGGACAGCACCCGCCCGCCGCATTTGAGCCGGACCCGGCGGTATTTCAGCTCGGCGGCGGACGCCACGCCCAGGCGCTGGAGCTGCTCGGCGTCGGGCGCCCTGTGTCCCCCCCTCGCCCGCTCGGCCACGATGCGCGGCTCGGCGGCCAGCCGGTAATCGCGGCACCATTTTTCCAGCACCAGTGTCGCGCTGCGGCTCGCCAGAAGCTCGGCGTTGAGGGTCTGGATCAGCGCCAGCGCGGCGAGACGGCCGGCGCCGGTGTCCGGCCAGAACGGTGCCCCTCCCGGATCGGCGGACAATAGGCGAGGGACGACGACGATGACCGCAACGATGAAAAACTGCCTTCGGCAGCGCGTGATCCAGTTCAAGTCGATTCTCTCTTTATCTCCATCGCGTCATGCCGGATCGGATTCCGGCTTCCCGTCATAGGGACGTGAAGCCCCCGCCATCCCTGGACACTGGATTCCAGCCCGGAATGACGGCCCGCGCTCTTTACGCTTAGGGAACCTCTGAACAAACCCGATTTGGCCGGTAAAAACACATCCCGCTGATAATCAGGCTTTGAAAATGGGTGAAGGGTACCGAAATTCCTTACTTACCGTGGCGATCCCCCCCCGGATGCGCCCGTCGGGGCGGATTCCGGGCGCACCTCGCCCGTCAGGTCATCAATGCGTACCGCTTCAGGTAGAGATTGGTCAACCCTATCAGGGTAAACACCTGGGCGGCGTTCTTAGCCAGACCCCGGTAGCGCGTCTTGGTGTAGCCGAACTGCCGCTTCATCACCCGAAAAAGGTGCTCGACTCGGCTGCGGATCGACGACATTCGCCGATTGCGGCGTTTCTGTGCCGACCCCAAGCGCCGTTTCGGACGGGCTTTCAAGGCGACGCCCCACACGACCCCGGCCTGCCGCGCAGCGCGCTTATAGGTGTCGTTGACGTAGCCGGCATCGCCGAGGATCAGCCGGTCGTCCTCGCGCAGCAGGTTCGGCAACTGGCTGATGTCGGCGGCATGGGCCGGTGTCACCGAGACCGTGTGGGCGACGCCGGTGTGAACGTCCGCTCCCACGTGCACCTTCATGCCGAAGAACCACTGATGGCCCTTCTTGGTCTGGTGCATCTCGGGGTCGCGGGTCTTGGCTTTGTTCTTCGTCGATGGCGCGGCGTGGATAATCGTCGCATCCACCATCGTGCCCCCCCCTTGAGCAGCAACCCTCGCGCTTCCAACACGTCATTGATGGCGTTCATCAACTTCGCCGTCAGCTCGTGACGTTCCAGCAGGCGCCGGAAGTTGAGGATCGTGGTTTCATCCGGCAGCGCGTCATCGGCCAACTCCAGACCCGCAAAGCGCCGCATCGATTCGATCTCGTACAGGGCATCTTCCAGGCCCGGGTCGGACAAGGCATACCCTTGCTGGAGGAAGTAAAGCCTGAGCATCGTCGCCAACGGGTACGGTTGACGACCGCGCCAACCCGCTTTCGGGTCATGCGGTTCGATCACCGCCAGCAACTCCGGCCACGGCACCGCCTGCTCCATCTCGGCCAGGAACTTCTCACGCCGGGTCTGCTTCTTCTTCCGGTCAAAGGCTAAGGAGGCGAAGGTGGTCTGTTTCATCGGGGCTCCGCGTTCAGGGGTTCTGGGCAGGAATAGCTTACCCGCAGGGTTTGTTCAGAGGTTCCTTAGCGACCCCGGCTAAATCTCCCCCAGCCGGTCGATCAGACCGGAATGGCGGTCGGTGCGGCGGCGGATGGCCTCCGCCAGCACCGCGGAGCCGCCGATGAGGGAAACCGCGCGCCTGGCCCGGGTGATGCCGGTATAGATGAGTTCCCGAGTGAGCACCGGCGAGACCCGGTCCGGCAGCAGCAGCGCCACCTCGTCGAACTCCGAGCCCTGCGACTTGTGCACGGTCATGGCGAAGGCGGTCTCGTGCTCCGGCAGACGGGCCGGCGGAATGGCGCGGAAATCGCCTTCGGTATCGGGAAAGTGCACCCGCAGCTCGCCGGACGGCCCGGGCAAAACGATGCCGATGTCGCCATTGAACAGCTTCAGCACATAGTCGTTGCGCAACACCATCACGGGCCGGCCCGGATACCATTCCACGCGATCGTCCGCCGCCAGCCGGAGACGGCGGCGGAATTCCCGGGCGATCATGCGGTTGACGGCGTTCACCCCGCGCGGGGATTCGCGCACCGCGCACAGGACACGGAAGCGGTTGTAAGCGGCGAACGCGGCCCGCGGCTCGGCCGGGCCGGCTAGCATGACGGCCAGATAATCCGCGTAGCCCTTCAGCAGCGCCTCGAGCAGGCCCGCGCCAGGAACCGCGGCGGCGTCCTCCCGCCAGGTCACGGCATCGTCCCCGCCGGCCCGCAAGTCCGCGATCACGGCCTCGGCCTCTCCCGCGTTGACCCGCGCCGCCAGCCGTCCGATCCCGGAATCGCTGCGGAAGCGGTAATTCCGGCTGAACCAGACCACGCAATCCTTGAGCGGGGTGACCTGAACCGGCACGGCGGTGACGATGCCGGCGGGATCGGTTTCCGCCAGTGCGGCAAGCTGCTCGATGACCGCCGGCGACAGCCCCGGATCGGCGCTGATTTCGGCGAACACCGCCCCGGCCTCGACTGCGGCGAGTTGGTCCTTGTCTCCCAGCAGAATGAGCCTGCCACTGGCGGGCACCGCTTCCGCCAGCTTGGTCGCGAGCGCCAGATCGAGCATCGACGCCTCGTCGACCACCAGCACATCCACCGCCAAGGGATTGCCGGCGTGGTGGCGGAAATTGCCGCTGCCGGGCATCACCCCCAGCAGGCGGTGGACGGTGCAGGCATCATCCGGCAGTTTCGCCCGGATGCCCTCCGGCAGATGCGCCGCCCGCTCGCGCAGGGCATCGAGCATGCGGGCCGCCGCCTTGCCGGTGGGGGCGGCCAGGGCGATGCGGCAGTCCGGATTCTGGGCGATCAGACAAGCCAGCAGATTCACCACGGTGGTGGTCTTGCCGGTGCCCGGCCCGCCGCTGATGATGGTGAGCCGGCCCAGCAGCGCCAGGGCGGCCGCGAGTTTCTGCCAGTCGGGACCGGCGGACCGCCCCGGAAACAAGGCGTTCAATGGGTCCCGCACCGCTTGGGACGGCGGCGCCTGCCCCTCGCGGCCATGGGCCAAACGCCGCAGGGTGCGCGCCAGCCTCCGCTCGTAGTCGAAATAGCGGTAGAGATAGAGCCGGTCGCCGGCATCGAGGATCAGCGGACGGGGCGGATCGGAAGGGCTCCCGACCACGCCGGACCCGAGCAGGATACCCCGCAGCTCGTCCTTGCTCCGCTCCGGAAACGCCTGCGACAGGGCATCGAGATCGGTGCAGACGTGGCCCTCGGTGGTGGCGAAGCTCGCCAGGAAGGCGGCCCGCTCCAGCACCTCGGGCGAATCCAAGCCCGGCGCCCCGTCGCGCGCCCAGCGCAGGAGGCGACCGGCGAAGCCGGCGGCCAGCAGATGTCGAGGCGAACAGATGCCCTCATCCCTGGCCCTGCTCCCCAAGGCAGAAGGAGCCGAGACTGCTTCGCCGCCACCGTCCGCACGTTCCAGCATGCTCACACTTCAGCCCTCCCGCCGATCAGGGCATCCAGCGCGGCGATACAAGATTCGGCGGGCCGATGGAAATACACCCCGGCGCCGTTCCATGCCGGCCGGACTCCGCGCACGAACAGGTAGTACACCCCGCCGAAATGGGTGGCATAGTCGTAGTCCGGCAGGCGCCGGGCGAGGTAACGGTTCAGCGCGGCGGTGTACAGCAGGTATTGCAGGTGATAGCGCTCCTGGGCCATGGCCTCCGCCAGCGCTGCCGGGCTGTAATCCTCGCGCGCATAGCCGAGATGGTTCGACTTCCAGTCCAGCAGGTAGTACTTGTCCCCGTGACGGAACACCAGGTCGATGGCGCCCTGCAGATAGCCGCTCAGCGTCTGGAAATCCAGCGCGCCGATCGAATAGCCGTGGCCGCCCAGCACCGCGGCCAAGCGCGCCGGGTCCAGACCCTCCGCCGGCATGTGGAAGGACAGTTCGCTCAGCCGCTGCCCGCGGCCGATTCCTTTCAAGCGCAAGCCGTCGCCCAGATCGGCTGACAGCACATCGGCCAGCAGGTTTTCCAGCATGGCGGGGAGGGACGGCTCCCTGCCCTGCGGCTGCATCGCCAGGGCGCGCTCGATGGCCGTGTCCCAGCCGGCCGGATCGGTGAAATCGGCCCGCTCGAACAACTGATGGATGCAGATGCCGGCTGATGCGCCGCGCGGGAAGCGCAGGATGTCGCTCTCGGGGAGTGCTGCCGCCGGCTGGTCCGGCCCGACCGGAGCGGCGAAGGCGTCGTGGTCGCGCCCCTCGGCGCCGGCGTCCATGGCCCGGCTCAAGGAAGTGAAGCTGCCCATGGACCAGCCGACCTGCACCCGGGGCGGGGGCGTCTGCGCCGCCAGCCGGCCGGGGTCCGCCGTCGGCTCGGATGCTGCCGTCCGTGGAATCGCCGGCATGGGCTCGACGCCGAAGTCGGCGCCGACCGAGTCCGCCAAGCCCCGCCAGGCGGCTTCCACCTGTGCCGGTTCGATCTTGGTCTTGGAATCCTGCCATTGCCCGGGCGTATAGTCTTTCCCGCATACCAACCAGTTGAGCATACTGCGGGCGCCTTCGCCATAGGATACCGAGTTGCCATCCTTGGCGCGGTAGCTCCCGGCGAACAGGTAGCAGCGGTAGACCGCCCGGGTCAGGGCCACGTAGATGAGGCGCAGCGTCTCGGCGTCGTCTTCCAACCGGCGCAAACCCTTGATGCCGGCGTCGTCCTTCGCCGCCGGACGGTAATCGAGCACCGGCCGGCCCGTCTCGTCGTGGTATTCGATGCCTTCCTGCCCGCCTCTGCTGTTGCGTAATCCATCCCAGAGGTAAGGGCAGAACACCACCGGGTACTCCAGCCCCTTGGACTTGTGGATGGTGACGATCTGCACCAGGTTCTGGTCGGACTCCAGCCGCAACTGGGCGGCATCCGGGGCCGCGGCGGTGTCGCGCCGCCGCCCCTGCAGCCAACGCAGCAAGGCGTCCGGCGACGTCAGGCCGGCCTGGGCCTGGTGCAGCAACTCGCCCAAGTGCAGCAGATTGGTGAGGCGGCGTTCGCCGTCGGGACGGGCCAGCGCCCGGCGGGCCACGCCTTCGTCATGCAGGAAGCGGCGGAACATCGGCCCGAAACCGCGCTCCCGCCACAGCTCGCGGTACTCGCCGAAGCCCAGCACGGTGTCCAGCAGACGGCTCTCGTCGGCCGAAATCGCGGCGATCTCAGGTCCATCGAAGCCCATGATTTCGGTCGCCAGCGCGCCCCGCACCAGGCGGTCGCGGTGGGGCTCCAGCACCGCTGCCAGGATGCGCTCGATCTCCTCGGCCTCGGCGGTATGGAATACGCTGGCCTGCGACAGCTCGACGCTGCCCACCCCCAGCGCGCCCAGGGCCTGACGGATAAGCCGGCCTTGCGCGTGGCTGCGCACCAGCACCGCGATGTCCGAGGCGCGCAAGCCGCGCTCGCCGATGCCGATGCGCCCGTGCCGGCCCTCCCGGATCAGGCGCGCGATCTCGGCGGCGGTCGTATCCGTGCAAACCCGCATGGCCTCCGCCCGCAGCACCGGAGCACCCGCCTCGTCCTTCGGCAGCAGCCAGACCTGGAATGGCGCCCGCCGCTCGCTGGCATCGGCGAACGGCTTGCGCGGCTTGGCACCCGGCCGCACCGGATGGTAGTCGAGACCATCGAGCATGAAGGCCCGCGGGTTGGTGCCGAACAGGGCGTTGCAGGCATCGATCACACCCGCCAGCGAACGCTGGTTTTCCGCCAGGGTGTATTCCCGGTCGGTTTCGCGGCGGGCGCCGAGGTAGGTGTGCAGATCGGCGTTGCGGAAGCTGTAGATCGCCTGCTTGGGATCGCCGACCAGGAACACCGGTCCGGCCTCCGCGCCTTCCGTCATGTACAGGGCATGGAAGATGGCGAACTGCAGCGGATCGGTGTCCTGGAATTCGTCGATCAGCGCCACCGGATAGCGGCTGCGCAGGGCGGCCGCCAGCCACGGGTAGCGGCCCGACGTCAGCGCCTCGTGGACGTTCCAGAGCATGTCGTCGAAGCCGATCACCCGGCGCCGGCGCTTCTCGTCCCGCAAGGCTTGCCCGCCCTGCTCGACCAGTTCGCGGATCAGGCCCAGGCGCGCGGCCGCCAACCGCTGCTGGATGTCCTCTTTGAGCGCCAGCAGGCTTTCGGCGGCATCGAAGAAAGGATGGACCGGCGTGGTTTTCCCCTTCTTCGTGCCCTTTTTCAGGACAGTCGCCCGGTACAGCCTGACCTTGTCTTCCACGGGCGCCTGAGGATCCCCCGTCGCGAACCAAGCCTCCCAAGCCACACGCGCCTGCTCGATGGACGCCGGCTTAAAGGACACGCCATTAAGGTCTGCGAGCGCCGCTTCCAGCAGGCGGACGATGCCGGCCGAAGCCTCCCGCCATAGCCCTTGCGCCGCGCGGAAAGCCTTCGACAACGCCCGTTCGTCCCGCTCGCCTGGCGCCTCCACCGGCTCGGGCCACAGCTGCGGCGACAGCGGCTTGGCCAGCGCGCGCTTGAGCAGGCCGGCGTAGTACGTGGGCTTGTCGCCCGATTCGATCAGATGGGCGATCATGAGGCGGCTCAGGTCGCCGGCCGCCACGCGCCGGCGCCAGAAATCGTTGGCGACCTCCTGCACCAGCGTCTCGTCGCCCTGAACGAGTTCCAGCGTGAACGGAAGCCCGGCGGCAAACGGCGTCCCGGCCAGGGCGCGCTGGCAGAAGCCGTGGATGGTGAAGATCGAGGCCTCGTCGAAACCCAGCAGCGCCCGGTCCAGCCGCCGCCGCATCTCGCCCCGCTCCAGCCGTCCCTCGAGGGTCGATACCAGGGTGGGAACGAAGGGATCGCCCGCCGCGCCGCCCTCCCCGTTCAGGAACCCCAAGGTCTCGACGATCCGGCCGCGGATGCGCTCGCGCAACTCGGCCGTCGCCGCATGGGTGAAGGTGACGACCAGGATGTCCCGCACCTCCCGTTCCTGCTCCAGCAGCAGCCGCAGATACAGGCCGCAGATGTTCCAGGTCTTGCCGGTGCCGGCGGAGGCTTCGATCAGGTTGACGCCCGCCAGCGGACAGCCGAAGACGTCGAGGGGATGTGCCGGGGTCATGGTAGGCGCGGGTCGTCCAAGTGGCCCAATAGCGGACCGAATACGGTTTCGGCAGCGAGAACGAACCCATCATCCAGGGGATCGGTCACGCCCCGCAACGCCAGCCGGTAGGCGGGGTCCATGGATTCGCCATAGCTGAAATCGGAGGATTCCCAGCGCTTGCGCGCCTCCCGTTCGGCGAGCTCGAAGTCGTCCTGGCGTCGTTTCATGGCATAGGCCCAGGCGCTCTTCGGAAAGAAATGCAGCGGCTGCCGTAACCCCAGGCGGTAGAGGCCGACCAGCTCCTGCAATCGTTCGCCCGCATCTGCGACGGGCTTGAGCCGGAATTCGCCGTCCCGCGAAACCCAGGTCGTGGCCGGCTCCACGCCTCGGGTAGCCATCGCATTCAGGAACAGGTGGTCGAGCCAGCCGGAAAGATAATCCGCCGGCCGGGTGTCGTCGTAGCGCCAGCGCACCAGCCCGGTCACGCGGATATCGCCCAGCACGCCACTCAAGGTCCAGTCCTCGCCCTCGATCCGGAAATCGAACGTACCCGGCAGCGGATCGAGCGGGTCTTCCCGCGTGTACCCGGCGATCCTGCCGGCGTAATCCCGAATCCGCGCCAGCTCCTTCTGGAGCAGCAGTTCGCCGAAACGGCCGTGGGGGTATTCGTTGCCGGCCTTCGCGGCCGCCTCGATCGCCTCTTCCGAAGCGCCCGACAGGATCAGCGGCAGCAATCTCGCCGCCACCTTCCCGTGATCGAAAGGTCCCGCCAGGAACGGCTCGTCGTCGGCCAACTCCTCCTCGCCCTCGGCCAGGGTGAGCCCCAGGCGCTGCTCCAACAGATAGCGGCAGGGGTTGCGGAAGAAACGCTTCAAGCCATCCAGCGTCAGCTCGCGCCATTCCGGCTCCGGTGCGGCCAGCGGTGCGGGGAAGAAGGGGGCGGTTTCCTTGTCCGCATCCTCCTGATCGTCTTCCCCCGCGGGAACGGCCTTCGGCCCGCGGCCGTGTTCCTTCCCTCCCGCCACCCCGCCCCCGCCCATCGCCGCCGCCAAAGCCTCGCAATATTCCGCATTGAAGCTGACCAGACGCGGATCCTTGGGCAGCCCGGCGTCGAAATACACCGGCGAGAACGCCTGCAACGGATGCTCGACCACCAGCCGCCGGCGGGCCTCGTCCCGGCTTTCGCCCTCCGCGGCGACCAGCGGCAGCAGGTAGTCCAGCAACTCCGACAGCAGCGTCGAGGGCGGCAGGTGACTGTTGTCGCGCACGCTGCGGCCGGTGTAGCTGAGGTAGAGCCGCTCCCGTGCCGCCAGGAGCAGGTCGAGGAATACATTGCGCTCGTCGTGCCGGCGCTGGCGGTCGCCACGGCGCGGGGCCCGGGCGATCAGATCGAATTCGGCCGGCCGGTCCGGGCTGGGGAACACGCCGTCGTTCAAGCCGATGACGCAGACCACGCGGTACGGCAGGTTACGCAGGCTAGTCATGGCGGTGAAGGTGACTCGCCCGGAGGGCATGCCGCCCCGGGCCGGGTCGTCCAGCAAGGATTCCAGCGCCGCCCGCACCACGTCCGGCTCGATCGGCCCGGCCATGCCGGCCTCCGCCCAGTGCCGGGCCAGGGTGGCGATGGCCTCGCGGACCGCCTGCAGCGCGGTGATACCCTCCGCCGTCTCGGCCAGAAAATCGCCCACCAGGGCATTCAGCCGCTCGACCCACCGGTCGGGTGCCACCGGCGTACTCCAGGCGCGGTGCCAGTGATCCAGCGTGTCCACGAAATGGGCGAATCCACCCAGGGCCAGCGCCTCCGACCCTTCCGCATCCGCGGCCGGCAAGCGCCCGTCGAACGGCATGGGGGTCTCCCCCATCGCATAGCCCAGAAACAGCCGGTCCAGGCCGTCGCGGAAACTGTGCCGCTCGACCTCCGGCAGCCCCGCCGACTTCCGGTGCGCTCCGTCCAGCCCCCAGCATATGCCCGCCGCCTGGAACCAGTCGTGGATGCGATCCAGATCGTCCTGGCTCAGGCCGAAACGCGCATGCACCAACGGACGCTGCAGGAACTCGTACACCATGCTGGCCTTGCAGCGGGAGGCGAACAGATCGAGCAGGGCCAGCAGCGCAGCCGCCGCCGGATTCTCCACCGCGCTGCGCCGGCCGGTGATCGTGTAGGGAATGCGCCGCGCCGGCGGCACCGTGCCGAACACCGCGTCGATGAGGGGCGCCGCCTCTTCCAGCCGCGGCGTGACCACCAGGACCTCCGAGACTTTCAGCGCATCGGGCTGGGCCAGCATCGCCAGCAACTGATCGTGCAGCACCTCCAGCTCCCGCACCAGCGAATGGCAGACATGCACCTCGATGCTGCGGTCCCCCGCCAAACGCGAGCAGCAGCCCGGCTCGGGATCGCGCAGATCGAGGATGGCCTCCTGCACCGTCGCCAGCAGGCCGGGCCCGCCACGGGACTCGAACAAGGCATCGTCGACCACCGCGCCCTCCGCCCGGTCGAACAGCAGGTCGATGTGCGCCTGGGTCTGCTGCCCCCAGGTCGCCAACAGGCGATTGCCGGTCTCGCGGTACAGCGCATCGCCCCGCGCTTCCAGATAGCCCAGCCGCCTGGGCTCGACGATCTCGAACCAGTACTCCCGGCACGGATTCAGCACGTACAGATGCAGTTCCATCCAGCGCGCCAGCTTGCCGAGGATGTCCAGATACAGCGGCGGAATGGTCGGGAGACAGAACAGGTGGGCCCGCTCCGGCAGCCCGGCCCGCCGCGTCGCCTCCGGGCCCATCGCCTCCGCCGCCCGGAAGAACGCCACCGAAGGATGCTCCCGCCGCGCCCCCAGCTCATCCATCAGCACCCGCCACAGCGCCGCCTGCCAAGCCTCGTCTTCCCGGCTCTCCGCCAACCCGTCGGCCGGCTTCCCCTCCAGCCACGCCGCCAGCCAGTCGGGCCGGTAGGTGATGTACTGCTCCAGCAAACGCGCCACCCGCTGCGCCAGATCGAACCGCATCGCCGCATCGGCCCGGCTCAGGTAAGACACCAGGCGCGGATGCGCCGCAACCAGGGACTCCTCACCCAGCGCCCGGAACACCCGCCAGGCCAACGTCGCCGGCTCGAAAGGCGAGGCCTCCCGCACCTCGATCACATGGCCGATCTGCGCCCACAGCCATTGCGCCAGGTAACTGAATTCGACGTTCGCGCACACCCCGAAGCGATCCGCGCAATCCAGCTCCAGTCGCCGCCGCACGCCCACGCTGGGCACGATGAGCTGCTCCGCCACGAACGGATCGGCCGGCCCTTGCCCCAGATCGTCGAACAGACGCTCCGCCAGGGATTCGAAGCGGTTGGAGAAGACGATGTTGAGGGGGGTCATGATGATGTGAAAGGGATATTGGGTATTCAACGAAGCAGTTCATCGTCCCCACGCTCCAGCATGGGAACGCAGCCAAGGACGCTCCAGCGTCAATGCCGTTGAGTCAAGACGCGTGATGATATATGACTTTTAACACATTGAAATTAAAGGACAAAATATGAAGGCCGCTTAGCAGGTTCCATGTCACTAGGGTCTCCGACATCGCCCAAACGCTCCATGATCCGGCTTTCATCGCCGCGCATCGCACCCATGAAACCGCCTTTTCCCGCCAGCGCATCCTCACCTTTCCGGTCCTGGTCGCCTTATCTGTTGTGTGCCTTCAAAGGCAGCCTGCAATCCCTGCTCGATGAGTTGTTCGCCACCCTCAACGGCTCCTTGGCCCGCGTGGCGAGCCAAAGCGCCCTGTCGCAAGCCCGACAAAAGCTGAAGGCGACCGTCTTCAGCGTGGTAGCGCTGCACGGCGTTGCTCAAGGTCCTGGCGATTTCCTCGCGCAGAACCGGCGGCCCCAGGACTTCGACCCGATCGCCGAAACCGAGCAGCCACCAGCGCAGGCGCTGGGTGTTGGCGACCGTGGCGCGGAACAGGACGCGGCCGTCCGTTTGGCGTTCGCTGCGCCGATCCTCGCTTAAGGGTGACTCCTCGAGATGGACGGCGGTTTCGGCATCGAACAGCAGTTGCACCTTGAGCCTGGCCGGGGGCGTCACGGTACCGGAGGTGGTCACGCTCAGGGCGTCCAGCGGGTAGTCGAAACAGGCTTTTTTAAATCCTTACTTTAAAAGTTAAAGATTTTATATTAGTTATTCATAGTTCTAGCAACTGCATTAATATATTTCAACTGATCAGTTATAAGTTCATCAATTGACGGACATTCTGGTACAGGAGTTTTATTACACCCTATAAAGATTGAAGTAGCGAGTCGCAATTAAGCACATTCCTTTGTCATTTCATAATTTTTTATAACTTCACAATATTTCATCACTTTAAATGCTTCGGGAGAAGTCAATGAAGTAATTGTAGCATTAGGATCAATAGGCTTAAGGTTTTCATCCTCATATGCAGGAGATTTTGAAATTAGTATAAACGCGAGTAAGAAATAACCAATAACCGCAGCTGGATTAATTGAATAAACCTTTTTAACAAAATCTTTGATTTCTCCATTAAAAAGTAAAGCAATAATAGTTACTGCCAATACTATAGGGAAAGTAACCAAAGCTGCGGTGTAGACTAACAATGCAATATACTTCCAATGCGGATATTCATTCCAAAGTTTAAATAGTTGATTTTCAAATTCATTAGAAGTTTCAGAGGTAGAAACTGTTTTATTCATTGTGATCTCCGAATATTTAGTAATTTATTTATATGAAATAACGCCACTAAGACATAAATTTCTTGAATCAGAATTTTTAATTGAATAACACCTTCGCGTAGCGTTCCAGCTTGAAGTTGCGCATGGGAGTAACCGTGCTGTCGAGCAAGGAGGCGGTTTCCATCCGATGCAGCACCAAGTGCTTCAGATCCGTATATTCGAAAAGGGTGGCGACGACGTAGATGATTCCATCACGTATCACCAGTCCCCGTGGGCTGACTTCGTAATCCCGGGTCGGTCCATGACGGGGCCGGTAACGCGTCAGGAACCGCCGGTCCTCAAATAATGCGGTGTGGACAGTCGCGAGAATGTCCGGGGGCACGTCGGGGTAAAGCAGCGGCTGGCTGTTGGGAATGACCTGAACCTTGGCAGGCCAGACCGAGTGACGGTCATCGCCTGCCGTATCCAAGGTCTCCCGCGCCCGCCGGAAATGGGGCCCGAGTTCATCCAGCGTCGAACGCGGCAACAGCGGAGTGAGAAACGCCTCGGCCAGCCGGAACATTAAGGCGGTTTTGACATCCAGCTTGGGAACGTCGAGAACCGCATCCCGCTGCCAGAACCAGAGATTGCCGTTCGGTCCGCTCCGGTAATCCAGGACGTGAAACACCGAAGTCAGGGCCATGAGGTTGCGCTCTACAGTGCGCTTATGGACCTCGTAGAGGGGATTGATGCCGGTCAGCTTGGCTTGGAGTTGCTGGGCCGTGATCCCGTCCGGCTCCCGAGGAATGAGGTGAAGCATGACCCATTGGCGGAGGATGGCATCCTTGGGTTCGTTGCGATTGGGTTTTTTGGGGGGACGCGGATCCTGGAAATCTGTCATTCGCTGTCCTGCCTCAGTAAAGTAACCGGAAATCGGCGAGCCAGACGATCCGCCCGAAGCCGCATGCCTTGTCGTGATAACGCCGGTCGGCGGTGACCAGCAGGGCGACGGCGTGGTAGCGTGTGTCGAAAAGATGGATGCTGGAGCAATTGAATCCGATCCTCGACCACGCCGGCCAAGATAGCCAACGCCAAGTCACTGTCGGACGGGTTGTCGCGGGCCTGAAAAAAACCATTTCAGCGCGACGCTGGCATCGACCATCAGGATCATGGACGGCCGTCTTCCCGTGCGGCGCGCAGCTCTTCATCCGTAACGGCCGGGGCATGCCTGCGGCGCTCCAAAATCCGGCCGATCGCCTCGGCGCCGCGCTGCTTGCGCGCCGCGCGCTCCACCGTTTCGCGCATCGGCTCGGCGATGATGGCGCTCTTGTTTTGTTCTTGAAGGCTTCGTTGAAGGCGTTCTTGACGTCTTCCGGCACGCTGAAATGGACGGTGGCCATGGGCGGCCTTGCTTGTTGGAAAGTTCAACAAAGTATCGGCCAGGGCTGGGAGAAGATCAAACCCGCATCAGCCGCGCCAGCAGACTTTCGACCCCGTCCCGCCCGCGCAGCTGGTTTTTCCAGTCCGCCGGGATGCCCGCAATCCCGAATCGGATGCCGGCCAGGCGCTCCGGAAGGTGTCGACGACGTAGCCGGTGCCGGCGGGATGCGTTCGTTGCGGCGCGGTCATGAGCACGTCGAGTTCGGTTCGCTCGTCGTCATCGAGGAATTCACTCAGCCCTTCAGCAAGGGCGTCGGCCTCGGCGATTTCGCCTTCCAGCAAGCGCCGCGCCAGCAGGCAATAGAGCGCACACGTCACGCCGCTGCGGGGATGGCCGTGGGTGGGCCTGCCCTGCTCGATCGCCAGCCGGACCAACTCCGCATCATCGCCCCGGTGCCACAGCGCCGGCGATGGCATCCGAGCGTGGCTGTGCGCTGGGTTCGATGGACATGCTGGAGGTTCTCCCTGACCCGGAAGCCGGCTATGGAAAGAAGGATACCGCAGGACGACGACAGCTTTGCTCACGGGCGAGGACTTGGCGGAGGACGCGCCCCGAAGCCGCGTCCTCCGCAATCCCGGACCGCTATTTCAGTTTGGCATAGTAATCGGCCAGTTGACGGATCTCGGCGTCGCTGAGTTTTCCGGCGATCAGCCGCATGCGGCTGTAGATGTCGTTGGCGCGCCGGCCGCTCTTGTAGGCCAGGAGGGTCGCTTCGAGATAGGCCGCGCTCTGGCCGGCCAGGCGGGGGGTGTCGACCTTCTCGCCTTGGCCCGCCGCGCCGTGACAGGACGAACAGGCCGGCTCCATGCGCCGGCCTTCCCCGCGTTCGGCGATGCCGGTGGCATCCGC
Source organism: Methylococcus geothermalis (assembly GCF_012769535.1). NCBI lineage: Bacteria > Pseudomonadati > Pseudomonadota > Gammaproteobacteria > Methylococcales > Methylococcaceae > Methylococcus > Methylococcus geothermalis. Next base: position 3,198,697 of record NZ_CP046565.1, read on the forward strand.
CGCTCCGCCGGCACCGAGCATCGGCGGCTGTTTGCCGTACCAGGCGGCCAGGTCGGCCATATCCTGGTCGCTCAAGGCCGATGCCATGGCGTTCATGATCGTCGCCGGGTCCTGCCGGTTACCGTTCTTGTAGTCCTGCAGTTGCCGGTACAGATAGGTCGGCAACTGGCCGTTCAGGTTGGGATTGGTACCGGTGCCGTCGTGGCAACCGGCGCAAGGGGCGGACAGCGCCTTGCCGCGGTCGGCGTCGCCCTTCTTGACGAAGTCGAGCACCGCCGGGGTCCAGGCCACCTTGCTGGAAGGCTCGGCTTCGGCGCCGGCCGCCAGCGTCATGCCGATCGTCGCAAGTAGAATGGCTTTCATCTTCAGTATCCCCAAGCGCTCGGATTGTAGGTTTTCAAGACGAAGAACTGCAGGATGGGATAGCCGTAGCTCAACACCATCAGCACCAGAATCACCCTGTTCCACAGGGTGAACCCGTTCAGCCAGGCGGGCGGCGGCCGAACGGCATCATCCGCCGCTGCCGGCTCGGCTTCCAGCGTTTCCCCCGCGGTCTGGGTCTTGTACAGGATGTAGACGAACTGGCAGGCGGAAACCAGCAGGATGAAACCGCCGATGACCATCAGCGACTCGTAAGGGTCCCAGGACAGGGTGAGCACGCTGTTGTACTGCACGGCCGAGATGCGGCGCGGCTGGCCCAGCAGGCCCAGGATATGCCAGGGCGTGGTCATGACGACCATGCCGATGAACCAGCCCCACAGCTGCACCAAGGGCAGGTCTTCAGAATACAGCTTGCGTCCCACCAAACGCGGCCAGAGTTGGTAGGCGATGGCGAGATACATGGTGACCACCGTGCCGGCGAAGATCAGGTGGAAATGGCCGGGTACCCAGGCGGTGTTGTGGACCATGGCGTTCATGGCATAGCTGGCGTTGACGATGCCGCCGAAGCCGCCCAGCACCAGCATGAGCAGGGACAGGATCGCCGCCAGCACCATCGGGTTCTTCCACGGCAGCGCGCCGATCCAGCCGAACAGCCCGGCACCGCCCTGCCTGCGTCCGGCCAGCTCCAGCGAGGCGATGACGGTGAAGCCGGTCAGCAGGGTGGGAATGGCGACCGCGAAGGTGCCGACCATGTGCAGGAATTTCCAGCCCACGGCCTGTTCGGGGTCCATGTAGAGATGGTGGAAGCCGATGGGCAGGCCCAGCACCAGGATCAGCACGAACGCCGTGCGCGCCAGCACGTCGCTGAACAGCTTGCCGCCGGCGGCCTGCGGCACGTAGCAGTACAGCGCGATATAGGCCGGGATCAGCCAGAAGTAGACGATGGGGTGCAGGGTCCAGGCGAACAGGGTGCGGGCCAGGCCCACGTCGATGGTGTCGGTCAGCCCGAGCGCCCACGGCAACAACTGGAATACCGACTCCAGGGCCACACCGAGGCTGGTCCACAGCCACAGCAAGGCGTTGGCTACGGTCGCGAACATGGGCAACGGTACCGTTTCGCCGGGATGGTCCTTCTTCCAGCGGGCCAGCATGACCAGCATGATCGCGCACCAGAACCACGAGCCCACCACCAGCAGCGTCGCTCCGATGTAGAAGAAGACGTTGGCCTGGATCGGCGGGTAGAAGGTATACAGCACCGAGGCCTTGCCGAGCAGCAGCGGGATCGCCGCCAGCACGACCCCGCCCACGCAGACCCCATAGCCGGTCCAGGCCAGCCGCGGATTCCACACCGGCTGGCCCAGGCTATGCGCCGCCGTGTAATAGCCGAAGCCCATGATGAAAAAGGTCGTCAGCACGAAGGCCATCAGCACCCCATGGGTGCTGACCGAGGCGAAATAGACGGCGGGCGACTGCAGGAAGGCGAACAGGCCGCTGCGTTCCAGGACCTGGTACATGCCGAAGAAACAGGCCAGTCCGAATGCGCCGAAGGCCACCCAGAAATTGAAGAGCGTAAGGCGGGTCGAAGTTGCATCGTTCATTGCTGACTTCCTCCGGTAGCGGGCTTGCGCCAGTTTTCCTGGGCGACGACGGTGACCTTGCTCCACATGTGGTCATGGCCCAGGCCACAGTATTCGTTGCAGAGCATGGGATATTCCCCCGGCTTGGGGAAAACGCTGACCACCTCGGACACGTAGCCCGGCACGATCATGGCGCTCATGTTGGTCATGGGGATGTGGGCGCCATGCAGCACGTCCATGCTGGCCATGCGGAAAACGATCCGGCGCCCGGCCGGCACCTCGATTTCCCGCGGATAGAAGCCGTAACGGCCGGCCACCAGCCGGACCTGGATGGAACCGTCGGCAAGCGGCGTGGGCTGCACGCCCAGCTTGTCCTCGGCGAACTCCTGGCTCAGATGCAGGCTGGCGGAATCGATGGTTTCGACATGGCCGGGGGGATGAATACCGTGGCTGACGGCGGTGACGACGATCGCGCCGACGAACAGGCCGATCATGGCGATGGACACCAACAGCCATTTCCTTTCCAGTTCATTGATTTCCAGCTGGGACAGTTGTACCCCAAGCCCGGCCAGTTTTTCGTGTAGCCAATTCTTGTCTGGCGAACGGATTTGCATAACCTTTTCCTCTTATTTTCCATTGACGCGCCGGTTTCGCGCTGCGGGGATGCGTTGCCCCGCAGCCGGGGTTTGGGAATCGCTAACCCACTTGGCCGCGGGGCAGGAACACCCCGAAATAGAGGAACAACCAGGCCGCGGTCATCCCCAGAGCCACCAGGCAAAGCAATACCCACGTGCCCCGCGGCGATTCTTCGTGTCCGGAATCGTGTTCAGCTGACATAACCCCTCTCCAAGCCGTTGAAAAAAAATCAAACCCGCCCCGGGCCGCACAGACCTATCCATGGCCCTCCTGACTATCCGGCCTCGGTTGCGAGCTGCGGCGCCCGGCGCATCTCACCCACGCCGATGGTGAGGAGATCCCACACCAGCAGCAAGACACCCGCCAGCGTCACCACACCGAACACCAGGCGCCAGGCCATGGCCTGCTGGAACCAAGGATGCATCTGGGCAGCGAAATACCCCCCCCAGGTCGAGCCCTCCACCGCCCGTTCGATGAACGACTGCTCGTAGCCGGCGATCAATAGCGCCACCGTCATGCCTATCACGCCGAAATTGAGCAAGGCGAGCGCCCATTTCCACTTCCAGCCGCCACCGGCCAGGCCGCCGCCCAGCCAGATATTGCCCCGCCAAGTTTGCACCGCGATGTAGAAGAAAGCGATGTTGATGGTGGCATAGGCGCCGAAGAAGGCCAGGTGGCCGTGCGACGCCGTCCATTGGGTGCCGTGGGTATACAGATTGATCTGCGGCAGGGTATGCATGAAGCCCCAGACGCCTGCACCGAGAAAATTGCCGAAGGTGTGGGCGATGATCCAGGCCAGCGCCGGATGGTTGCCGTTCTTGAACTTGTGGACGCCAGCGTCGTACACCGAATGCACCACCATGGCGACCAGAGGAATCGGTTCCAGCGCCGAGAAGAAGCCGCCGATGGAGAACCAGTAATCCGGCGTGCCGATCCAGAAATAATGATGGCCGAGGCCGAGGATGCCCGAGCCGAACATCAGCGCCACCTCGATGTACAGCCAGGTTTCCACGATCCGGCGCCGCACGCCGAGCACGTGCATCAGGCCCCAGGCCATGATGCAGCCGACCAGGACCTCCCAGGTCGCCTCCACCCACAGGTGGATGACCCACCACCACCAGTACTGGTCCGCCGTGATGTTGGTCAGATAGAACATGCCGGCGCCATACAGTCCCGCCAGAGCGACCAGATCCAGGGTCAGCACGCCGGCAATGCCGGACCAGCGGCCTTTCGAGAAGGTGGCCGCGACGTTGTAGAAGAACACGCCCAGCACGGCGACGATGCCGAGATCGGCCCAGCGCGGGGCTTCGAGGTATTCGCGGCCCTCGTTGACGAACCAGCGGGTGAGGTCGTTGCCGGGACCGGTCTGAACCAACAGGTAGACCACCACCACGACGGCGACCGCCGCGGTCAGCACCCAGAACGCCAGGTTGCCCAAGCCCAGCCCGACGATGCGGGTGCCGCTCTCCTCCTCCAGCAGCCAGTACACCGCGCCGACGAAGCCGTACAGCATCCACACCACCATGGCGTTGATGTGCACCATGCGGTTGACGCTGAAATCGAGCACGTTGTAGAGAAAATCCGGCCGGATGAACTGGATCGCGGCCAGCAGACCGAACAGCATCTGAGCCAGGAACAGCACGACCGCGACGCTGAAATACTTGACCGCCAGTTGCTGCCCCCCGTTGAGGTTGGCGCTATCGATGATTCCGGTGCGCATGTTCAGTCCTCCTGGTGACCGATGGTCTTGAAGTTCGTCGGGAAGCCGTTGGTGTCGATGGCCGACATCCATTTCAGGAAGGCGACGATGGCGTGGGCTTCGGCGTCGGTGATCCCGAGTCTTGGCATCTTGCGCCCCGAGCTGAAGGTGACGGCGTTTTTTTCCGGGTCCTGCAAAAAAGCCAGCATCCTGGCTTCGCGTTCCTCGATGCTGCCCCAGTTGGGATCGAGCCAGGCCTTGGTGAGATCGGGAGCATAATAAGCGCCGTTGCCGAGCAGGGTGTGGCAGTTCATGCAGTTCTTGGCCTGCACCGTCTTCTTGCCCAGGGTGACCAGAGCCGCCGCCTCTTCCTCGCTCAGAGGCCGACCGAACAGCGGTTCGTCGCCACCGAATACCGGGCGGTAGCGGTTCTTGCTGTAATCGAAGCGGTAGTCGATGGCCTTGTTGATGACGCTGTAAGCCTGCACCCGGCTGCCGCCGACCGCGGTCTTCGACAGCGTGTCGAAGGTCAGGATGATGAGGATGACGAAAGAACCGGCCGTGACCCAGATCGCGACCTTTTTCCAAAAGCTCTCGGAAGCCCAGACGGGCGGTGTGGTACTCATGCCAACTCCCCCTTGCGGTTGCTCTTGATTATCAAAACCGGCACGATTTTCGACGATGAGGATCAGTCTCCTGGCGGAGCCCTGGAACCTCTTTCGAGACGATGGCTGGCGGCGCACAAATGCCAGATGCCGTGAGGAGCCAGCAGGTAACCGACCAGCATCAGAACCACCACCCCCTGCCACGCGCCGTCGAGGTGGGCGGTCCGGGCCAGCAGCAGCACGGCAGCGGCCAACGCCGCATAACAGACGTAGGCCCCGACCAGCCACCGCCGCCGGTTCTTCAAGCGCGCCCAGGCGAACAGTCCTGCGTATCCCGCCCCTCCGAGGACGATCGCCGCGGCGGCCGCGAACACCAGCCGGAGATCCGCCGGATCGACGGGTTCGATCACGAGGCCACCGCCAGCGCCGGCTGCGTCAGTCCGGTTGGAACACTGCGATAGAGGGCGGCGATCAAATCGGTTTGCGTCACCAGGCCGACCAGCTTGCCGCGCTCGTCGACGATGGGGACCTGGTGGATGCCGTGTTCGCTCAGCAGCCGGGCCAGTTCGGCGATATGCACGTCTTGGCGAGCGGTAATGGCGGGCGCGGTCATGATCTGACCTACGACCTCCGGCTTGGTCGAGGTCACCCCAGGCGAGCGAAGCAGGAGGGCCCTCAGCCTTGCGCTCAGGCTGCCGAAACTCTCGGCGCGGGCATGGCGGAAGAAGTCCTTGAGCGTGACCATGCCGATGACATGCCGCCCCCGGTCCACCACCGGCAAGGCGCGAATGCCCTTGCGCTGCATCAGTTGCCAGACCGGCTCCAAATCGTCGCCGAATTCCGCGGTCAGCGGCTGGGGGGTCATGATATGGGCACAGGTGGTCTCGCCGAAGGTGCGGCGGAAGGCCCGGCTGGCGGCGAAGTGGTAGATGTCGCTCAGTTCGTCGGCGCTGACGTCGACGAACACCCCGACGTCCTGCAGGGCCGCGTGAAAGTCCTCGGCCCGGATGCCGATGCGCCCCAGCGGGCTGGGCGGATGCGGCTCGGTAGAGGGAGCCGGTCTGGCGGCATGCGCCCAGCGGCCATAGAGTCGGGAGACCGCCAGAATGACCGCCACATTCAGCGCCAGCGGCGTCAGCAGGAACTGGAACCCCAGCGCCTGGATGCCCGCATCCCCCAGCACCGGGATCAAGGCGGACGCACCGCCCGGCGGATGCAGACAGCGCGTGAGTTGCATGGCGAATATGGCCAGCCCCACCGCGGCCGCCGCCGCCGGCCAGGTATCCGGTACCCAGCGGACGCACAGGATGCCGATCAGGCCGGAAATCAAGTGTCCGCCTACGAGGGACCAAGGCCGCGCCATGGGGCTGTGCGGCACCACGAACAGGATCACCGCCGAGGCGCCCATCGACGCCACCAGGGTCTTCAAGCCGCCACCCTCGATGAACCGGCTGCTGATCAGGCCGATCAGGAAGATCGCCAGCCCCGCGGCCAAGGCGGAGCGGAATTGTTCCGGCAAACTGGTCGGCAAGGGCTCGGGCCGCCAGAGACGGGGTATCTTCAAGCATTTGATTGGCATCGCGGTCCCTGTGGCTGCACTTTCGCCGATGAATGCCGTGCGCCCACAGGGCATTCCGTGGAGACGGCGAAGCCCGGAGCACTAACATGCATTATGCGTACATATTATTGCGCGATATGCCCATGTCAAGCGAAGCGGTCTCGTCATGGATCGAGGAGACATCCAGGATGCCACCGACTTCAGGCCGGATAGACCAGCAGCGCCTGCCCGGGTTTGAGGCGGCTGTTGGGCGTCAGGCCGTTCCAGCCGGCCAGGGCCGTCTCGGAAACTCCGTGGCGCCTGGCGATTGCGGCCAGCGTTTCGCCCTTCTTCACCACGACGGTCTTTGCCGACACCAGTTCCGCCCCTTCGAGGCTGGCGGCCATGGCTTGTGCGTTCTTCAGCGGGAGCATCAGGCCGTATTTGCGCTGCGGCGCGTCATGGATGGATTTCAGCGCCGGGTTCAACAGCTTGAACACGGGCTCGGGCAGACCGGCGGCGCTGCCGATGTCGGCCGGGCGGATACCGGGCTCGATCTCCAGCCGCGCCAGGGCCGGCGTGCCCGGCACCGGTTCGAGCTTGAGGCCGTAGCGGTCGGGGCCCGCGAGAATGCGCGACAAGGCGAGAATTTTCGGCACATAGCCACGGGTCTCGGGCGGCAAGGGCAGACTCCAGAAATCGGTGCCGCGGCCCGCCGCGCGGTTGCTCGCGATCGCATGCTGCACCGCGCCCTCCCCCGCGTTGTAGGCGGCCAGGGCCAGCAGCCAGTCGCCCTCGAACCGGCTGTGCAGATGCTGCAAATAGGACAGGGCCGCAGCGGTGGACGCGTGAATGTCATAGCGGCCATCGTAGTCCGCCGCCATCTCCACGCCGAAACGCTGGCCGGTGGAGGGAATCAACTGCCAAAGACCGGCGGCGGTCTTCGCCGAAAGCGCGCTCGGGTCGCATGCGCTCTCCACCATCGGCACCAGTACCAGATCCAGCGGCAACCCCCGCCGCTCGACCTCGCCGACCAAATAATGCAGAAACGGCTCGGCCCGCTTGGCCAGGCTCCGAACCCGCGCCGGCCTGTCCCGGAAGCCCGCCAGCTCCGCTTCGACCGATTCATGGTTCCAGCGGGCGAGTTCCAGACGCTCCCTGACGTAATGCCACAAACCGTTCTTGTGGGTCTTGGGCGGACCGACGGGAATCACCCGGATGCCCTTGCCCGACAGACGGCGGACGGGCTCGGGCGCCGCGTTCTCCGGCGCCATCGCCGTCTGAACCGGGACGGCGTCGGACGCCAGCGACCTGAAGTAGTCCGCCAGCAGGGTTTCGATCAGGTCCCCATCGGCGGAGGAATTCAGGCGCGGAATCCGGTCGTCTCCGGCATCGGCTTTCTCGGCATCGCTCGTGTCCTCCAACATGGCCCACCGGAAAGGCGTTTCGGCGCATCCGGCAAGGAGCGACAGCAGCACGGCGGCTATCGTGAATCGTGGCAAGCTCATTTCCAGCGGTCCTGTTGTGGTCTGGACGAGATTAGGCCCTCATAACGTATAGCAGCAAAGTGGGGTCTTTTCAAAAAAACAAGCCACGGATTCTTGTTGCAAGCGGCGTGGCCGTGCCATCATCCGGCGGGCGCGCTCGCACGGCGTGGACACCGCGCACGACGAGCGCCGCGGTTCACCATCATCCCATTGGAGGAGAACGACCATGCCTAGAAGAACGATGCACCTCTTCCTGTCCGCCGCCCTCGGTGCCGCTGTCGGCGGCCCTGCGCAGGCCAGCGAGGAACTCGCCAAAGCCAAGAACTGTGTCATGTGCCATTCGGTCGACAAGAAAATCCTGGGGCCGGCATTCAAGGACGTCGCCCAGAAATACGCAGGCCAGCAAGGCGTCGATGCCAAGCTCGCCGAGAAGGTGATGAAGGGAGGCTCCGGCGTCTGGGGAACCATGGCGATGCCCCCCAATCCGCAGGTCAGCGAAGCGGAAGCGAAACAGCTGGTGCAGTGGATTTTGAGCCTGAAATAGGCGCGAACCGGCTTGACGAAAACCTGTATCCTTCAAAGTACGACGAGTCAAACCCCGGCAAATCCCCCCATAAGCGGGGGATTTGCCTCGGCTTACAAATCTTGCGTCTGAGTTCCGGGACGCGCCATCGATAGACGCCCCCCCTGCAACGATGGGTTGGGCACCTTGTGAGCTATGGCTGGCCTTAGCAAGCAGTTACAGTCCAAGGGCGCCGATGACCTTGAGGATGGTGGCGAAGCCCGGACTGCGTTCGCCAGAAAGCGCGTTGTAGAGGCTTTCACGAGACAGGCCAGCGTCTCCCCCGGGCCATTCCCTTGGCGCGAGCGATGTCACCGAGAGCTTTGGCGATACTAGCCAGACCCCGCTGCTGCCGGCATAATCTTGCATCGGAACTCCCCATCGGAGGTAACGGGCATGCTACCGAAAGCCGCTTATCTGCTTCCCATGACCGCCCTGCTGCTGACGGCCTGCGCCGGCTCGAACAAGCAGGCCGGCAAACCGAGCCTCGCGGCGGCGGCACCCGAGCGCACCCATCTCCCGAAACCCGCACTCCGCTCCGCCTATGTGCCACCTCTCTTCAGCGACACCGGCCAGCGCACGGTGTCGGACGTACTGCACGATTTCGGCCCTTATTCGGTCCGGAAGCTGAAACCCTATTTCGAACGGGCCGGCGTGGCCTATCCGCCGCGCGAAGTCGTGCTGATCGGCCTGAAACAGGAGAAGAAGCTCGAACTGTGGGCACGGGACCAGAACGAATATCGGCTGATCCGCGACTACGACATCCGGGCGGCCAGCGGCTCCGCGGGCCCCAAGCTGCGCCAGGGCGACCTGCAGGTGCCCGAGGGCATCTACCAGATCGTGGGGCTGAATCCGAACAGCCATTACCACCTGTCGATGAAGCTGAACTACCCCAACGATTTCGACCTGCATTACGCCCAGCTCGAAGGCCGCACCAATCCTGGATCGGACATCTTCATCCACGGCCGGGCGGTGTCGGCGGGATGCCTGGCGATGGGGGACGAAACCATCGAGGAGCTGTTCGTACTGGCGGCGCACGTCGGCAAGGAAAACATGAAGGTGGTGATCGCGCCGCACGACCCCAGGGCCTGGCCGCTGGACCAGACCGCCGCCGGACAGCCGGAATGGACGCGGGAGCTGTATGCGACGATCGCCGATGAAATTTTGTCGATATCGAGGCCGCTCGCGGTGTCGAGCAACCGGCCTTATTCGCCGCCGTACCGCCGGTAAATCAAACCGCCAGCCAAGCCACCACGGCATAGCGCACGGCCTTGCCGATGGCGATATGGATCACGGACAGGATCAACGACAGCCGCAGCCAGCCGGCGGCGAAACAGAAACCGTCGCCGAGCACCGGTATCCACGAGATCAGCAGCAGGCCGCTGCCCCACCGCTTGAGCGATTCCACCGCGCGGCGCTGACGCGGATTCTCGATCGCCTCGATCGCCAGCGGGCGGCGGCGCGCCCATAGCCAGCCCATTCCCCAGGTCGTCATCGCGCCCAGCGTGTTGCCCAGACTGGCCACGGCCACGAGTTCGGCGGGCAGCGCGTACCCGGTGTGCACCAGATAGGCCAGCACCGCCTCCGATCCCCCCGGCGCCAGAGTGGCCGAGACGAAGGCGCTGAAGAACAGGCCCCAGATCCCCATCGAAGCATCCATCGCAGTCAGGGCGTCCCGCCGCTCAGATGGCGCTCGGCCCGTTCGAGATCGGCGGCGGTGTCTACGCCCGGCGCGGGCGCGCCCTCCACCGGCACCACCAGGATGCGGTCGCCGTGCCAGAGAATGCGCAACTGCTCCAGCCGCTCGATGTGCTCCAGCGGCGACGGCGCCAGATCGACGTAGCGGCGCAGATAGGCCGCGGTGTAGGCATACACCCCGATATGGCGGCGATAAGGCATGCCCTGCCCCGGCTTCGGCGCCGCCATCCCTTGGGCGAAGGATTCGCGGTCCCAGGGCACGGCGGCCCGACTGAAATACAGCGCCCGGCTCTCCCCGTCGGTAACCACCTTGACCACGTTGGGATCGAAGATTTCTTCAGGCTGGTGAATCGGCGCAGCCAGGGTCGCCACCCGGCAGTCCTCGCGCCGCTCCAGCGCCGCGGCCAGGGCGCGCAGCAGCGCACTTTCCATGAAGGGCTCGTCGCCCTGGAGGTTGACCACGATGGTGTCGTCGCTCCAGGCCCGGCGCTCGGCCACCTCGGCCAGCCGCTCGGTGCCGCTGGCATGCTCGGGCCGGGTCAGCATCGCGGTCACCGGCAAGCCGTCCACCGCACGGGCGATGCGTTCGTCGTCGGTCGCCACCACGACCTCTGACGCGCCGGCTTCGAGCGCCCGCTCGCAGACATGCACGATCATCGGCTTGCCGCCGAGTTCGAGCAGGGGCTTGCCCGGCAGCCGGGTCGAACCGTAGCGCGCCGGAATGACGATGGTGAATTCCGCCGGCATCAGGCCGCCGGCGCCGTCCGCCGCTTGTGCAGGGCGTCGTATTCGTCGAGGCCGAGCTTCCTCGCCTCGCTCTCCAGCATCACCGGAATGTCGTCGCGGATGGGATAGGCCAGCTTGTCCGCCAGGCAGACCAGTTCCTGCTGCTCGCGCAGGTAGATCAGTTCGCCCTTGCACAGCGGGCAAACCAGAATTTCAAGCAGTTGTTTGTCCATGTCGAATCCTCTCAAGGATGGTCAGTAATCGGGAAGCGAAGGCCGGATCGAGCCGGGCGGTGACGGGAATGTACCAGATTCGCGGGTCCCCCAGCCTGCGGCATTTCACGGCGTCCTTCTCGGTCATCAGGACCGGCGTATCGGCCGGCACGCTGCAAAAATCGTCCGCGGAATAAACATGATGGTCAGGCCATGCCATAGACTCGAAGTTCAATCCGGCGGCCTCGAGGTGGGAAAAAAACCGGTCCGGATGGCCGATCCCCGCCATGGCGACGATCTTCCGTCCCGCCAAGTCTGTTAACGGGCGCCGCTCCCCATCGGCGAGATGCACCGCCGTATCGCCTTCAAGCGCCATGGATAATTCGCCAGCCGCCGGCTCGCCGCCGTTGCAGATCACGAAATCCACGCTCGCCAGCCGCTCGACCGGTTCCCGCAACGGCCCCGCCGGCAGCAGCCTGCCGTTGCCGAAGCGGCGCGCGCCATCGACCACGGCGATTTCGACGTCCCGCGGCAAGGCATAATGCTGAAGGCCATCGTCGGAAACGACGACATCGGCGCCGGCTTCGATCACGGCCCGGGCGGCTTCCAGCCGTTTCGGCGAAACGAATACCGGACAACCGGCGCGCTGCCGGATCAGCAAGGGCTCGTCGCCGACCTCGGCAGGGTCGCTGTCGCAGCGGACTTCACGCGGCGCCCGGGCGGAACCGCCGTAGCCGCGGCTGATCACGCCGGGCGACCAGCCCCGTTCGCGCAGCAGCGCCACCAGAGCGATCACCAGCGGCGTCTTGCCGGTGCCGCCCACGCTGAGGTTGCCGACGACGATGACGGGGACGCCGAGAGCAGGCTGTCCCGCATGCGAGCGGTAATAATGACGGCGGAGCGCGACGGCGGCGCCGAATCCTGAACTCAGCGCACGCAACCCCCACGGCGGCTGCGCCTCGCCATACCATTGCCGCTGCAGCCAGGCGGCGATCACCCCCTTGGACCGGCTCAAGGCTTGCTCTCGGGCGTGGCCTCGGCGGCGAAGCTGATATGGCCGAAGCCCAGTTGGCTGGCGGCATCCAGGACGGTGATGACGTGCTGGTGCTGCGTCGTCCGGTCGGCGCGGACGATGACCAGCGGGTCACGCCGCTCCCCGGCGGCCGCCTTCATCGCCTCCCGCAGGGTTTCGAGGCGGTTGTCGGGCAGCGGCGTGCCGTTCACCGAAAACTGGCCGTCCGGTCCGACGGCGATGTCCACGCCTTGGGGTGTCTCTTCGGAAGCCGGGCTTTGCGCCTTCGGCAACTGAAGTTCGAGCCCGGTTTCCCGGCTGAAGGTAGTGGTGAGCACCAGGAAGATCATCAGCACGATCAGCACGTCGATCATCGGAATCAGATTCAATTCCGGCTCATCCCGATTCTGCGGACGGAAATTCATGGCGAACTCACTCTTCGCGCTCGCCGTGCAGAATCGCGATCAGACGGACGGCTTCCTCTTCCAGACGCATCGACAGCTCGTTCACCCGCCCCCGGAAATAGCGGTAGAACATCAGGCTGGGAATGGCCACGGCCAAGCCGGCGGCGGTGGTGATGAGGATTTCCGACAGGCCGCCGGCCAGCGCGGCCGGATTACCGGCCCCCTGCGCCGCGGAAAAGCCGGCGAACACCTTCATCATCCCCAGCACGCTGCCGAGGAGGCCAAGGTAAGGGGAAATCGAGGCGATGGTGCCGAGGGTATTGAGATAGCGCTCCATGGCGTGGACCACTTGGCGTCCGGCCTGCTCGATGCAGCTCTGCATGACCTCGCGGCCATGCTTGTGGTTGGCCAGCCCCGCCGCCAATACCGTACCCAGCGGCGAATTCAGGGCGAGCTGGCGGATGCTGCCGCCATCGAGCTGATTGTTCCGCCAGAGCGTCCAGACCGTCGATGCCAGTTCGGCCGGGAGGATGCGGCTGGTACGCAGCGCCCACAAGCGCTCCAGGATGATGGCCAGAGCGACAACCGAGCAGATCAGAATCGGCCAGATCAGCAGCCCGCCGCCCTTGATGATATCCAGCACCCCTTACTCCTCCGATAGGTCCGGCAATTACGATATCCTGGAATTTTACCGCAACAACGCGAAGCAGGCCGAACCCGGCCGCCTGGGCGACAGGTGAGAAATCAGTGAAGCGTGACCTTGTGCTTCAACTGGGACCGCAGATTCGCCAGATGATAGCCCCAGTTGACATCGAAACCCGACAGCCATTCGCTGACCGCGGCGCCAGCCTCGCCCGGCCCTTTGTGCCAGAAGGCCAATCCACGCTTCAATGCGAAATAGATTTCGGTGATGTTGTCCGCCAGACTGCCGGTCATTACGCCGTCGCCGACCTCGAGATCGGCATCGGTCCAGTAGTCGTCCATCGGCCCCAGGAAGGTTTTGAGCTCCACGAACATGTGATGCCGTTGCTCGATGTCCGCCAGCATGGAGTATTCACCGATGCCTGCCGTGCCCGTGAGCTCCCTCACGGCCATTTCCAGCGGAATCAGCGCGCGTGAGATGAGCGCAAGCCAATCCAGCGGTTCATAATGTGAGAAACCGTCCACCAGCCGACAGAACTTCTCGGCAACTTTCGCAAACTCTGCGGCGGCGGGAGTCGAAGAAGCCACTCTGCTAGTTGCACTCCATTTCATTCGAGCCGTCACTCCCGCACCGAAGACCTCATCGATCAACGTGCATGCCGATGTCGCTATCGGATGCACCCTTTACTCTTTACGGTTAAGAGTAGACAGCAAATCCGGGAAAGGTAGACCATGGAATCAAGTAAACCGGACATTCCGGAAGACGTTGCCCGCCTCGGGCCAGACAGATCGAGAACCCTGCTCCGCCCGGCAAGCCTGTCGCGCCGGAGCGACATTTCATCCCATTCGGACCCTGATGACAACCCGCGGACCTCTGCCATCCATCGTCCTCAGCCTGTCCGGGCATGACCCGACAGGGGGGGCCGGCATCCAGGCCGACATCGAAGCGATCGGCGCGACCGGCTGCCGGGCCTGTACGGTGATCACCGCGCTGACGGTGCAGGACACCTCGAACGTATACGCCGTGCAGCCCCAATCCCCTGACGCCTTCCTCGCGCAGGGGCGGGCCCTGATTCGTGATCTGCCGGTCGCCGCGGTCAAAATCGGCCTGCTGGGCAGCGCGGGAATCGCCCGCAGCGTGGCAGCCCTGCTGGACACCCTCGGCGGCGCCGTTCCGGTGGTGCTCGATCCCGTCCTCGCCGCCGGCGGAGGCACCGATCTGGCATCGGAACAACTGATCGAAACCGTGCGCGCCGAACTCCTGCCGCGCGCAGTCCTTGTAACGCCCAATGTGCCGGAAGCTTCCCGGCTCGGCGGAGGCGCGACCGAAGCGGAAAATGCGGAGCGGCTCCGCCTCCTGGGCTGCCCGAATGTCCTCATCACCGGCACGCACGCTCCCACGGATGACGTCGTCAACCGGCTGTATTCAGCGACCGGGAGGCGGGACTACCGATGGCCCCGGCTGCCGCACGGCTATCACGGCTCCGGCTGCACCCTCGCCGCCGCCGTGGCAGGGCATCTCGCCCAGGGACACGCCATGGAATCCGCCGTCGAGCTGGCCCAGCGGTTCACCTGGCAAGCCCTCCGTGCCGGCTGGCATCCCGGAGGCGGACAACATCTGCCCAGACGCGATCCACCCGGCCGATGACCCACCCCGGTCACGGTACCGGCTCCATGTACTCGATGCCGAGCTGAAGGCTGGAAACGCCCCGGAATTCATTGACGTCCAACCTATACGCCGCGCGCAGCCGCCGACATCCCAGCCATTCCTGCGGCTCGGCGACGAAAAAGGCGATCCCCTCGACCTGACGCGAGACGCCCGGCACCTTGAACGTCAGCCGAAGATGCTTCTCTCCGACGATCCGCATGCCCAGCACATCGAACTCCCCGTCGAACAGCGGCTCGGGGAAGCCCTGGCCCCAGGGTCCGGCGTCGCGCAAGCAGCGAGCGGTTTCGAGCTGAAAATGGTCCGGCGGCAACTCGCCGTCCGTCACCACCGTATGCTCCAGGTCCATGCCATCGAGCAGGACTGCGACCTCCGCCTCGAACGCAGCCGCAAACGCCGCCAGACGGTTCTCCTCCAGGGTCAGGCCGGCCGCCATGGCATGCCCGCCAAAGCGGACGATCAGCCCGGGATGGCGGGCGGTGACCGCGCACAAAACATCGCGGATGTGCACCCCGGCGATCGACCGCGCCGACCCCTTGAGCAACCCATCCTCCCCGCGCGCGAACGCGATCACCGGCCGATGCAGCCTGTCCTTGATCCGCGAGGCCAAAATGCCGATCACTCCCTGATGCCACGCGGGATCGAACAAACAGACACCGTGGCGATCCCCGCCACCGGAGCGGGCTTCCAGCTCGTCGAGAATCGCCCAGGCTTCCGACTGCATCTGCGCCTCGATCGTCTTCCTCTCACGGTTCATCTCGTCCAGCAGCTCCGCGAACTCCTTCGCGGCAGCCATATCGTCCGTCAGCAGACAGGCTATACCTAAGCTCATGTCGTCGAGCCGGCCGGCCGCGTTCAGCCGCGGTCCCAGCGCGAATCCGAGCGCGTCCGAAGCCAGCGTCCGCCAGTTCTTTCCGGCCACCTCCAGCAGCGCCCGGATGCCGGGGCAGGCGCGGCCTGCGCGAATGCGCTGCAATCCCTGATGCACCAGAATGCGGTTGATCCGGTCCAGGGGAACCACGTCCGCCACCGTCCCCAAGGCCACCAGATCCAACCATTCCGCCAAGTTCGGCGGCTGTCGAACGCCATCGAACCAGCCGCTCTCGCGCAAGCGGCTGCGCAGCCCCAAAAGCACATAGAAAATGACGCCGACGCCGGCCAGCGCCTTCCCGGGAAACCCGTCGCCTGGCAGATTGGGGTTGACGATCGCATCCGCCGCCGGCAGCGACTCCCCCGGCAAGTGGTGATCGGTCACCAGCACCGTCATGCCCCTCGCCTTGGCCGCCGCCACGCCGGCATGACAGGCAATGCCGGTATCCACCGTGAGCAGTACGTCCGGTTGCTGCCCGGCCGCCAGTTCGACCAGCTCCGGCGTGAGACCGTAACCGCAAGTGAACCGATTGGGCACGATGAAGGACAGCCGCTCCGCGCCCAGCGCCCCCAGGCCCCGCATCGCCACCGCGCAGCTGGTCGCGCCGTCCGCGTCGAAATCGGCCACGATCATGATCGACTTGCGCGCGCGGATCGCCGCTTCGAGCTCCGCGGTCATGGCATCCATGCCTTTCAGCAACGCGGGCGGTGGGAGTTCATTGAGCGAGCGTCCCAAGTCTTCCGGCGAGAAAATCGAACGGCTTTCGTAGAGGCAGGCGAGCAGTGGCGAAGCATCCGGCGCCGACCCTAGGGGCAAACTCTTCGAAAACTCGATACCACCTTCTGATGAACGCCGAACGATTCTTTTTTTCACTGGATGGTGAAGCTTAATCATCAATAAGCCGCCATGAGTATAATCCCCCAGCACCCAGCCGAGCAGGACAGAATGAAATCCACTCCGATATCTTACACCGCAAACTTCAACATTTTATCAAGAAAATCCGGGTATCCTGTAAATTTCCTTGCTACCGACTCCCGAAAATACGAAACGAACGAATCACTGTGATGATATTTGGATTCGACGGAACATGCTCTCAATGCTGCCGAAGCCCATTCGGCATTGGGAGTCAGGTGGAGAAATTTCTCCATATCCACCAGTACATTCCAGCCAAGATCAAACTCAAAATAATGAAAAAAACGATCTGGCGCAGCGGATTCAAGCTCCTTGAACCAAAGAATTTCGTCCAGCACCAAGTCTAAAACATCTTCTTCGGATGGCTGATCGAGCTGTCGACCAAACAAACCCACATGCCCGGTCAAGAGATTTGATCTGGCACAGTCCATGGGATTTCTTATTGGCATCATAAACCTTATTCTTGGCTCGCTCTCAAGCAACTCAACAATGTCGACCGCATTCGACCTGATGTGATTTGATATCCGCAAGGATTCCTTCCAGAATAAGCACTCGATCCTTTCTTTCACCAGACCGAGAGCAGCCTCCATGAAAAGAGAAGATATATTGTACTTTTCATCAAACGCATGCGAATGAACTATTGACCCACCATACTGCCCCCGCCTTCCTCCTTTCGATATATAAATGGCGTAACGCAAGAAATTTTCAAATACGCCTTTGTCATCATGCGCGACCCAGTCCAGCCTGCCATCTCCAAATATTCTCTGACCGCCATGATTTAGCACTTGGCATGTTGGGTGAAGAAACAAAACGGATGCGGTCAACGTCGTCAAATTGCGGTACGGCCCCAAGGCCATACATACCGTTCTCACGGACTCCGTATCGATCGCTCTCGATCGCATCAAACCCCATTCCTTACGAAACCTCTCTGCTAACAACCCAAAATTCATCACCATAACAATAAGCACCAAAGTTAATATATCAAGCAGGAAGCCCTTACAACTGCATTCAGCTCCCTATACGCCTCATTTTGCAAAAAAGCTAGACCTCAGCCATCCAACAGATGCAAGCGATCTCGATTAAAGCACATCGCCCCTTCGTCATGTTGTAGATCCAGCCTTTACTCGGACCGAAAAAAAACCGAACGAGCCATGTCAACGGTAACGTAGATCGTCTACGCCACGAAAGCCAAATGATCCGCCGAAGCAACACGCAGCTCTGCGAAGGCACCGCCATCAGCAGCCCTCGCGCCGTAGGATCAGTCTCCGCTCTTGAGCGATAAAACCGCGTTCACGCACGCCGTAAACGGCCAACTCTTGGACGCACCTGGGCGTTTCCTGGTAAAATCACATTCGAGAGAGATCAGCGACGCCCTGCCATTAGCATCCAGACGTGACAATAAAGTACAACAATTATCATTAGCACGCCACACACGGGACATCCCAACCCGGCGCCATTGATTATAACCTCATTAATTTTGGTACAGCCATCTTGAGTAATTCGATAGGTGGTGGCGAGCACTAAGTTCAATTATTGAAAATACTAGATGTCAACCTCAATACAAAATTTCACCATCACCACAAATTCGATATCCGTGTCTAGTCATCCAGAAATCATCATAGAAGCAGGAAAAAGCGAACGCCATTACTGGCGAGATGTCTGGCGCTACCGTGAGCTGTTTTACTTCCTGGCTTGGCGCGACATTCTCGTCAGATACAAGCAGACGGTGATCGGTTTTGCCTGGGCGATCATCCGGCCACTACTCACCATCATTGTATTCACCCTCATTTTCGGGCGGTTAGCACGGCTTCCTTCGGACGGCGCACCCTATTCGACGCTGGTATTGGTCGGAATGATTCCATGGCAGTTTTTCGCGAGCGCGCTCAACGAAGCGAGCCTCAGTCTTGCCAACAAAGAAAACATCATTACCAAGGTCTATTTTCCGCGCATCATCATCCCCATCAGCGGTGTCATCGTCAATTTGGCTGAACTCGCCATAGGACTCGCCATGCTGACGGTATTGCTCGCTTGGCAGCGTGTCCCGATTACGCTCAATCTTCTTTTCCTCCCCCTTATCCTGCTGCTGACGCTGTTGCTGACCTTCGGCTGCGCCATCTGGGTGTCTGCACTGAGCGCACGATTCCGCGATTTCCGCCAAATCGTACCATTCCTCTTGCAAATGGGCCTCTACATCTCTCCCATCGCCTACAGCGCCACAATCGTCCCCGAGACATGGCGCACTTGGTATGCGCTCAACCCTTTCACCGGTATCATTGAGGGGTTACGTTGGTCTGTCTTCGCCAATACCCCGGCACCGCCGACCCATGGGCTCGCGATTTCGCTAGGCATTGCCGCTCTCGCGACAGCCAGCGGCATCGCCTATTTCCGCAGCATCGAAAAACGCTTCGCCGAACTGCTCTGAGCCCATGTCTTACGCGATCCTCGCCGAATCAGTCGGTAAGTCTTTCACCCTGCACCACCTGCGCAACCGCCCCAATGACAGTCTGCGGGATGCCCTTGCCGGCTCGTTATCCCACCTCAGCCGCTCCCTCCTCCGCCGAACCCGCGGAAACCAGCAAGACGAGACGGAAGAATTCTGGGCACTGAAGGACATCTTTTTTCAAATCCGGCCCGGCGAAAGAATCGGACTCCTGGGCCGGAACGGCGCGGGCAAATCGACCCTCTTGAAAATCCTCTCGCGCACGCTGGAACCTTCCACCGGCAGGATCAGAATCCGGGGACGCATCGCCAGCCTGCTCGAGGTGGGCACCGGCTTCCACCCGGAATTGACGGGACGTGAAAACATCTATTTCAATGGCGCCATGTTGGGCATGTCGAAGGCCGAGATCGGCAGAAAATTTGACGAAATCGTCGACTTCGCCGAGGTCGAGCAGTTCCTCGATACGCCGGTCAAGCATTACTCGTCCGGCATGTATGTCCGCCTTGGCTTTGCCGTCGCGGCCCATATCGATCCCGAAATTTTGATCGTCGATGAAGTCCTTGCGGTCGGCGACGCCCGATTCCAGAAAAAATCCATCGGAAAAATGCACCAAATCGGACAGGAAGGGCGAACGCTACTTTTCGTTAGCCATAATATGAACTCGATCATGCAGTTGACGCAGCGGGCGCTGGTTTTGGAACATGGCAAAATCGTTTGCGATTCGGCCACCGGTGACGCCGTGACCAGGTACTTAAGCGTAGATGCCACGGAAGACGGCGTTCGACCATTGAAACCAAGAGTCGATTGGCTTTCTGACGTACATTTCCGCTGGTTACGAGAGGAAACCGACCCCGGCTTCAACAACCCATTGAATTTCCGTCTTGGATTCGCTACGGAACGGCGCATTTCCCGGCTTGTATTCACCATCGGCTTCGTCAATACTGTTGGGGCGCGCGTCTTGACATGCAAAGCAAATCTGGACGATATCGAATCTGGGCAACATAGCTTGGGACTTGGCATTACCGACCATCATTTAATACCAGGCACCTATTTCGTTCAGCTCGATTTATGGGACTCAGCAGAAGAACTTTTTTCGTACGAGAATATTTGCACGGTCGATCTATTTGCGGCCAGCACGGACGATCGCCTGATTCAACATATCAGCAGGCGCAGAGGAGACAAACTAGGATGCTACGCCCCCATTACGCTTCAAACTCTCCCCGCATCGGAAAGCCATCAACACGATTAACGAATAGCCATGCGATTGCCCCGTGTTCTTTTTACCCGTCTTCCGACAGATACTCGCTATCCATTCGCGGGCCAACTGCCTTTTTCGGACAGCATGCCACGCCCGGCCCGGACATCGTTGCGCAATATAGAAACGAATGTTTCGCTCACCGAAAATACCGGCAACATGCTTATCGGCGAGTCATTAGGTCGAATCCTGGAACTCGACCGACTCCGCTCCTGCCGTCTGAATCTCACACGGCTATTGGCGCTCGGATGGAGTGCTGAACACATACGGGATGAAATCCACAAACACTTCGATCTCGTTGTATTCCTGATGGCAAATGCCATCAGGGAAGATTTCGACTTGGGCGACCTTGCCGACGCTGTCAGCGCACTCGAAACCGACTTCATGGTTTTCGGTATAGGCATGCAGGATTCTCTACCCCCTACCCTCTCGACCTTACCGGAAGGGTCGCAACGGTTGTTACACCTGTTTGACAAAAAGGCACTGATCTTCGGCGTGCGAGGAAAAGAAACCGAAAACTGGCTTCACAAGGTCGGATTGAATCGTGCAAAGGCACTTGGCTGCCCCAGCCTTTATGTATATCCACAGAATCTGCTCGCTGTCGCCCCTCCCTCGGAAAGCAGCACCGCCACGGCAATTGCTTCCGGACATCTCACCAACCCGTCGCCAAGGAGCCGGAAGCTCATATCGCTGTTCCGCGACACAAAGAGCCACTACATCATGCAGGATGAATTACTAGCCGTTGCGCGAGCCTGCAAGGGCGACGAACGTCTGTACAACGATGCGACCGGTCGAGTCCGGACGGAGCTTTGCAAACCGGTATTGGAGCGTATTCTTGGCAGCAAGATTCCATTCGACAATTTCTGGTATTTTCAAAATCTTGATGCATGGCGGGTTTTCTGCGCCCAAGCGGATTTCTATCTCGGGGATCGGTTCCATGGCGGCATTGTCGCCATGCAGGCCGGCATACCAAGCATCTTTATCTGGAACGATCAACGGGCTCGCGAATTGACCGATTTTTTTGCACTTCCGAACATTTGTGTCTCCGACATCGGCGATGCCCAAGCACACGATCTGGCCGACCACTTGCTCACCACGCAGGCATTCACAGAGTTCCGAGCCACCTATCGGCAACGGCTGGCTATTTTCGAGCGCACTCTCGGCGAGCATGGAATCCGCATGGATATTGATAGCCGATACTCCACATCGAAGAAATATAATATGAGACAGATTGTCCCTAAGGCGTACCAGAAATTATTCCGCGGATTCCATTGAAATCCACCCCAATGCTCACCGAGACCAGAAAACAGCATGGCTTTTCATAAGCGTTTGACCCGCATCGAGCGTGCTAGGCTTGCAGTCACGAAACTCACCTGCCCCATGACCCGCAATGCCTTGCGTGTGATTCCGCTCACGGATTTCCTCTTCGGAATTTATGTTTCACGCCGCTATCGCTATGTATATATAGACAACCCAAAGACCGGCTGCACCTCGCTGAAATCCGCCATGGCCGAATTGGAACTTCGGGGAAGCGAGAGCAATCTCGATCCATTGAATCCAGAGGTCATTCATTATGATGCATCTCCACTCAAATCTTTCGTGCCCATCTTTCCAAATCCGACCCTAAGCAACCTCGCAGGGAAAGGGTATCGATTCGTTACTTTCGTGAGAAATCCTTATCAGCGCTTGCTTTCCTGTTACCTGAATAAATTCGACAGCAACGTGACGACAGACAACCCCCAGGCTCGAAGAATGCCCAATGGTGCAGCTCCTGCCAATTTCGCGGAGTTCATCGAGGCAGTCATTGGGCAGGCCGACCACGATATGGATCCGCACTGGCGGAGCCAGACAACCAACATCCAATTCGGCAGGATCCAATACACCCATATTGGCCGATTTGAAAACTATTCGGTCGATTATATGGAAACATTCCGCAAGCTAGGCATTCCGGACGCCGATATTCCTCGGCTTCGGCATCTCAACAAGACGGAAGCGGGACGTGGCAGACTCAGCGAGTTCTACGACGAGAGGAGCCAGAATGCGGTTTACGCGAGATATCGGGATGACTTCTTAAACTTCGGTTACCCCTATGAACTTCCCGATTAACGCTCGCCCGAACATACCACCTCATTGTGATGCTCTCCGCCGACTGACAGCCCTGAAATCGTGACAACCCCAGCATCCCCACCACGAGTTACTGTTTTATTTCCCGTTTATAATGGCGAACAGTATCTACGCGAGGCGCTGGAAAGTCTCCTGACACAAACCTTTCCGAATTTCTCACTGCTCGCCATCGATGACGGTTCGACGGATTCCAGTTTGGAAATCCTTCGGTCCATCAAGGACCCTCGGCTTTCCGTGAAGGTCAACCCTACGAACAGAGGGCTGATCAACACATTGAATGAAGGACTGGAGCTTGTTCAATCCGAATATGTCGCCCGCATGGACGCCGACGACATCGCGACACCTTATCGACTGGAAGAGCAATTGGCATTCATGGATGCCCACCCCGACGTCGGTTTATGTGGCGGGTATTACGAGCGCTTTACGGATACCGAAAGCATCGTGGTGCGCCCTCCCACCACCCATGAAGACATCAGTTATGCGCTGATTTTCGACAACGTGATGGCTCACAATACCGTCATGTTCAGGCGCAGCGTGCTGGAGCGCTACCGGCTTCGATATGATCCGGCATTCGCCTACGCCGAGGATTATGAGCTATGGGTCCGTTTCGCACGCTACAGCCGCCTGGCCAACCTGCCGCGTGTGCTGGTCCGGTACCGCTTTCACCCCGCCAACACCAGCTCCCGCTTCAAAACGGAGCAGGAAGCCACCGCAGCCAAGGTGAGACATATCCACCGCGCCAATCTCGGACTCGAGCCCCAAGTCGGCGATGCCCTGTTGCATCGCCAGTTGTTCGATATGCGATTCGAAGGCGATCTGCGGCAGCTGAACGCGGCAGGCACCTGGCTTTCCAAACTCTACCGGATAGGCGTCTGGCGTTGCCGCCAGAATCCCGTCTCGCTCTTCGTTCAATTCAACAGGCTTTGGTATTCCGCGTGCGGCAAACTCGCTGATGACGGGTTGACGGTGTTCCTTCAATTCCTGAGGAAACCCTATGGGATGTTTGGAAATCCGTTATACACGTTGAAGTTGGCCTACCGTTGCTGGAAGCGTACCAAGATCGCATGAGACATGCGGCAGCCGACTTGGTATCCTTACCGCCGCAAGAGCAACTACGTTGTTCGACTGCCGGTTTCACAGTGCATCGGCGAATGCCAACAGCCAGTCGGCGCAATATGACACATCCTCCCAGTGATTCGGGCCGCGCCCCGCGCGTGACCATCCTCATGCCGGTCTTCAACGGCGAGAAGTACCTCGCCGTCGCCATGGAGAGCATTCTCTGCCAGACTTTCCGCGACTTCGTCCTGCTGGTCATCGACGACGGGTCGAGCGATTCCAGCCTCGCCATCGCTCAGTCCTTCGACGATCCCCGCATCCGAGTCGAACGGAATCCAGGGAATATGGGGCTGGTGAAGACGCTGAATCGGGGACTCGACCTGGTGCAGACCGAATTCGTCGCCCGGATGGACAGTGACGACATTTCACTCCCGCAGCGCCTCGAAAAGCAGGTGGCATTTTTGGACGAGAATCCCGACATCGGCATGTGTGGCACCGCCTACGAACTGTTTCACGACTCGGTCCGGCAAACGATCCGGCCGCCGTGCCGGCACGAGGAGATCGTTTACGGGCTGCTCGACGACAACGTGTTCCTTCATAGCTCGGTGATCGTACGCATGGAGGTCCTGAATCGACATGGCCTCCGCTACAGCGAGGGCTACCGGCATGCGGAAGACTACGAGCTCTGGGCACGACTGGCCCGGCATACGCATATCGGCAACCTGCCCGAAGTCCTGGTGCGTTACCGTTCACACCCTGAAAACGTCAGCAACACCAACAAGCCCGAACAGATCGCGACCAGGGACAGGGTCAGGCTGGACCATCTGGCGTCGTTCGGGTTGGCACCGGACCCCGACCAAAAGGCGCTTCACATCGACCTTTTTTCCCTCGCCTTTCAGGGTTCCCCAGACCAGTTGGCCGAAGCCCGCCGCTGGCTGGAGACACTGGCCCGCGCGGTATCCGGTAAATGCGGCATCCCGGTAGGGCGGCTCCATCGCGATTTCGCGCTGTTGTGGTACGCGGCCTGCGGCCGCTCCGCTCATGAGGGACTCAAGGTGCTATTGTCCTATCTGAACTCGGCCATGGCCTGGCAGGGCCCCAAAAGCTATATGGTCAAGTTGCTTTTTCGCTGCCTGATGCGGGAGCCCATCCCGGCCATCACGAAATAGCCTGACTTTTCTCCGTTCAAGCCCCTCGATGCGTACCGTCCGTTTCCGGATCAGCCCGACGATCCCTCGCCACTCCTTGCTGCCAGGATTCCTGAAGCGCTCGCGCGTGGTAAAAACCTTGCGCTACACCGCTCTGTCGGTCTTCGGACTGCCGTTCGTTCCCCTCTACCGGCACCCCCTTGGACGTGCTTTGAAAAGCGCGCTCGGCATGCTGCTGGCGGGTGAGATCAAGAAACCGGCCATGCTGCTCTTGGGCACCCTGAATTACACCGTGTATTACGCCCTGTGGGTCCGCCA
The DNA here is from genome assembly GCF_012769535.1 of Methylococcus geothermalis. Classification (NCBI taxonomy): domain Bacteria; kingdom Pseudomonadati; phylum Pseudomonadota; class Gammaproteobacteria; order Methylococcales; family Methylococcaceae; genus Methylococcus; species Methylococcus geothermalis. The sequence goes on from NZ_CP046565.1 coordinate 3,223,665, forward strand.
CCCGTGGGGAGAGGCGAAGATACGGTCCAAGGTGGAAACCTCCAGTCTGCCCGCGCTCGATATCGCCTTCATCATCGGATCGACCGGGTCGGCGTCGCTGGAAGATATCGAGGTGACGCTGGAGTCGATCCGTACCCAGGATTTCCAGGGGCTTACCAGCCATATCGCGGTCATGGACCCTGCCTTGCCGCCCCTCACCTTCCGGCCGAACGAGGTCGTGCCCGACGGTTCGGAATTCGTGTGTTTCCTGCAGGCGGGAGACAGACTGACCGCCGATGCGATCAGCCGGGTCGCGGCGTGCATCGACGGCTACCCGAAGTTCAAGCTGATCTATAGCGACCACGACTATCTGATCAAGGGGAAACATCGTTGTTTCGCCGAGTTCAAGCCGGACTGGAACTACGAGCTTTCGCTGGCCCGGTTTTATCTCCAGACGCCGGTTTTCTTCAGCGCCGCCAGTCTGGAAAAGCTGGGGTTCATGGCTCTTTCCGAGCCGTGTTCCCTCCCCGAAGTCGTATTCACGATCTACGAAAACCACGGCAGCGAAAGCATCGCCCACATTCCCGCCATCCTCTGCCATCGCCCCTATTCCTGCCGAGACGACTGCGGTGGCGAACTCGACATCTACGGCAAGGCGGTCGCTGCTCATTTGGCACGGCGGGGGGAGTTGGCGAGGATCGAACGCAACCGGGAAGCGACCCGCGGCCTGTCGGTGCATTTCCCGCCTGCTCCGGAGCGTCCGCTGGTCTCCATCATCATCCCCACCCGGAACCGGGCCGACCTCCTGCGCAATTGCATCCAGAGCATCGAATCACGCACGGCGTACGACCACTACGAAATCCTGATCATCGACAACGGCAGCGACGAAGCGCAGACGCTGGATTACTTCCGTGAAATCGGGTCCCGCGGCGTGCGGGTGATTCCGGACCCCAGCCCGTTCAATTTTTCGGCCATCAACAACCGGGCGGCCGAGCATGCCCGGGGCCAGTATCTGGCCTTCCTGAACAACGACATCGAGGTGATCACCCCCGAGTGGCTGGGCGAGATGCTCGGCCTCGCGGCCCGGCCCGGCATCGGCGCCGTGGGCGCGCGCCTGTGGTACCCGAACGACCGCCTGCAGCACGCCGGCGTGATCCTGGTCGGCGGCGTGGCCGGACATGCCCACAAATTCCTCCCGCGTGGCCTGCCGGGCTACTGCGACCGGGCGGTGCTGCTGCAGGAGTTCTCCGCCGTCACCGCGGCCTGCATGGTGATCCGCAAAACGAGCTTCGTGGACGTGGGCGGCTTCGACCCGGACCTGGCCGTGGCGTTCAACGACGTGGACCTCTGCCTGCGCCTGAAAGCCGCCGGTTACCGGAACGTCTGGACACCCGCCGCGGAACTTTACCACCACGAATCCTTGAGCCGCGGCAATGACACCGCGCCGGACAAGATCGAGCGGTTCCTGCGCGAATGCGCCTACATGCGTGAGCGCTGGGGCGATTTTCTGCGCAACGACCCGGCCTACAGCCCCAATCTGGCCTGGGACAACTACGACTTCTCGCTGAGCTGGGAACGGCCGAAATTCTAAGAATCCCGCTGCCACGCGTGAAACCCCGAGCATGAAAGGCATCGATATCGTCATCGTCAACTGGAATTCCGGAGCCCAGCTCCGCGAATGCCTGCAGTCGATTGGAAACCTCTTCGGCGAGGTGGAAGCGCTCACGGTGACCGTCGTCGACAACGCATCCTGCGACGGCTCGGCGGAAGGCCTGCCGGAGCTGCCCTGCCCTTTGCGGGTGATCCGCAACCCGGCCAACCAAGGCTTCGGCCGTGCCAGCAATCTCGGCGCACGCGAGGGAAGCGCCGACTATCTGCTGTTTCTGAATCCGGATACCCGGCTCCATCCCGGCGCCCTGAGCATGCCGTTCCGCTTCATGGAGTCCGAAGCCGGGGCGGACGTCGGTATCTGCGGCGTGCAGTGCCTGGAGGAAGACGGCGGCATTGCCCGTTGCTGCGCCCGTTTTCCCTCGACCTGGCGACTGATCGGACAGGCACTCGGCCTGGACCGCCTGCTTCCGGGCCTTGTCCCGCCGCATTTCCTGAGCGAATGGGCCCACGACACCGACCGCGACGTCGATCAGGTGATCGGCGCGTTCTTTTTCGTCCGGCGTGCCGTGTTCGATCTGCTCGGCGGTTTCGACGAGCGCTTCTTCGTCTACTACGAAGACCTGGACTTCGCCTTGCGTGCCCGCCGGGCCGGATGGCGTAGCCGTTACCTCGCCGGGGCCAGGATCTTCCATCGCGGCGGCGGCGTCTCCCGCCAGATCAGCGCGCGCCGGCTCCATTACCTCACGAACAGCAAATTACGGTACGCCCGGAAACACTTTTCCCGCATCGAAGCATGGCTGATCGAGGGGGCCGTCTTGCTGCTCGAACCGCCGGCGCGGTCGGCTTATGCATTGGGCCGCGGCAGGCTGGGCGAGTTTGTTGACACCTGGAAGGCATTCGGCTGGCTTTACGGTTCCCTCGGCCGGACCGGCGAGGACAAGCGATGAGAGTTCTTGCGCTGGGCCGCTACGACTCCCTGGGCGCCAGCAGCCGCGTGCGGATTCATCAGTACCTCCCTTATCTGGCCGAGTCCGGAATCGAGGTCGAAACTTCCGCTTTCTTGTCGAACGCCTATCTGGAATCCTTGTACAAACATCAAGGCCGCCCGCTTCGCCACATCGCCGCGGCCTACTTCCGGCGCCTCTGGGCGCTTTCCCGCGCCGGGCGCTTCGACCTGCTGTGGATCGAAAAGGAATGGTTTCCCTGGCTGCCGGCGCTGGCGGAAACGCTGTTGAAGCGGAGGGGCGTGCCGTATGTCGTCGATTATGACGATGCCGTTTTCCACAACTACGATCGCCATCGGAATCCGCTGTTCCGGGCCTTGCTCGGCAAAAAGATCGACAAGGTGATGCGCAACGCCGAGATCGTGGTCGCCGGCAACCCCTACCTCGCGGAACGCGCCCGGCAGGCAGGCGCAAGGCGGGTGGAAATCATTCCCAGCGTGATCGACCTCAACCGCTATCCGGAGCCCAAGCCCAACCCGCCGCGAAACCCTCCCGGCCCCGTCCGGATCGGCTGGATCGGCACCCCCTCGACCGCCAGTTTCCTGCGCCCCATACGGATTCCGCTGCAGCGAGTCGCCGATGTGCCGGACCTGCGCCTCACCCTGATCGGCGCTGGCGATACCGACATCGGCGTGTCCGGTGCCGAGCGCCTCGCCTGGTCCGAGAAACGGGAATACGAGTTGCTCCACATGCTGGACGTCGGCATCATGCCCCTGGCCGATCTCCCGTGGGAGCGCGGAAAATGCGGCTACAAGCTGATCCAGTACATGGCCTGCGGCAAACCCGTCATCGCCTCGCCCGTGGGAGTGAATGCCGAGATCGTCGAACACGGCGTCAACGGCTTTCTCGCATCCAGCGATGAGGAATGGGCGGAGGCCATCGCGATACTGGCAAACGACGCCGCGTTGCGCGAGCGCATGGGCAAAGCCGCGCGCGAAAAAGTGGTGCGCGGCTATTCACTGCAAAGCCAACTCCCCAGGCTGCGCGAGATACTGGCATCCGCCTGCCGCCCCCCCCGTCGCTAACGCCGGAGAACCCTTTCATGAGCCTCGACCACGGCGTGTTCACCGTATCCCTCGATTTCGAACTGTACTGGGGAGTCAGGGACAAGCACGGTATCGACCAATACCGGGACAATCTGGCCGGCGTAGGCACCGCCATCCGGGAAATGCTCAAGGTATTCGAAACCCACGGGATTCATGCCACTTGGGCAACGGTCGGATTTTTGTTCTTCGAGAGCCTCGGCCGGCTCAAGCAAAACCTGCCGGCCTCCCTGCCCAGGTATAGCCGGAACCAGCTTTGCCCTTACCGCTACATCGAAAGGGCCGACACCCTGGACCCGCTTTATCACTTCGCCCCCGAACTGATAGGGCACATCGCCGCCCATCGGGGCCAGGAAATCGCCACGCATACCTTCTCGCACTACTATTGCCTGGAGGATGGCCAGTCGGCGAGCGATTTCAAGGCCGACATCACATCGGCGATGGCCGCCGCGCAAAGCCGGGGAATGTCGATCGAGAGTCTGGTTTTTCCCAGAAACCAGTGGAATCCGGATTATCTTTCCATCCTGAACGAGATGGGGATCAGGTGTTATCGAGGCAATGCATCAGGCTGGATTCACCGAGCCACCGATGATTCCGGCCAGAACCGGCTGAGGCGCGCCATCAGGCTGCTGGATGCCTATTTCAACATTTCCGGGCATCATACTTATACCCTGGCCCCGAGCGCCTCCGCACGGCCCCACAACTTCCCTGCGAGTCGGTTCCTGCGGCCTTATTCCAGAAACCTCTCCTTCCTGGACGGGCTGCGCCTGAACCGGATCACGAAAGCCATGGACGATGCCGCCATCCGTCATCGCATTTTTCACCTCTGGTGGCACCCGCACAACTTCGGAAAGAACACCGCACAGAACACGGCATTCCTCGAACGGATCGCCGCTCATTATTGCCGGCTCCGCGAAAATCACGGCATGCGGTCGTTGAACATGGGAGAGCTTTGCACACTAGCGGAATCCGCCAATGCCTGATGAGAAAACAAGAATCGTATTGCTGTGCACCGACAGCCCCTCTTCCCGCATCATGTATCATGGCCTCTCGTCCCATGTCGACATCGCCGCAGTCATCATCGAAAATCCCGTATCGTTGATGCATTTCGTTCGCCGCAGAATAAAAAAGCTGGGGTTGATGGCGACGGCAGGCCAACTGCTTTTCATTGCCTGCAATAAACTGATGGCGCGGTTTTCGGCGAGAAGAATCGCTGAACTCATCTCGGTTTACGAATTAAACGATGCGCCGCTGCCCGAAAATCTTTCGATCCGTGTCCGTACCGTCAACGGCAGCGAGACGATAGGGCTGCTTCGTGAATTCAAGCCCGACGCCGTCGTCATCAACGGCACGCGGCTCCTTTCCAAAGAGGTCCTGGATGCAGTCGAAGCGCCTTTCATTAACACGCACATGGGCATGACGCCGCGTTACCGCGGGGTACACGGCGGGTATTGGGCACTCGCCAATAAGGACCGCGAAAACTGCGGCGTAACCGTGCATCTCGTGGACACCGGCATCGATACCGGCGGCGTCCTCTACCAAGACACCATCGAAATCGACGACAACGACAACTTCAATACCTATCCCATACATCAGATCGCCAAGGCCATTCCCTTGATGAAAACCGCTCTGGACGACGTACGCGCCCACAGTATCAGGATAGCTCCTGGCGTATCTCCTTCACGCTTGTGGCACCACCCGACCTTATTCGGATATATCAGGAACAGGATATTGCTGGCAGTAAAGTAACATCAAACCACACTCATTTCACGTCCATGCGTCTCATCTCGCCCGAGATGACTTCGCCCAACGCCAGATACCCCCTGGTACTGACATGAGTGTCGTCCGGCAGGTAGAAATCGACCTCTTTTTCAATGCGCTCACGGAACGGCGTAAGCACATCGGCTGCCGCCACCCCGCCCCTGCGCAAACTCTGTATGATGGGCGTATATCGATCCCCATCCGGCCGTCCAACGATGAAATCCGAATACACACTCGATTTATTGGGCACGAGCACGAATAGAAACCGGCCACCGGCCGCCTCGATGCGGCGCTGTATCGCCGCGATCGAACGGACGGACTCTTCGACCTGCTCGGTGGTCCAGCCGCTTTCGGCGTCGTCTTCGTAATAATAAAGAATACGGTCCGAACGACGATTGGAAAAAAGCCGCGTCGAGGAAAGCGGCGCATTGACGGCCACGCCGGGAAGGATGGCCTGGTCCCCGCGTATCGCCCCCATAGCGTAATTCTTGAGCACCTTGAGCAGGTACACGACATCGGTAGGTATTTCTCCTCCCGTTCGCCTGGAGGTGGGAATCTCACCATGAGTAAAAGCCTCGAACGGCTTCACTACCGATAGGTCTCGCGACTTCGATTTGCGGCAGGCTCCGATATTCCCGAAACGGCTGGCGAAGAAGCGTTCCAGACTTTCCACGATAACCGTCTTGCCGCCCAACATGCCGTTCGACTCGAGCATCTCCAGCCATTGTTCGATGCAGACGAACTGCTCATAGTTATGCGATGCGATATTCAAGCCCCACTCGCGGCCGACCAAAGTCTGCCAGATATTGGCTAATGAAAAGGAATCGCCCAGCACCAAAACTCCGGCTGCTTTTATATCCTGAAAGTTGGCATCGATAGGCATTTCCGGCAGCGGCTCCCTCCAGCCGAAGTCCCGTTCCGTCCAACCGCCCACTCGCGTCAGGTCACCGCTCAGCGGCTCAGCGTAAAATCCGGCACTGAAGATCAGGAGCAACCCCGCCGCCATCGCACCGAAAAAATACAGCAAATAGTGTTTATCGTATGACATCAACGATCAGAATTGATAATACAAAAAGGCGCTGATTTTGCTGATACTGGATAACGCCACGGCCGCCATACAGCCGGTGGTAATCGCAAGCCAACGCATGAAACGCGGATGGGATAGAATCGGCCGAGCCGTCCGATACTCAGGCAATACAAGATTCTGACTATTAGGAAACACCCATATCAGCAGAGAACCCGTGAACACCAGTATCGCGATCTTCACGCCACCCAGCAGGTTGAGCGCAGCATTGCCCTCGAACCAGCCCGTGAAAACGAGGCTGTTTCCAGTATTCACCCCGTCATTTCGCAGTATCTCTCCGATACTTTCCAGTCGATGGGACAAGGCAAGTCCCGACAAGCCAAAGCAGCCCTTGGCTATGACGAGACCGGCCGCCAAGGATTCAGCCCGGAAAAAGACCCAGGCGACCACCACGCAGAGAAAAGTGATTGCCACACCGGTCATTCGACCCAAACCCGTCGGCTCGACCAATGGAATCCCGAGTCGCAGCCGGAGCGCCCTCCAGGCATGGTTGGACACCAGAAAAAAGCCGTGCAATCCGCCCCAGACGACGAAGGTCCAGTTAGCGCCATGCCATAATCCGCCCAGCAACATCGTGATCATCAGGTTGACGTGGCGCCTGACGGGGCCCAGACGATTGCCTCCGAGCGGAATATAGAGGTAGTCGCGTAGAAAAGCCGACAGCGTCATGTGCCAGCGCCGCCAGAATTCGATGACGTTCCACGCTTTGTAAGGCGAATTGAAGTTGACCGGGAGTTGGACGCCGAACATACGCGACAAGCCGACGGCCATGTCGGAGTATCCTGAAAAATCAAAATACAGTTGGAAAGTGTATGCCAAGGCCCCTGTCCAAGCCATGATGAACCGAGGCTCAAAGCCATCTTTGGCCGCAGCGAACACGGGATCGGCATATTGCCCGAAAGAGTCGGCCAGCAGGACCTTCTTGGCTAAGCCGATCGTGAACAGGGTCAACCCTATTCCCATATTTGAATATTGCGGACGGTAGATCGAAGCCGAAGCGAACTGAGGCATCATCTGCTTGTGATGCAGCACGGGCCCTGCGATGAGATGTGGGAAATAGGTTACGAACAGCAGATAGTGAATAAAGTCATACTCCCTGGCGATGCCTCGATAGACATCGACGAGATATGCGATTTGCGTGAACGTAAAAAACGATATACCCAAGGGCAGGACAATTCTTGCCAGCTCGATATTCAAGCCGAAAAAATCGTTGATGCTGCCGATGAAGAAATGGGTATATTTAAATACGCCGAGCAGCACCAAATCCGCGACGATACCCGCGGCCAGCAGATGCCTCGCCGAACTGGAAACGCGCGCATGTCCGATGGCATACCCTATAGCGTAATTGAATGCGATCGACGCCAGCAGCAGAGGAACGAATTTCACATTCCACCACCCATAAAAGAATACCGACGCAGCAGCGAGCCACAAGGCGGCCAGTCTATGGCTATTTCTCGCGATAAGAAAAAAGCCACCCAGGACGATGGGCAGATATCCTAAAATGAATCCGTATGAATTGAACAGCATGAAGTCATTGCCGAGGAACGATTTTCCCAGACCACTATTGCCGGGATCATGACGCTGCACCGGCAGCGCATAAAGGGTCGATTCTAACGATATCCCGCTAACCGCTGCAAATTTACCGACATGGCGCGTGGAAAATCAGGCTTGTATGCCGCAAGCGGGCTTTGCCGTGTAGAATTCCGGGCCGGCCACCATCTTCCGGATTTCGGTCCGCCGGTCCTGCCAGCCTCAGAATTGCTCTCAAGATTCGACAAGCCGACTCCTTCATGACCCCACCGCATCTCTTGTTTGTCGTCACCGAGGACTGGTTCTTCTGCCTGCATCGCCTGTCGCTGGCTGTCGCGGCCAAACGGGCCGGTTTCGAGGTGAGTGTTGCCACCCGCGTCGCCGAACACGGCGCGGTCATCGAAGCCGCCGGGCTGCGGCTGATTCCGCTCCGTCTGTCGCGGCGCAGCAGGAATCCCGTCACCGAAATCCGGCTGATCGCCGATCTGGTGAAGCTGTACCGGCGCGAACGCCCCGACATCGTCCACCACGTTGCCATGAAACCGGTGATCTACGGCTCGCTTGCCGCCCGCCTGACGGGCCGGCGCGCCGCGGTCAATGCGCTGACCGGGCTCGGCTTCCTGTTCACTTCGGACCGCCTGAGCGCGAAGCTCCTGCGGCCGCTGGTGGAGACCGCGTTCCGGGGCCTGCTGAATGCGCCAATCTGCCGGACCATCGTGGAAAACCCCGACGACCTGCGCCAGCTCACGAATGACGGGGCCGTCGACGCCGAACGCATCCGCCTGATCCGGGGTTCGGGCGTCGACTTGGCGAAATTCACGCCGAGCCCGGAGCCGGAGGGGCCGCCGCTCGTGGTGCTGCCGGCGCGGATGCTGTGGGACAAGGGCGTCGGCGAATTCGTCGAAGCCGCCCGACGGCTGCGCGAGGAAGGGGTACAGGCCCGTTTCGCCCTGGTGGGGCAGCGCGACGCCGAGAACCCTTCGGCGATAGCGGAAGATCAATTGCGGGACTGGGAGCGTTCGGGCGTGGTCGAATATTGGGGTTTTCGGAGTGACATGCCGAAGGTGTTCGCGCAGTGCCACATCGTTTGCCTGCCGTCCTACCGGGAGGGGCTGCCGGTGTCCCTGCTCGAAGCCGCCGCCTGTACCCGAGCCATCGTCACCACCGACGTGCCCGGCTGCCGGGAGGCGGTCCGCCATGAGGAGAACGGGCTGCTGGTTCCGCGCGGCGATTCGGCGGCTCTCGCGGCCGCCCTGGGCCGCCTGATCGCCGATCCGGCCCTCCGCCACGCCATGGGCGCGCGTGGCAGGGCCCGGGCGGAAGACGAATTTTCCCTGGACGGCGTCGTGGCCCAGACGCTGTCCCTGTACCGCGAGATGCTGGCCCGATGAGAATTCTGGTCACCGGCGCCAACGGCTTCGTCGGACGCCAGCTTACAGCCCTGCTCGTCGAACAGGGGCATCGGGTTACCGCCGCGGTCAGGCGTGAAGGCGCGGCGCTGCCGGCAGGAATCGGCGAAATCCGTGCCATTGGCGACATCGGGCCGGACACCGATTGGAATCGCGTGCTCGACGGCATCGACGCGGTGATCCATCTCGCCGCCCGAGTCCATGTCATGCGCGAGACCGCCCCCGATTCCTTGGCCCGTTTCCGCCGGGTCAACGTACTCGGCACGCAGCACCTCGCCCGGGCCGCGGCACAGGCCGGCGCCGGTCATTTCGTCTATCTGAGTTCGGTCAAGGTCCACGGCGAAACCAGTCCGGAAGGTGCCCCTTTCACCGAGGCCATGGCCCCGGCGCCGGAAGACGCTTACGGGATCTCCAAATGGGAGGCCGAACAGGCTCTCGCCAAAATCGCGGCCGAAACCGGGCTGGGCGTGACGGTATTCCGGCCGCCGCTGGTCTATGGCCCCGGCGTCCGGGCCAATTTCGAGCGGCTGGTCGAAGCGGTGCGGCGGGGCATTCCGCTGCCCTTCGGCGCCGTGCAGAACCGCCGCAGTCTGGTCTACGTCGGCAACCTGGCCGACGCCGTCGCCACCAGCCTGTCGAGAGCCGAGGCCATCGGCCAGACCTTCCTGGTCAGCGATGGCCCGGCCGTCTCCACAGCGGAGCTGATCCGGAGCATCGCAGAAGCCTTGCAGTGCAAACCAAGGCTGGCAAGCATTCCGCCAGCCCTGCTGAAGCTGACCGGCGCCTTGACCGGCAAGGAGGCCGAGATCGGCCGGCTGCTCGGCGATCTCGCCGTCAATGATGCCCTGCTGCGCAACCGTCTCGGTTGGCGTCCACCCTACAGCCTGCGGGAGGGGCTTGCAGCAACCGTTCTGAAAACGCCTTGGCCCGAACGCCTGGGCGGAATGCATCGGATATAATCGCGACATGCCGGGAAAGCCCGGCGCCCCTTGTCCTCTCGCATGGAGACCACCATGGCTACCATCCAGCTTCAAGTTACGGGCATGAAATGCGGCGGCTGCGAAAGCACCGTCACCAAGACCCTCACCGCCCTCGCCGGCGTCACCTCGGTCAAGGCGTCCCACAAGGACAACCGGGTCGATGTCGAATACGATCCGGCCCAGGTCGACCCGGACGCCATCCGCAAAGCCATCGCTGGCCAGGGGTTCACGGTCGCCTGAGGCTTTCGCGTTCGACGGCGAAACATGCGCCGCGAATATTGATTTTCAAGGCGGGATGCCTTCCAATAGCCGGCCATCGCTGCCTCACAGCGGTGTCCCCGTCGAACATTTGTCCCGAGTGTTCGGTCCGCATCGGCTGCCTATGCATCAGAGCGACATTGAATCAGGGTAGGACCCCGCGCCATAAATCAAGAAGTCGGAAGGTGATTGAATGAAAACGCCGGTGCATGTCGCGGTAACGGGAGCCGCGGGGCAAATCGCATATTCCCTGCTGTTCCGGATCGCCGCGGGCGATCTGTTCGGGCCGCATCAGCCGGTGGTTCTCAAGCTGCTCGACATTCCCTCGGCCGAGCGCGTGCTGGAGGGCGTAGGCATGGAGCTCGACGATTGCGCCTCGCCCCTGCTTCACGGGATCGAGGTATCCAGCGATCCAAGCGATGTCTTCGACGGCGCCGAAGCCGTCTTCATGCTCGGCGCCACGCCTCGCGGTCCCGGCATGGAACGGCGGGACCTGCTGCAGGTGAATGCCGACATCTTTTCGGCCCAGGGCCGCGCTCTCGACGAGGCGGCCAGCCGCAGGGTCAGGATTCTGGTGGTGGGCAATCCGGCCAACACCAATGCCCTGATCGCCCAGCGCAACGCGCCGGGCCTCGCCCCCGAATGCTTTTCCGCCATGACCCGGCTGGACCACAACCGCGCCATCGGGCTGCTGGCCCGGCATTGCGGCTGCAACGTGGCGGACATCGCCCGGGTCGCCATCTGGGGAAACCACTCTCCCAGCCAGTATCCCGACCTCCATCACGCCCTGGTCAAGGGCAGGCCGGCGCTGGAACAGGTGGATCCGGCCTGGTATGTCGATGAATTCATCCCCACGGTGCAGCAGCGGGGCGCCTCGGTCATCGCGATCCGCGGGAAATCCAGCGCGGCATCGGCGGCCAACGCGGCGCTGGACCACATGCGGAGCTGGTTTCTGGGCACGCCCAAGGACGACTGGGTCAGCATGGCCGTCGCCAGTGACGGCAGCTATGGGATTGCCGAAGGTCTGATGTTCTCGTTCCCGGTCGCCGTCGAAAACGGCCGTTTCCGGATCGTGCAGGACTTGCCGCTCAATGCCTTCAGCCGCGAGCGGTTACGGCTCACCGAGGCGGAACTCCTGGAAGAGCGCGCCATGGTGAGCCACCTGATCTGAGCGGCGGACTTACGAAGCCTCCGCCACCCGCGCTTCCAAGTCAGCCCAGCGCCGGTAGCCGTCCTCCAGCGAAGACTGGACGGCTTCCAGCTCCTCCAGAGTCCGTTTGACTTCGCCGGCATCGCGGCGATAGAAATCCGGGGCGTTCACCAGGGCATTCAATTCCGTTTGGCGGCTTTCCCAGGCTTCGATCGCGCCCGGCAGGCTCTCCAGCTCCCGCAGCTCCTTGTAGCTGAGCTTGGCGCGCGAACCGGCCGGCTTCGGCGCCTCCGGCTTGGGCGCGACAGGCTGCGCCGGCGGTGACGTCCGCTCGCCGGCGGCGGGCCGCTGCGACAGCCAGTCGGAATAACCCCCGACGTATTCGGCGATGACGCCATCGCCTTCGAACACCCAGACGCTGGTCGCCACGTTGTCGACGAAGGCCCGGTCATGACTGACCAGGAGCACCGTGCCGTCGAACTCGCCCAGCAACTCCTCCAGCAGTTCCAGGGTTTCCAGGTCGAGGTCGTTGGTGGGCTCGTCCAGCACCAGGACGTTGCAGGGCTGGCTGAACAGACGCGCCAGCAGTACCCGGTTCTTCTCGCCGCCGGACAGGCTGCGCACCGGCGTGCGGGCGCGCTCCGGGGAAAACAGGAAATTGCCGAGATAGGACATGACGTGGATCTGCTGGCCATTCAGGCTGATCCACTCCTTGCCATCGCCCACCGCCTCGAGGATGGTCCGGTCGGGATCGAGCTGCGCGCGCAGCTGGTCGAAATAGGCGACTTTGAGATTGGTCCCGGTCTTGAGCCGTCCGGAATCGGGCTGCAGCTCGCCGAGCAGCAGCCGCAGCAGGGTCGACTTGCCGGCGCCATTGGGACCGATCAGCCCGACCCGGTCGCCGCGCAGCACCAAGGCGGAGAAATCCCGCACCACCGGCGCGCCGCCGCCGAAGGCGAGGGACAAGTGCTCGGCTTGGAACACCAGCTTGCCGGTGCGCTCGGCCTGCTCCAGCTCCAGCTTGGCGACGCCCTGCCGCGCCCTGCGCTCGGCGCGCTCGCTGCGCATCCGCTTCAGCGCCCGCACCCGACCCTCGTTGCGGGTCCGTCTGGCCTTGATGCCCTGACGGATCCAGGTTTCCTCGATCGCCAGCTTGCGGTCGAATTCGGCGTTACGCTTCTCCTCCTCCTCCAGCGAGGCCGCCTTCTTGGCCAGGTAATCCCGGTAGTCGCCGGGCCAGGAAGTGAGCCTGCCGCGGTCCAGGTCGACGATGCGGGTGGCGACCCGCTGCAGGAAGGCGCGGTCGTGGGTGATCAGCACGGCCGCCCCGGGGAACTGGAGCAACTGGTGTTCCAGCCAGACGATGGTTTCGAGGTCGAGGTGGTTGGTGGGCTCGTCCAAGAGCAGCAGATCCGGTTCGATGACCAGGGCGCGGGCCAGCGCAACCCGCCGCTGCCAGCCGCCGGACAAGCCCTGGACCGGTTTCTCCGCCGGCAGGTCGAGGCGGTCGAGCACCCGCTCCACCCGCTGCTGCAGGCGCCAGCCGTCGGCCGCTTCCAGCGCCTGCTGCAAGGTGCCGAGCCGGTCCAGGCAGGACATATCGCCGTCGGCGATCTTCTCGGACCAATGGTGATATTCGGCGATCTGCCGGCCGATTTCGCCCAGGCCGTGGGCCACGGCATCGTAGATCGTCGCCGAGGCCGGCAGCGCGGGCATCTGCTCCAGAAAACCGATGCGCAATGCCGGCTGATGCCAGACTTCGCCACCGTCGGGCGTCATCTGGCCCGCCAGGATCTTCAGCAGGGTCGACTTGCCCTCCCCGTTGCGGCCGATGATGCCGACCCGCTCGCCCGGATCGACCTGAAAGCTGGCGGATTCCAGCAAGGGCTTGGCACCGAAGGCGACACCGATTTCTGAAAGTCGAACGAGAGGCATGGCGGGGCGACGCGATTGCGCGGATGAGGAAAGACCCCATAGTATAACCGCCCGCCTCAACCCCAGGAGTTTTCCGCACAATGGCCGCCCCCGCCCGCCCCAGCGAAGACAACGGATTTCTTGCCCCCCACATCGCCGTGCTGCGCCGCAGCTTCCGCCACTTCACCGGCCGCGAGCTGGTGCCGGCGCGCATGACCGACCCGGAGGCCGGCCGTTACCTGTTCCGGGCCCCGCTGGCGCTGCTGTCGCACGACACCTCGCCGGATCCCATCTTCAATTACGCCAACGAGACGGCGATGGAACTGTTCGGCATGAGCTGGGAGGAAATCACCGCCCTGCCTTCGCGGCTCTCCGCCGAACCCGTCGACCGGGAGGCGAGGGACGCGCTGCTGGCCAAAGTAGCGGCCCAGGGCCATATCGATGACTACTCGGGAATCCGGATCAGCCGCCAGGGACGCAAGTTCCGGATCGAAAACGCCGTGGTGTGGAATCTGTTCGACGAGCTCGGCAGCCCCTGCGGACAGGCGGCGATGTTCGAGCACTGGCAGTGGCTCTGATCGCGACCTGATCCACCGGGCTCAGGTCATGACGCTGGGCTGGCTCATCCCCGTGCGCTGCCTGACCTGGCACAGCTCCTCGGCGATCGCGATCAAGTCCGCCAGCACCTGTTGGGTCGGCAGGTCATGCAGGTTCGGATCGCGCTCGTAGCGCTCCATATAGATGCGGAGGGTCGCGCCTTCCGTGCCGGTGCCGGAGAGACGGAAGACGATGCGGGACGAGTTGTCGAAGCCGATCCGGATGCCCTGGTGCTCGCTGACGCTGCCGTCGACCGGATCGACGTAGCGGAAATCGTCGGCCAGGGCGACCCGGTATTCGCCGAAACTGCGGCCCGGAAGCTCGGCCAGCAAGTCCTGCAGACGCGCCATGATCCCTTCGGCCGCAGACACCTCGATGCCCTCGTAGTCATGCCGCGAATAATAGTCACGCCCGAACCGCCGCCAGTGGTCCGCCACGATCGCGGCCACCGACTGCTTGCGCAAAGCCACCAGGTTCAGCCAGAACAGTACGGCCCACAGCCCGTCCTTTTCCCGGACATGGTCGGAACCCGTGCCGAAGCTCTCCTCGCCGCACAGCGTAATCTTGCGGGCATCGAGCAGGTTGCCGAAAAACTTCCAGCCGGTCGGCGTCTCGTAGCAGTCGATCCCCATCGCCGTGGCCACCCGGTCGACGGCACGACCCGTCGGCATCGACCGCGCCACCCCGCGCAAGCCGTCCTTGTAGCCCGGCACCAGATGGGCGTTGGCGGCAAGGATCGCCAGGCTGTCGCTCGGCGTCACGAAACAGTTGGCGCCCATGATCATGTTGCGGTCGCCGTCGCCGTCGGAAGCCGCCCCCAGGGTCGGCGGCCGGCCGCTGTACATGGCCGCCGCCAGCTCGTGGGCATGCACCAGGTTCGGATCGGGATGTCCACCGCCGAAGTCTTCCAGCGGCACGGCATTGACCACGGACCCCGGCGCCGCACTCAGGGCTTCTTCCAGAATGCGCTTGGCGTAAGGCCCGGTGATCGCATGCATGGCGTCGAACCGCAGCGTCAGGGCGCCCGAACGGAAACCCGAACGGATCAGCCCGAAATCGAACAGATGCTCCATCAGCTCGGCATAATCGGCCACCGGGTCGATGACCTCCACGTCCATCGCGCCGACCCGGGAACGGCCCAGGGTATCGATATCCAGATCGGGCGCGGCGAGGATGCGGTAGGCATCGATGCCCCGGCTGCGCTCGTAAACCCGGTTGGTGAAGCTCTCCGGCGCGGGTCCGCCATTGGCGACGTTGAACTTGATGCCGAAGTCCTCGTCCGGACCGCCGGGGTTGTGGCTGGCCGAGAGCACGAAGCCGCCGAGCGCCCCGTACTTCCGGATCACGCAGGAAGCCGCCGGCGTCGACAGCAACCCCCCCTGCCCCACCAGCACCCGACCCACCCCGTTGGCGGCGGCCATGCGCAGGATGACCTGGATCGCTTGGCGGTTAAAATAGCGGCCGTCGCCGCCTAGCACGAGGGTCGCGCCGTCCGCCGCATCGAGGGTGTCGAACACCGACTGCACGAAATTTTCGAGATAGTTTTCCTGGAGAAAAACCTTCACCTTCTTGCGCAAGCCCGAGGTGCCGGGTTTCTGGTCCTGATAAGGCGTCGTTTTGCGAATTTCCACTGACATCGTCTTGTCTTACCCCTGAATTCGGGAATCTGATTGTTGTTATTGCCGGGCCCAAAGCGTTCCGCGGAAGCTCGAGATACATTTCGATTTCTGGGCTTTTTCGATAGTATTTTACCGTTTGCTTCACTTAGGAGAACAGAAAAGGTGTTAAAGCGCTTTCACCCATCGATGCTTTTCCTGTTGTTGCCAATGGCCGCGAACGCGGCGCAGACCGGGAACTCCGAGCCGTGGCTGCTGGTGGAAACCAAGCCCCACGTCCTGAAAGTGATGCAGGGCGACACGCCGCTGGAAGTGTTCACCAAGATCGCCATCGGACAGCACGGCGCCGGTGTCGAAAAACGCCGCAACGACAACAAGACCCCGCTGGGCGAATACCGCATCGGCTGGATCAACGAGAACAGCAAGTTCCACCGATTCTTCGGCCTGACCTATCCGAATCCCGACATCGCCAAGCGCGGCTTCATCCGCGGCCTCATCGACGAACATCTGGTGCGCCACATCCTCCGCGCCCATCTGGTGGAAGCGACGCCGCCGCAAGACACCCCGCTGGGCGGACAGATCGGCATACACGGTGTCGGTGCCGGCAACCGGGCGGTGCATGAGATGTTCGACTGGACCCACGGCTGCATCGCCTTGACCAACGAGCAAATCGACCAGCTTACCCCCTGGGTCAGGAAAGGAACCCTCGTGGTCATCCGCTGATGCGATCAAAAGACCCGGAAATTCAAAAAACACTGGAAAGGCTTGCGATTTCGCGGCAAACTACGCCGCGGGATCACTCCCTCCGGAATGGATACTCGTGTAGTAAATTTCGTTCACCGCAAAAGAAGGAAAGCGACATGATGAAAGCAACCAAGTTCGCAGTGGTTCTGATGGCCGCCGGTCTGACCGTCGGGTGCGCTTCGAAGTCTGACATCACCAACCTGCAGACCCAGATTGACGGTCTGAAGGCTGAGCAGGCTTCCATCAAGAGCACGGCTGACGAGGCTCTTTCCGCTGCTCAGGCAGCTGAATCCAAGGCCGGTGCAGCAGAAGCCGCTGCTCGCCGCGCTGCAGCCGCAGCCGAAGAAACCAACAGCAAGCTGGACCGCATGTTCAAGAAGACGATGATGAAATAATCATCGATGTCCTGAAGACATACGATCGAATAAAACCCCGGCGGTATCTGCTGCCGGGGTTTTATTATGCCTGTAAAAATCGGCCGCCTTCCCGTCCGAGGACAGGCCCTAATCCTTCGCCGGGTTCCACTGCCGGGCCAATCCGAGATAGTCCTCCAGCGACAGTTCCTCCGCACGCACACCCGGATCGATTCCGGCGCGGTCTATCGCGGTTTCGTCCAGCACACCCTTGAGCGCGTTCCGCAGCGTTTTCCGGCGCTGGCCGAACGCAGCGGTGACAACGGCTCCCACCCTCCTGACCAGCTCGGGATCCGGGGGCGCGGCGTGCGGCACCAGGCGCACCACTGCCGATACGACCTTGGGCTGCGGGTAGAAACACTCCGGTCCCACATCGAACACATGCCGAGCCTCGCAATAGAGCGAGGCCATGACGCTCAAGCGTCCGTAACTTCCATCGCCAGGGCCGGCGCAAATGCGATCGACTACTTCTTTCTGCAGCATGAAATGCATGTCTTCGACCGCATCGAGCTGATCGAACAGACGGAACATCAGCGGGGTGGAGATGTTGTAGGGCAGATTGCCCACGACCCGGAGCCGGCCCTCCCGGGCGATGGTACGGAGGTCGAATTTCAGTGCATCGCCTTCGTGAATTCGCAACCGTTCTACGCCGGCAAACCGCTGCTTCAGCGCCGCGACCAGATCGCGGTCCAGCTCGACCACATCCAGGTGCGCCCCGGACTGCAGCAGCTCGCGGGTCAGCACCCCTTCACCGGGGCCGATTTCCAGCAGCCGGTCCGATGACTTGGGGCTGATGGCCGCGACGATCTCGCGGATCACGCCGGGATCGCGCAGGAAATTCTGGCCGAAGCGCTTGCGCGGAATGTGCGTCATGCCAGCGCTGCCGGCCGGATTTCGGCCATGTCCATCGCAATCTGGATCGCCTCTTCCAAACTGCCGGTGTCGATCCGGCCGGTGCCGGCCAGTGCCAGCGCCGTGCCGTGGTCCACCGACGTGCGGATGATGGGAAGCCCCAGGGTAATGTTCACCGCCCGGCCGAATCCTGCGTATTTCAGCACCGGAAGACCCTGGTCGTGATACATCGCCAGCACCGCGTCGGCATGCTCGAGATTGCGGGGAAGAAACAGGGTGTCGGCCGGCAGCGGACCGGTCAGGTCCATACCCTCCTGCCGCAGCCGCGCAAGCACGGGTTCGATCACGGTGATCTCCTCTCTTCCCAGATGCCCGCCCTCGCCGGCATGCGGATTGAGCCCGCAGACCAGGATGCGCGGCCTGGGGAGGCCGAAGCGGCGGACCAGATCGTCGTGGAGGACCCGCAGCGTCCGCAGAAGTCGTTCCTCGGTGATGGCCCGGCTCACCTCGGCCAGGGGCAGATGGGTGGTGGCCAGGGCGACCCTCAGACCCTTGGTCGCCAACATCATCACCGGCCAGCCGCCCGTGATCTCCGCGATGAACTCGGTGTGGCCGGTGAAGGCGATGCCGGCATCGTTGATGACGGATTTCTGCACCGGGGCCGTCACCAGGGCATCATAATGCCCCGCCAGACAGGCGCGCGCGCCTTCGGAGATGGTTTCTAGCACATAGGCGGCATGGGCAGGATCGAGCTTTCCCGGCGCCGCTCCTGGCCGCTGGCGGGTCGGCAGGACGTGCAGCACGCCCCGTTCATGCGGAGGCACGGCATCGCCGGACGCGACCGGGCGCAGTTCGATTGGAACGCGCAGCAAGCGTGCCCGGCTTTCCAACAGATCGGGATCACCCAGCACCGTGATGCTGCAGGGAGCGGACCGCCGCGCCAGCAGCACGCACAGATCCGGGCCGATTCCGGCCGGCTCTCCGCTGGTCAGCAGCAAACGGGGATGGACGGGAAACATCCGTTCAGCGCATGAAGGTTTCCGGCGAGCCCTCGTCGGACGGCGCATCTTCGCCCGAAGAGGCCGGAGTCTCGTCGAGGCGGATTTCGACATAAGCCTCGTCGCGGATCTTCCGCAGCCACAGCTCGGTTTCCTCTTCCACCTTGCGCTTGAACAGTTCCTCCCGCGCCCGGTTTTTCAGCACTTCATTGGTGTCGCTCGACTCCTGCCGCTCCAGCACCTGGATCAGATGCCAGCCGAACTGGGTCTGGACGGGATCGCTGAGCTGGTTTTCGTCCAGCGCGTTCATCGCCTCCTCGAACGGCGGCACCAGGGCGCCCGGCTTGACCCAGCCCAGATCCCCGCCCTTGATCGCCGAACCCTTGTCGTCGGAATGGCCGCGCGCGAGCTCTCCGAAGTCGTCACCGTTTTCGATCCGGGTTTTCAAGGCCAGCAGCTTGTTCTTGGCATCCTCGTCGGACTGCACTTCGTTCGGCTTGATCAGGATGTGCCGGACGTGGGTCTTGGTCAGCTTGGCCTCGCCCGCGCCTCTCATGGCCAGCAGCTTGACGACATGATAGCCGCCGGGGCTGCGGATGGGGTCGCTCACCTCCCCGTCCTTCATCCCGGCCACCACCTCGGCGATATGGCTGGGAATCTCGCTGAGCTTGCGCCAGCCGAGATCGCCGCCTTCCAGCGCCTGCGGGTCGTCCGAGTAGCGGATCGAGGCGTCCTTGAAATCGAGGCCGGACTTCAACTCCTTCACCAGCCTGTCGGCACGCTCCCTGGCCTTCTTCACTTCGTCAGGCGAGGCCTCGCGCGGGGTGGCGATGAGAATGTGGCCCAGCCGGTATTCCCGGTCCGCAACCGCCCCGGTACTGCCCTGGACCTCCAGGTAGTGCTGGATCTCGCGGTCGCTGATCTTGATCTGATTGTTGACCTGGCTGGCGCGCAGACGGCCCATGGCGATCTCGCTGCGCACCTGCTCCAGAAAATCGCCGTAATCGAGCCCTTCCTGGGCGAGCGAGCGGCGGAACTGATCGGGCGTGAGGTTGTTGCGCTGGGCGATCTGGCCCACCGCCATGCGCAAGGTATCGTCGTCCACCTGAATGCCCATTTTTTCGGCCATCTGGATCTGGATCTTGTCGACGATCATGCGCTCCAGCACCTGCCTGACCAGAATCGCATCCGGTGGCAGCGAAGTACGGCTGGCGCGAAGGCTGCGCTTGATCTCGTCGACCTTGCGGACGAGCTCGCTTTCCAGAATGACGCCATCGTCCACCACGGCCACGATGCGATCGACGGCAGCCTCCGCCGGTGACAGACTCGCCATTGCGAACAAAGCGAGGCAGGCCAGCCGGGCCGCCTTTTTGAAACTAGAAATCTTCATTCGGCATCCGGTAACCATTGATGGCGCGATAGAGGAAGCGGTCGACCTGATCTCCCAAGCGGGTCAAACCCTTGAGTTCCATCTGGACGAAAATGGCGGTGTTGGTCGTGGGATCATTGGATTGATTGACGCCGTTGAGATATTCACGGCCCAGCACGGTGAAGCGCCAACAACAGGTTTCATGCTCCAACCCGACCAAACTCTCAAGCGTTCGATTGTAGAGCAGCGAATACTGCCAACGGCCGATCAGATGCCAATCCTTCAGGAAAGGGATACGGAAGGATACGTCCGTATTATTGAGGGCAGTCGTGTTCTGACCTATCGTCGCAGTCTGTTCTATCGCCGGCTGGTTGGGAAGCGGCACACGGTAACGGTAGCTCAAATTCAACAGATTGTTCTGCCGGTCATTGTATTGCAACCCTGCCGAACCTCGCTCGAAACGGCCGGTATAGGGCGATATCTGGGTCTCCCCGCCGAGGGAAAAGGTTTCCGTCAGCCGGGTATCCACTTTCCCGATCACGTTGGCGTAACTCTTGTTGTAGTTATCGTAGGTCAACTGTCCTTGATCCGGCCCCAACACCACCCCCAGCGGGTTGCTGCCGTAAGGATTGACCAGTGTCACCGAAGGATCGGTGACGAAAAATACCTTGCCCAGACTCGCCGTCAGACGCTCCCACCCGGTTTCCTGGTCGATGAAGCGGGACGTCAGCGCCACCGTCACCTGATTCATGTCCGCCAGGCGGTCGGCACCCGCGAAGCGGTTGGTGCGGAACAACTGGTAATACGTGAAGTCGTAATAGTTGCTGTCGAAGATCGGATAGTCGTTCTGGTTGATCTTCGGCACATAGGTATAGAACACGCGGGGTTCCAGCGTCTGCCGCAGCGATGCGGACCCCAGCTCGAAATCCCGGTCGAAAACCAGGCCGCTGTCCACCGAAAAGATGGGAGCGACACGATTCAGGCTGTTGGCGGTCCCCGCCGCCTGGTTTTGGAGCATATAGGTCGTGTTTTGCAAAGCGACGCTGGGAATGAGGAAACTGCCCGGCGACTGGATGGGATAGGAGATCTGCGGCCGGACGTTCAGCCGCTGGCCTTTGACATTGCTGCCGCCATGCCCGAAATTCACGACCTCCGCATTGGTCTGGAAGCGAAACCCTGTATCGCCGATCTGCTCGTTGTAATTTCCCCTGAGACTCGGAAGGCGGTAATAAGGGGTCTGCTCAACCGGAATCGACGGATCGATGTTCTGGTAATAGTCGCTCAGCAGCCTCACCGAACCGTTCGAATACGTGTAATCGGCATACGCCTGGCTCTGGACGAAGGTGTTGGACACCAGACCCAGCGTATTGTTCAACTGGTTCAGATACTGGCTATCGGAAACGTAGTTCAAATCGACCAGGGTGAAAAGATTGTCGGTCCACCGCCCCATCGCGTCGAAGCCGGCCTGTCCTCGGGCTTTCTTCTCCTGGCTGTCTTCCGGGATGATTTCCCCCAGGAGGCGAACGCGCTGGTGTTCCGTCAGCCAGCGGAAGTCCCCCCCGAACAGCGGCCCGCGGCTGGTCATCTCCCTCGCCTGCACCGTCAGGTCGTAATCGGGCGCGAGATTGAAATAGTACGGGACGGATACATTGAAGCCGTTGACCTTGGACTGGCCGAACGTCGGCGACAGGAAGCCGGATTGCCGCCGGTCGTCCACCGGGAAATCCATGTACGGGGTGTAGAACATCGGCACCCCCTTGAACTCCATCCAGGCATGGGTGGCGTCCCCTCGCCCCGTCTCCTTGTCGATGGTGACTTCGTCGGCATGCAGCAGCCAGTCCGTATTACCCGGCGGGCAGGTGGTGTAGGTGGCGGTTTC
This sequence comes from Methylococcus geothermalis, assembly GCF_012769535.1. NCBI lineage: Bacteria > Pseudomonadati > Pseudomonadota > Gammaproteobacteria > Methylococcales > Methylococcaceae > Methylococcus > Methylococcus geothermalis. The sequence goes on from NZ_CP046565.1 coordinate 3,245,856, forward strand.
GTAGCGTGACCGGGTGTCGCTGTCCATGTGGGCTACTCGGGCGACCCCGCGCGATGGCATCGTTTCGACGATGAACTGGCTGTTGCGCAGCACGCCCTTGTCTTCTTCCATCCGCATGAAGGCGGTGTCGCTCGAAAAGGCCAAGCCTTTTTCGCGGTAGAACACGCTGCCGCGGGCATTCACCGTGTCGGCCTCGGTATTGAGGCTCAGGAAATCACCCCTCACGTGCTGATCGTAACGCGTCACCTCGGCATTGCCGGTGAAGGTCGCGACCTCCTGGTCGTCCATTTCGCCGTAATCCCCGTGGACTTCCACCGGCGCCCGTTTGCGGGCGAGCCGGTCCTTCGAGGTGAGGAGGAAATCCTTGGCCGCATCGGACTCGCGCTTTCCGCGGGCGCAGGTTCCCGCCCACGGATTGCTTGGCATCATGCCGAGCAGGCGATCGAAGCGCTGCTCATCGTATTCCGTGATCGTCGTCGCCTGAGCCCAGTCTGCGGGCGGTTCGCCGGCGGCGCCGACCGGCCGCGCGACGCCCCGTGGATCAGGCCCCACCAGGTTGCAGTCCCAGCTCCGGCTCTCCTTCTGCGGCCTGCAGGTCCAGCCGGTCGGCGCGCTCGGGGCATTGACGGCGACGGCCTGGGGAGCGGCCGCTTCCCGCTGCACCGACACGGTCCCCGAGGGTACGAAACGCGAGGCGGCGAGCGGCGTTTCCGGACGGGGCGCCCTGGCGGAGGGCGGCGTTTCCGACTCCTCGGCAGTTTCGCCTTCGGCCACCTCTGGCGTTTCTGCGGGCACCTCCTTTTCCGTCTCCGCCGCCTCGGTTTCTTCCTCTTCGTCGTCGGCAGGACCCGCGACGAACCGGCCTTGCGGCGGCGGCTCGGCGATGCGCGGTTCGGCAAGACGAGCCGGAGGGCGGGACGCCGGCAAAGCCGCCTCCCCCGGCCTGGCGGGCTGGGCCTTGCGCTCGGGCTCGACAGGCGCTTCCGCGCCGCCGTCCTTTTTCTTGGCCACGCATTCCCATTGTTTGTCGTCGGTACTGCGCGCACAGTTCCAGTTGCCCGCCGCCAACACCGGTTGATGCCAGGCTGCGGCCAACGTCATGAGTACCGCGGTCCTCAGCGGGCGAGAAACGCAGGCGGCACCCGACACCGCTTCCGCATTCGAGGGAACCGGTTCCGGCCCGCCCAAGATCAAACCGACACTCCTCCGGCGGGGCCGGACCAAGGAGCGCGGGCAGCGATGGAGAACCACCGGATCATCGAAGCGCAAGAAGCCTTGAAAGAGTGGTCCAGGATATGCTTGTACCAAGCTCGACAGAACGGACAGCCATGCAGCGCGCAAATCCTATATCATTAAGAACCATGGAAAATCGGATCATTGTAACCCAAGGTTTGCACATTTGATTAACTCCCCCGGCATCGCTACCGACAACCGCTTCGAAGCGCTTCTGCGCTGGCTTCCAGTCGCCCTGGGACGGTGCCCCGACGACATCCGACCGATATCGGGCGACGCCAGCTTTCGCCGTTATTTCCGGATCCGGACGGGCGATGCCAGCCATATCGCGATGGACGCCCCGCCGGCACGGGAAAGACTGCGGCCCTTCGTTCACGCCGCCGGCCTCATGGAGAACGCGGGAGTACACATTCCCCGCATCTTCGCCGCCGACGAGGAACAAGGCTTCCTGCTGATGTCCGATCTCGGCGACACCAACTACCTGCAGCAACTGGCGTGCGGAGACGCCGACCTCCTGTACGCCGATGCGCTGGAAACGCTGACGCGCGTGCAACTCCGCATCGATGCCGCCGACTGTGGCCTTCCCGCCTATGATGAAGACCTGCTGCTGCGGGAACTGGAACTGTTTCCCGATTGGTTCCTCGGCGGACTGCTGGGCCTGGAACTCGGCACCGCAGAGGAAGCGCTTTACCGGCGGCTCTCCCTGCACCTGATCGAATCGGCGGTGCGGCAACCCGTCGTCGTCGTCCATCGCGACTTCCATTCCCGCAACCTCATGGTCACCCAAGAACGCAATCCCGGCGTGCTCGATTTCCAGGACGCCGTCGTGGGCCCCATCACCTACGATCTGGTCTCCCTGCTGCGGGACTGCTACATCGCCTGGCCCGAGGCCCGCGTCAAGCGCTGGATGGACGATTACCGCCAACGCCTCGCCGACAGCGGATCGCGAGCCGTAGCCGATAGCGAAACCTTCCAGCGCTGGTTCGACTTCATGGGTCTGCAGCGCCATCTCAAGGCCGTGGGCATCTTCGCCCGGCTCCATCTGCGCGACGGCAAGGACGGCTATCTGCCCGACATTCCCCGTACCCTGCGTTACATCCTGGATGTCGCCGGCAGATACCCGGAATTGGGGGAATTCCATCGTTTTCTCGACCTGCGCGTCTGCGCGGCCATGGACGAGGCCGCCGCCGCGTGAAAGCCATGATCCTCGCCGCGGGCCGGGGCGAGCGCCTGCGTCCGCTGACCGATCACACCCCCAAGCCCCTCCTGCCGGCAGGCGGGCGCCCGCTGATCGAACACACTTTGGAAGCGCTGGTGCGGGCGGGATTCACCGACATCGTCATCAACATCGCCCATCTCGGGGAACAGATCCGCGCGCGGCTGGGCGACGGCGGGGGCTTCGGCGCCCGAATCCGGTATTCCGACGAGGGCGATCATGCGCTCGAAACCGCCGGCGGCATCCGCCAGGCCCTGGACCTGCTCGGCCCGGGGCCTTTCGTCGTCGTGAACGGCGACATCGGCACCGACTACGACTTCGCCCGCCTGCGCCGCGAACCGGCCGGCGATGCCCACCTGGTGCTCGCGCCCAATCCCCCGCATCATCCGCAAGGCGACTTCCGGCTGGACGGCGACCGGGTGACGCCCTCTCCCGACGGAATCTCCGTCTATACCTTCGCCGGGATCGGTCTGTACCGGCCGGAGCTGTTCGCTCCGCTCCCGACGGGACGGGCGCCTCTGGCGCCGTTGCTCCGGCAGGCCATGGCGGGCGGCCGGATCACCGGCGAACTTCACCCCGGCTTCTGGCTGGACATCGGTACGGCGGACCGCCTCGAGGCTTACGACCGCTGGCTCCATGGCCGCCGCGGGGCACAGACGCCGCCTACCGGCAGCTTGTTTGACATGCGCCGTCTCGGCCGGTAACGTTGGATATTTTTTCCGGATTCCGGCCCCGGCCGCGACCACCGGTCCCGATTTGAGGCACAACTCCCCAGCCAGGCCCCCCAGGATGGAAGAATTTCAGCGCATCAAACGCCTGCCCCCTTACGTTTTCAACATCGTCAACGAGCTCAAGGCGAAGGAGCGGGCGCAGGGCAAAGACGTCATCGACTTCGGCATGGGCAACCCCGATCAGCCGACGCCGCAGCACATCGTCGACAAACTGATCGAGTCCGCGCGCAAGGGCGCCACCCATCGCTATTCGGTGTCCAAGGGCATCCCCCGCTTGCGCCGGGCCATCTGCAACTGGTACCGGGCACGCTATGGCGTCGAACTCGACCCCGAGTCCCAGGCCATCGTGACGATTGGCTCAAAGGAAGGCCTGGCGCATCTTGCGCTCGCCACCGTGGGACCGGGCGATGCCATCCTGGTGCCGAACCCGGCCTACCCGATCCACCCTTACGGCTTCGTCCTGGCCGGCGCCGATGTCCGCCACGTGCCGCTGGTGCCCGGGGTCGATTTCTTTGCCGAACTGGAAATGGCGATCAAGACGTCCTGGCCCAAACCCAAGATGCTGATCCTGAATTTCCCGGCCAATCCCACGGCGCAATGCGTGGAGCTGGAATTCTTCGAGAAAGTCGTCGAAATCGCCCGAGAGTACAAGATCTGGGTGGTGCACGACCTGGCCTATGCCGACCTGGTGTTCGACGGCTACGTCGCCCCCTCGATCCTGCAGGTACCGGGCGCGGAAGACATCGCCGTGGAGTTCTTCACGCTGTCCAAGAGTTACAACATGCCCGGCTGGCGGGTGGGCTTCATGTGCGGCAACCGCGAACTGGTATCGGCACTGGGGCGCATCAAGTCTTACCTGGACTACGGCACCTTCACGCCGATCCAGGTCGCGGCGATCACGGCGCTGGAAGGCCCGCAGGACTGCGTGGAGGAAATCCGGCTGATGTACCAGAGCCGCCGCGATGTGCTGTGCAAAGGCCTCAACGACATCGGCTGGCCGGTGGAAAAACCCAAGGGCACCATGTTCGTCTGGGCCAGGATTCCCGAGCAGTACCAGAGCCTGGGCTCGCTGGAATTCGCCAAAAAAATGCTGCTCGACGCCCATGTCGCGGTGTCCCCCGGTATCGGCTTCGGTGAGTTCGGCGACGACCATGTGCGCTTCGGCCTGATCGAGAACGAGCACCGCACCCGCCAAGCCATCCGCGGCATCCGCGATATGATGCGCAAGGACAACGCCGTATAATTCCCGGTTTCCCCACGTCTTGAGGAACGCAGCTTGAATCCCGTAAAAATTGGCATCCTCGGCCTCGGCACGGTGGGCGGCGGCACGGTCAACGTGCTGCGCCGCAACGCCGACGAAATCACCCGCCGCGCCGGCCGCGAGATCCAGGTTTGCCGAGCCTCCACCCGCGACCTGTCGCGCTCCCGCATCTGCGACACCACCGGCATCGCCCTGACCTCCGACCCCGACGAGATCGTCTCCGATCCCGACATCCAGATCGTGGTCGAGACCATCGGCGGCGAGTTCCCGGCGCGGGACCTGGTCATGAAGGCGCTGGAAAACGGCAAGCACGTCGTCACCGCCAACAAGATGCTGATCGCCCTGCACGGCAACGAGATCTTCGCCGCCGCCCGCGAACGCGGCCTGATGGTCGCCTTCGAAGCCGCCGTGGCCGGGGGCATCCCCATCATCAAGACCATCCGCGAAGGCTTGGCCGGCAACAAGGTCGAATGGCTGGCCGGCATCATCAACGGCACCAGCAACTTCATCCTCACCGAGATGTGGGAAAAAGGCCGCGATTTCGCCGACGTGCTGAAGGAGGCCCAGGCACTGGGCTACGCCGAAGCCGATCCGACCTTCGACATCGAAGGGGTGGACGCCGCCCACAAGCTGACCATCCTGGCCTCGATCGCCTTCGGCATCCCGCTCCAGTTCGGCAAGGTCTACATCGAGGGCATCACCGGGATCACCGCGGCCGACGTCAAATACGCCGAAGCCCTGGGTTACCGCATCAAGCTGCTGGGGATCGCCCGCCGCACCCCCAAGGGCATCGAACTACGGGTCCACCCCACCCTGATTCCGGCGCGGAGGCTGATCGCCAACGTCAACGGCGTGATGAACGCGGTGCTGGTCAAGGGCGACGCGGTGGGACCCACGCTGCATTACGGCGCCGGCGCCGGGGCGGAGCCGACCGCCTCCGCCGTGGTCGCCGACATCGTCGACGTGGTCCGCACCCTGACCTCCGATCCGGAGAACCGGGTGCCGCACCTGGCCTTCCAGCCCGCCGCGATTTCCGAAATTCCGATCCTGCCGATCGAAGAGGTCGAAACCGCCTATTACCTGCGGCTCTCCGCCGAGGACAAGCCCGGCGTACTGGCCGACGTGACCCGCATCCTCGCCAGCCACCACATCAGCATCGAGGCCGTGTTGCAGAAGGAAATGCCGGACGGCGAAAGCCATCTGCCTGTCATCATGCTGACGCAGAAGGTCGCCGAACGCGAGCTGAACGCCGCCCTGCGGGAAATCGAAGCCCTTCCGACCATCAAGGGCGCAGTGAAACGCATCCGGCTCGAAACCCTGGGTTAGAAAAACCATGACTACGACGACACGCTACACCGGCCTCATCGAACGCTACCGCGACCGCCTGCCAGTCAGCGCCGACACCCGCATCATCAGCCTGGGCGAAGGCAACACCCCGCTGATCCGGCTGGAAAACCTCCCCCGCCTCCTGGGCAAGCGTGTCGAACTCTATGTGAAATACGAAGGGCTCAATCCCACCGGCTCGTTCAAGGACCGCGGCATGACCATGGCGGTGACCCGCGCCGTCGAGGAAGGCAGCCGGGCCATCATCTGCGCCTCCACCGGCAACACCAGCGCCGCCGCGGCCGCCTATGCCGCGCGCGCCGGCATCACCGCCTTCGTGCTGATCCCGGACGGCAAGATCGCCATGGGCAAGCTGGCCCAGGCCATGATGTACGGCTCGGTGGTGATCCAGATCAAGGGCAATTTCGACGACGGCATGCGGCTGGTCAAGGAAGTGGCAGGAGAAGCGCCGGTGACCATCGTCAACTCGATCAATCCCTACCGGCTGCAGGGCCAGAAGACCGCGGCCTTCGAGATCGTCGACGAGCTCGGCCGGGCGCCGGACTACCACTGCCTGCCGGTCGGCAATGCCGGCAACATCACGGCGCACTGGATCGGCTACAGCGAATACGCCTGCGGCGGCCGCGACTGCGTGACCGAGTCCTGCGCCTTCTGCAGCGGCGATTGCCGCTTCGTAAGCGGCGGCCCGGTGTCGACCAACCGACCGAAGATGGTCGGCTATCAGGCCAGCGGCTCGGCCCCCTTCCTGCGCGGCCACATGGTGGACCATCCGGAAACGGTGGCGACCGCCATCCGCATCGGCCATCCGCAAAGCTGGGACCAGGCCTGGCAGGTCAACCGCGAATCCGGCGGCTGGTTCGACGAATGCAGCGACGAGGAAATCCTGGCCGCGCAGAAGCTGCTCACGGAAAACGAAGGCATCTTCTGCGAGCCGGCCTCCGCCACCTCCCTGGCCGGCGCCCTGCGCGACATCCGGAGCGGCAAGATCCCCGAAGGCAGCACGGTGGTGCTGACCTTGACCGGCAACGGCCTGAAGGATCCCGACACCGCCATCGCCCAGTGCACCCAGAAGCCGCTCACCATCGAAGCCGAGCTGGATTCGGTCAAGCGCGCCATCCTCGACGTACTCTAAACGCCCCCGCCCGCCGCTCCTCACGGGGCGGCGGCCTCTCCCTTTCCAAACCGCCGATTTTTTGACAATAGGCGTAAGGAGCGTCATACACTAACCCCAACGGACCAGGCCGCTCGGGGGTTATTTCATGAAGCTGACGTTCATCGGTGTCGGTTCTGCCTTTGCCCTGCAAAACTACCAGTCGAATGTCCTGATCGAGAGCCAGGGCAGGAAACTCCTGATCGATTGCGGCAGCGATGCGCGCCTTGCCCTGCACCGGCTGGGACTCGGGGCGGAAGACATCGATGCCCTTTACGTCAGTCATCTGCATGCCGATCATATCGGCGGCATCGAATGGCTGGGCTTTTCGCGTTATTTTTCCGGCGGAATGCGGCCGGAACTCTTCATCGAGAAGCGGCTGGCGGAGCATCTCTGGGAGCGATCGCTGCGGGGGGGCATGGCCTCCGTGCAGGGACGGTCGATGCGTCTGGACGACTTCTTCTCTACGGTCCACCGCCTGTCCCCCGGCGGGGCATTCCGGTTTGGGAGCCTTGGCTTACGTCTTTTCTCGACGCTGCATTATTTCGACTGCCGTGAGCTCGCTCCGAGCTACGGTCTGGTGATCGACGTTCATCCGGAAGGCGTCGCGCCGGAAAGGGCCGAGCCTCGTTGCAGCATCATGCTGACGACCGACACCCAGTTTTGCCCCGACCGCCTCGCCGGACTCTACGACAGCGCGGACGTCATTTTCCAGGACTGCGAGACGGCACCGCGGCGATCCGGCATCCACGCGCACTACGATCAGCTTTGCGGACTTCCGGCGCCGATCCGGAAAAAAATGTGGCTATACCACTACCAAGACGGGCCCCTGCCCGACGCGGCCGGCGCGGGTTTCCACGGCTTCGTCCGGCAGGGGCAGGTTTTCGAGTTCTGAACTCCAAAAGCCGGGTGACGGTCAGGTCCGCGGAACGAGCAGGGCTTCGATCTTGGCCAGCAGGCGGTCGAATTCGACCGGCTTGGTGTCGTAATCGTCGCAACCGGCTTCAATGGCCTTGTCGCGGTCGCCGGACATGGCGTGGGCGGTCAGTGCGATGACCGGAATGCCGCGGGTCGCTTCTTCGGCCTTCAGTTTCCTGGTCGCCTCCCATCCGTCCATGACCGGCAGGCTCATGTCCATCAGGACGACATCCGGCATTTCGGCCTGGGCCACCGCCACGCCTTCCGCGCCATCGACCGCAATGACCAGCTCGTAGCCGCGCCGCAGCAGACGCCGGCTGAGCATGTCCCGATTCATCTCGTTGTCTTCCACCAGCAATATCTTCGCCATGGCCGATTCTCCTAGGCTGTGATCCCAAGGCACGCACTGACCCGGTCGCCGAGCTCCTGCAGCAGCTCCTCCCTTCCCCGCGTCCCTTTGTTGACCACGTATTCTACGTAGCCGTTCAGGCGCTGGCGATCTTCGGCGGTGAGATCCTTGGCGGTGACGACGATCACGGGTATCGAGCGCCAGGCTTCCTGCTGGCGCAATTCCTCCAGGAAACTGAAGCCATCCATTTCCGGCATCATCAGGTCCAGGACGATCAGTTCGGGACGGTTTTCCGCCACCCGTTCGAGCGCCACCAGCCCGTTTTCGGCTTCCTCGACCACCCAGCCCTCGTGCTCCAGCATGCGCCGCATCAGCTCCCGGAGGTCGGCATGGTCTTCCACCAGCAGCACGGGACAAGGCGGATCGGCGCAGCGATACTTCTGCAACACCTTGGCCAGGTAGTCCCGGTCGATGGGCTTGGTCAGAAAATCGGTGGCGCCGAGGGCGAATCCCAGATTCCTCTCGTCCAGAAAGGTGGCCATGATAACCGGAATCGGCGCCAGTTCCGGATCGGCCTTCAGCGCCGTCAATACCGCCCAGCCGTCCATTCCCGGCATCATGACGTCGAGAATGATCGCCCCCGGCCTCAGTTCCCTGGCGAGTTTCAGCCCTTTCTGACCGCTGTCCGCCTCCGCCGTGCGCAGGCCCTGCCGATCCAGGAAGCGCCGCATCAGGTCGCGCGCCGCCGGATCGTCGTCGATCACCAGCACGGTGGGAATCCCCTTGGCCAAAGCCGATCCAGGCTCCGCGGCCGGCCCCTTTTCCGGCACGCCGCCGTCGACGGGCAGGTGAATCGTGAAGGTCGAGCCGATCCCCGCCTCGCTCTCCACGGTGATGTCCCCGCCCATCATCTGGCAGAAACGGCGGCTCAGGACCAGCCCCAGGCCGGTGCCGCCGAAATTCCGCGTGGTCGACGCATCGGCCTGCGAAAACGCCTGGAAGAGGCGAGTCATCTGTTCCGGGGTGATGCCGATCCCGGTGTCGCGGACCGCGAAATGCAGCCAGTCCCTTCCAGCGACGCTTTCCCTGTCGACGGCCAGGGTGATGACACCGTCGCGGGTGAATTTGGAGGCATTGCTCAGCAGGTTGAACAGAGCCTGCCGCACCTTGGTCAAATCGGCCCGGATCGAGCCCGTGCCTTTGGCGTACTGGACCTCGAGGCGGTTGTTGTTCTTGGCGACCACCGGCGCAATGGTCGCCACCACGTCGTCGAGCATGGGAACCACCTCGAAGGTCTCCAGGTAGACCTCCATTTTTCCCGCTTCGATCTTCGAAAGATCCAGCACGTCGTTGATCAGGGCCAGCAGATGCTTGCCGGACGCGCGGATCTTGTTCAGGTCGGCCAGTTCCTCTTCGCGCCCCGCATCCTCGGCATCTTCCGCCAGGATCTCGCTGTAGCCGATGATGGCGTTGAGCGGCGTGCGCAGCTCATGCGACATGTTGGCGAGGAATTCCGATTTGAGCCGCGTCGCTTCGAGGGCGGCATCGCGCGCTTCCGCCAGCTCGATGTGGGCGGCCTCCAGTTGCGACTTCCGCTGTTCCGACAGTTTCACCGCCTCGACGAGGCTCAGGACCTTGGGAACCTGCAAGGGCAACACCAGCGCGGTAGCGACCGATACCACGGCAGTCAGGAGCTTGGTGTATCCGGACAGCCAGTAGCTCGCATTCCAGATCGTCCATGCCCCCATGAAATGGGTGACCGCGCAGGCGATGATGAACAGTCCGAAGGCCAGGAATATCCAGGAAAACGGTATGTCGCGGCGGGCCCGATGGATGAGATAGACCAGGGTCGCCGAGATGCAGACGTAGGAAAGCCCGATCAGGAGATCGGTGCTCAGATGCAGCCACCACAGTTGCGGCACCCAAAGGTAGCACATGCCGTGCGGCATGAAGGACTGGCCGCTGACGCCGGTCGCAAACAGGTTCGCCGCCAGTTTCGGCCAGGAAAACAACACCATTGCGGCTATCGCCACGAGCACGAGCCCGTAGGAGAACCAGCGCAGCTGCGAGACCTGCTCGATACTCTCCGGATTGGGCGGACTTGCCGGGGAAATCTCTCGACTTGACATGATCAGCTCTCCGATGGGCATTGACCGGGGCACGGCGCACAGAGCCCGGCGGCCTGCCCCTGTTGACAGCGTTTACGGAAATCGGTGGAATGTCAAGGCGCCTTCCAGAGACCAGTCTGGCGGAATCGGTAGGGATATCCGACCTGCGCCGGACGGCAATGAGGTCGCTCGAAACCCCTTCGAAGCCTGAGCGGGCATGGATTTTCGAAGCCGACCCTCAAGTCTTTGCGAGGCACCATGGACCACACGGACTCGACGCCGATTCATCGGCCGCCCGCGCCATGACCGGCACGACGGCGACGTCTCCCGACAACCGGGGGAAACTCGGCCTGGCCAAGATCCGCCATGGCCTGCGGACGCCCATCAACCATATCATCGGCTATGCCGAAATCCTCCGGGAGGAAGCCGCCGACACCCTGCCCGCCGCTTTCGTCACAGACCTGGAAAAGATCCACAGCAGCGGCTACATCCTGCTGGCGCTGATCAACCGGCATCTGGGCGAGGACTGCACGCCCAACGCGGAACCCGATATCCACGCCCTCAGCCATGAGCTTCGCACCCCGGTGAATCACATCATCGGCTACGGCGAACTGCTGGCCGAACAGTGCGACGAACTGGGTCAACCGGAACTCAAGCCCGACCTCGCCCGGATCGTTTCCGCCGCCCACACCTGGCTGGAGATGATGGAGGAACATTTCGGCAAGCATTCGAATCCGCCTCCCGAACCACCCTCGAACCCACCACCTCCGGCCGCGAATTCCCCGAGCCTGCGGGACCACTGGGTCAGCATCCCTCCCACCGAAGCCCCCTCCCGCAACCTTTGCACCGGTCATCTATTGCTGGCGGACGACGACGAACCCAATCGCGACCTGCTGCGCAGAAGGCTGGAAAAGCTGGGCTACCGCATCACGACGTGCGGGGACGGCCGGGAAGCGCTGGCGCTGGTCCGCGACACCCTGCCGGACTTGGTGCTGCTGGACATGCTGATGCCCGAACTCAATGGCGACGAAGTCCTGGTCCGCATCAAATCCGACGAAACCCTGAGCCACGTGCCAGTCATCATGATCTCGGCGTTGGACCAGGTGGAGGGCATCGCCCATTGCATCGAGCTCGGTGCGGAAGACTACCTCGCCAAGCCCTTCAATCCGATCGTCCTGCGCGCGCGCATCGGCGCCGTGCTGGAGAAAAAGCGGCTGCGCGACCTCGAGCAGGTTTACCTGAAGCAGATCGACGGGGAACGGGCGCGTTCCGACCGGCTGCTGCTGAACATCCTCCCTCAGCCCATCGCCGACCGGCTGAAAAAGGGCGAAGGCCATATCGTGAACACCTTCGACGAGGTCACGGTGATGTTCGCGGATCTGGCGGGCTTCACCGCCTTGTCCGCGGCGATGCCGCCCACCCAGCTGGTGCGCCTGCTCGACCGGATTTTTTCAGCCTTCGACGAACTGGCGGACCGGCACGGCCTGGAGAAGATCAAGACCATCGGCGACGCCTACATGGCTGCCGCCGGCCTGCCGTTCCCGCACCAGGACCACGCGGCCGCCGCCGCCCGCATGGCCTTGGACATGCACCGGACCATCGACCGGATCGGCGCCCAGTGCCCGGCCGAACTGAAAATGCGGATCGGCATCTGCACCGGTCCCGTCATCGCCGGCACGATCGGCCAGAAGAAGTTTATTTACGACCTCTGGGGCGATACCGTCAACACGGCGAGCCGCATGGAGTCGCACGGCCTGCCCGGCCGTACGCAGGTCGCCGCCAGCACCTACGGACTGCTCCGCGGCCGTTTCGAGTTCGAAGAACGCGGCACCATCGACATCCGGGGTAAAGGCCCGATGAAGGCTTATCTCCTTACCTCATGAAGAACGCCTTCCTTCAGCCTATCGGCCGGTGCCCCAAAGACGAGTGAACCCGTATGCCTAAGGTCACGTATTTTCATGAAATCACTTTCGAGGACATCCCGGAAGGACAGACCTTGCTCGATGTTTCGATCCATCACAGGATTCCCCATCTTCACCAGTGCGGCGGCCAGGCGCGCTGCACCACTTGCCGAATTCAGATTCTCGATGGACTTTCCAATGTCTCGCCGCCCAGCCCTCTGGAGAAAAAAGTGGCGTCCGAACGCGGGTGGGACGAATTCACCCGGCTGGCCTGTCAGACCCATGTGCACGGGGATGTGGTCGTTCGGCGGCTGCTCGACAACTCCCAGGACATCATCGTGCTCGACCTGGAAGAACTTCACGGGGGAAGCGCCGGCGAAGGCAAGGAACTCGATTTGGCCGTGCTTTTCTCCGACATTCGGGACTTTACGACCCACAGCGAACAAAACCTGCCCTACGACATCGTGCATATGCTGAACCGCTATTTCACCGCGGCGGCCGAACCGGTGCTCAACAACAACGGCTTTATCGACAAGTACATCGGAGACGGCATCCTGGCGGCGTTCGGCACCCGCGACGAATCCCCGGAAACCGCCTGCCGGAATGCGGTCCGCGCAGCGCTTGGAATGCTGGAGGCCGCACGCCGGCTTGCCCCGACGCTCGAACAGCAGTTCCATGTTCCCTTGCATATCGGCATCGGCATCCATTTCGGAACCGTCATCCTGGGCCGCATCGGCCACCCCGGCAAGCGGCAGATCACGGTGATCGGCGATACGGTCAACACGGCGAGCCGGATCGAGAGCATGACCAAAGAGTTTGCGACCCCGATCCTGCTCAGCGACAGCGTGGTCAGCCAGCAGGGATACGGCGTCAGCCGTATCGATTACGACAAGTTGTTGCGCGTGCTGATCGGAACCCTGGAGGAATTCCTCGCCGAGGAATTCACGCCGGAAGTCCAGCATGCCTGGAGAACCGTATACGGCATGATCGCGGAAACGATGATCGAAGCCGCCGAAAACTGAAGCGAATCGACGGCATCGGCGTAACCGTCTGGCCTCCGGAGCCGGCGGATCTCAAGCAAAAGAATGCCTCGAACGCATCCACCCAGAGCAGCCGAGAAGAGCAGATGAAAAGCCCAGCGGAACATATCGACACCCAGCGCGTCATGGTCGGGACCGACAGGTCCGAAACGGCGGATCAGGCGGTCCGATGGGCCGCATCGTTCGCCGAACGGTACGGCGCCGAACTCTTCGTGGCGCAGGTGATTTCGCCCAGGAATCCGGCGTCCACGGAATACGGCGCCGCCGAACGAACCCAGGCCGCGCTGGCGGGCGACGAACTCGCTGCCTACGCCCGCCAGCTCGCCGGTGCGCGCGGCCACGGAGTGGTCCTCATCGACCCGGATCCCGCCGCGGCGATCGTCCGCGCGGCCGAGCAGGAGAATATCGACGTGCTCGTCGTCGGCAACCTGGGCATGGCCGGTCGGAAGGAATTCCTGCTGGGCAACGTGCCGAACCGCATCAGCCACAACGCCCGCTGCACGGTGGTGATCGTGAATACCATGCCGACCGGTGACCAGCCATCCAAACCCTCCCAGACTTTCGTCCGAGGCAGAGAGCCGGCGCCCACCGAGCCCCGTCTGATGGCGCGGGGCGGCCAGATCGCGGCAGTGATGGCAAAGCACGGATTGAAGGAACTGTTCGGACGCCCGGACGAGGAAGGATCGACCGGCCGGCGGCGGCAGGCCAAACGGCTGCGCTCGGCGCTCGAGGAACTCGGCCCCACCTTTTCCAAGCTCGGCCAAATCCTGTCGACTCGGCCCGACCTGCTGCCCCCCGAGTACATCGAGGAACTGGAGAAGCTGCAGGACCACGTGCCGCCGCTGACCGAGCGGGAAGTCGTCGGGGTGTTCGAGCGGGAACTCGGCGTGCCCTGGGAGGACGTGTTCGAGTCGATCGAGCCGAAACCGCTGGCTGCCGGCACCATCGCCCAGGTTCACCGCGCCACGCTGGTGGGGGGAAGCCGGATCGTGGTCAAGGTGCAGCGGCCCAACGCCCGGGAGGAGATCGAACAGGACCTCGCCCTGCTGGAGGTGTTCGCCGAAAAGGTCGGGGAGCGCCCGGCCCTGAAGAAAGTCATCGACATGGAGGCGGTCTTCAAGCACCTCTCCTCATCGCTGCACCGCGAACTCGACTTCCGGCAGGAGGCCGAGAACATCGCGCGGATGCGGGAGGTCCTCATGGGCTACGACCGTCTCAGCGTCCCCGCGATCTATAACGACTTGTCGACCTCGCGCATCCTGGTGATGGAAGAAATCCAGGGCGTGCCGGTGGTGGAAGCGCCGGAAGGCCCCGAGCGGTCGAAGGCCGCCCGGCAACTGCTGGAAAGCTATTACAAGCAGATTCTCGTCGACGGCTTCTTCCACGCCGACCCGCACCCCGGCAACCTGAAATGGTGGAACGAGCGGATCTATTTTCTCGATTTCGGGATGGTCGGGGACGTCGGCCCCGAGGTCCGCGAAAATCTCATGCTGCTGCTGATGGCGTTCTGGCAGGGCGATGCCGTGTTCCTCAGCGAAGTCACGCTGATGCTGGCTGGCGCCACCGACCGAAGCGATCTGGACATCGCCCGCTTCCAGGCCGAAATCGGCGAGCTGATGGCGAAATACCGGACCGCGGCGCTGGCGGACATGCAGATCGGCGTGATTCTCCAGGAAATGTGCGAGATCGCGCTGCGTTACGAGGTCCCCATGCCGGCTTCACTGACGCTGATCGGCAAGGCGCTGGCCCAGGTCCAGATGGCCACGGCGCGGCTGGACCCCACGCTCGATCCTTTCGACATCGCCGGCCATTTCCTGATGCGGTCGATGTTCAAGGGCATGCGTTCCCGGCTCGATCCGAAGGCTCTGATTTACCAATCCCAGAAGCTGCAGGTGCGGGCCACACGGGTGATCGACGCGCTGGAACGCCTGGTCGGCGCCCGGCCGGGACCCAAGCTCGAGGTGAAATTCCGCGCCAACACGCTCGAAGACGCCGTGCGCCGAACCGGGCACCGCGTGGCCTTGGGGCTGACGGCCGCCGCCAGCGTGCTTGCCGCCGGACTCACGGCCGGCTCGGCGGCGGTCGCTGAATGGATATCCGCGGGCTTTGGCGTCAGCGGCGCTGTGCTGACCCTCGGTTTGATCGCCGATGCGATGCGCCGGCGCTGAGTCCCGAGGAGCGATCATGATGCACCGGATCGGTTTGCCCAAACCGGCCGGTTCAAAGTTCTGATGCGTCGCAGGACGGGCTCTTGGCACCGCCGCTGCGGATCGAACGCAGGATGGATTTCTCGAGCCCGTAAGCCATGATGGCCATGACCAGCCCGACCAGCCGTCGCTCCAGCCGCTGAAAGAAAGATCTCCGAGATCGACCGTTCATGCCTTCTCTCCCGCCCGATGGGCAAACCCAAGGCGCTGCCTAAACGGCGAGTCCTCAGGGAATGTCAAACTCCCGCTCATCCTCCGGCGTGCCGGACCCTTGAAAGAAGTCCGGACCGAGTTCGGAAACCGGAGCGCCCTTGCAGCGGAAATTCGCGATGAGCTTGCCGCCCTTGTCGACGACGACGCCGTCCTTTTTCCAGCCCTTGCCGCTGCCGGTATAGACCACGTAGTTGTACTCGCCCTTGCTGAAGCGCAGAAAGGCGCCGCCGCCACCGGAATACATCAGGGTTTCGCCCTTGACGGAATTCGCCGGATGGGCGGCCGGATCGGGCAACTTGATTTCCGGATGGCCTTCCGGGCCGAACCGATACTGGATGGAACCCGCCGTCGGCGACAGCTCCTTCGACGCGCAGACCGACACGATCTTCTCGCCCACACTGCAAGAGAACACCGTTTTCTCCTCGGCGGTACAGTGGCTGGCCGCTGCGTGTGAAACAGCCGGGACCAGGCCGAGCGCCAACAAACCCGCAATGCTTTTCATTTGCCCCCCTGACGAGCCGGAAAGGCCGATCTTACTTCAATGACCGCCTCCCGGGATACAAACGGCTTGTTGGGGGCAGCGACCGTCCTCGTAAAAACATTCGGCGTCACGCCTCAACAAAGGGATTCCGAGAATAGCCGCGTGTGCCCCGATAAAGAAGTCCGGCAGGACGCCCTGCTTGGTGCCTTTTTGCCGGCGATATTGGAGAAAGGCCTTTCCCGCCAGGAACAGGGCTTCCCGCGGGATCGACTCGACGATCAAACTGGCTTCGGCCAGCATGGCTTCCAGTTCCTCGATGCGATGGAACGCGATCGACAACTCGGCGTAAACGACGGGGTTGCGGCTCCGCGGAGGGGGCAAACCGGCTTGCGGGCCGCTTGGTTTCGTATGACCTCGCGGGACGCGGCGCAAGGGGCCGGGCCGAATAGCCCGGCATGAAGGGACAACGGACTACCACTTCATGCCAGCGAACCGTATCTTCTGCCTCATTTCGATGCGCCGTGTTCCACAATTGCACTTCCTCCCGTCAGAAGCGCTTCTGCTCCGCGCCTCCTTCGACTCACCGCCAATTTGAAATCAATAGCCTATGCATGCTAGACACCCTTGGCATAGGTAATGCTTGAATCCTTCTGAAACCTGCGCCAACGGCGGCGCGGCACCAGGACAAAGGCGTCTTGGGCTTTGTGGACTAGCTTCCGCGAAGCCTAAGACGCTTTTTTTTGCTTCAAGACCAACCCCGACGTGGCAAGGCAAGACCCCAAACCCGGAGCAACAGTCATGAACTTAAAAGAATTCAAGCAGGCCGGACATTGGCCGACCCTGCTTTCCGCCTTTCTCTATTTCGACGTGTCCTTCATGGTCTGGGTGATGCTCGGACCGCTTTCCCTCTATATCACCAAGGACCTGGCGCTGCCGCTCGAGGAGAAGTTCACCATCGTCGCCATACCCATCCTCTCCGGCGCGGTGTTCCGCATCATCCTGGGTTCCATGGCCGACCATATCGGCCCCAAGCTGACCGGCATCCTGGCCCAGCTGCTGGTGATCCTGGGCCTCGCCTATGTGTTCGTGTTCGGCCTGCACTCCAAGCTGGAGGTCGAAATCCTGGGGCTGCTGCTGGGCGTGGCCGGCGCCAGCTTCGCCGTGGCCTTGCCGCAGGCCAGCCGCTGGTATCCGCCCAAGTTCCAGGGCGTGGTGATGGGCATCGCCGGCGCCGGCAACATGGGCGTGGTACTGGATTCCATGATCGTGCCCTGGCTGGCCGAGAAGTTCGGCTGGCAGGCGGTGTTTGGCTTCCTGCTCATCCCATTGGTGATCGTCCTGATCGTCTACGCGGTGCTGGTGAAGGATGCCCCGGACAAGCGCACGCCGGTCACCCTGGCGAACTATGCCGCAGTGATGAAAGACCCGGACGCCTGGTGGTTCATGTTCTTCTATTCCATCACCTTCGGAGGCTTCGTCGGTCTCGGCAATGCCCTGCCGCTGTACTTCACCAACTGGTATCACGTCTCCGGCATCGCGGCCGGCATGATGGTCGCCATCGTGGTGTTCGCCGGCTCGATGTTCCGCCCGGTCGGCGGCTACCTGGCCGACCGCATCGGCGGCATCCGCGCCCTCCAGGTCCTGTTCGTGGTGGTGTCCCTGTCCTATCTGGCGATCTCGTTCATGCCGGAAGGCCCGGTGCCGCAAGGGCTGGGCAACGCCAAGGTGGCCGGCTGGGGCCTGTGGGAACTGCCGGCGGAAGGCTGGGGTGCGGTCGCCATCTTCTTCGCCGGCACCCTGGCGCTGGGCATGGGCAACGGTTCGGTGTTCCAGCTGGTGCCGCTGCGCTTCCGCAAGGAAATCGGGGTGGTCACCGGCCTGGTGGGTTGCGCCGGCGGCGTGGGCGGCTTCTTCCTGGCGAAGACCCTGGGGCTGTCGTGGGAAATACAGCACGGCTTCGCGCTCGGGTTCAGCGTGTTCGCCGTCCTCCCGCTGCTCGGCCTAGGCGGGCTGGTGATGGTGAGGAAACGCTGGCGCACGACCTGGGGCGCGGTTTCCGGAGCACAGGTCTGACCGCGATCCGCCTCCCGATAGCGCCATGACCGTTCCCGGCCAACCCGTCCTCCGCGCCGCCTTCGTCTCCCTGCAGGGGCGGCGCGAAGACAACCAGGACTTCGCCGGCGTCGCCGAGCCGCCGCCGCGGGATGCCGCCGCGCGCGGCTTCGTGGCGGCCGTGGCCGATGGCATCGGCGGCGCCCGTGGCGGCCGGGTCGCGGCGGAAGTGTCGGTGCGCAGCTTCATGGAAGCCTACTACGGCCTGTCCGAAACCTTAGGCATGGAACAGCTGCTGGACCGTTGCCTGGGCTCGGTCAACCGCTGGGTGCACGCCATGGGCCGACGCGATCCCGAGCTGGCGCACATGGGCACCACCTTCAGCGGATTGATCTTCCGGGGCCGCCGCGTCTATCTGGTGCATGTGGGCGATTCCCGGATTTACCGCCTGCGCGGCGACGAACCGGAGCTGCTGACCTCGGATCACACCCTGAGTGGGCCGGGGCTGGATCATGTCCTGTACCGCGCGGTCGGACTCGATCCCGGCCTCCGGATCGATTACAGCGTGTATCCGCTGGAACCGCACGACCGTTTTCTGCTCTGCAGCGACGGCCTGCACGGCAGCCTCGAACAGGAACAGATCAGGGAGATCCTGCAGGAACGGGCCACCCCCGAAACCACGGCCGAGGCGCTGGCGCTCCGGGCATTCGAGCAGGGCAGCCAGGACAATATCACCGCCTTGGTGGTGGACGTCATCGCCCTCCCGCCCGCGGAGAAGCAGTCGCTGCGCCTCGCCATCGAAGCCCTGCCGCTGCTGGATCTGCCGGAGGTGGGCGACGAGGTGGACGGTTTCAGGCTGGAACGCCTGCTGTCCTCGGGGCGCTACAGCGCGCTGTTCCTCGCGGCCGACACTCTGGGGCAGGACAAGCCGGTGGTGGTGAAGTTTCCGCATCCTCGCGTCGCCAGCGAACGGGAATACTACGATGCCTTCGTGCGCGAGGCCTGGATCGGCGCGCGGGTGAAAAGCCCCTGGGTCGGCGAGATCCTCGAACAGGCTCCCGGACGCCAGAGCCGGCTCTATTCGGTCATGCCTTTCTATCCCGGCGCCTCCCTGGAGCACGAGCTGGCGCGCCGGCCGCTCATCGCCCTGGAAGCCGGCATCGATCTCGCCTTGAAGCTGTGCAAGGCGGTGCATGCGCTGCACCGCCAGCAGATCGTCCACCGCGACATCAAGCCGGACAACGTCCTGCTGGACCCGGAAGGCGGCCTCAAGCTGCTGGACCTCGGCATCGCCCGGCTGCCGGCCTGGGACGAGGATCGGGCCGATCCCATCCCCGGCACCCCCAGCTACATGGCGCCGGAAATGTTCCAGGGCGAACGCGGCAGCATCGCCACCGACGTGTTCGCGCTCGGCGTGACCCTGTACCGGATGTTCGCCGGCGGCGCCTACCCCTATGGCGAGATCGAGCCGTTCTGCACGCCGCGCTTCGGCAGCCCGAAACCGCTGACCGCCCACCGCCCGGACCTCCCGGCTTGGCTGGACGCGGTGCTGGCCCGCGCCATCGCGGCCGATCCGGCACAGCGCCCGGCCGATGCCGTGGAACTGGCTTACGAACTGGAGGCCGGACTGGAAAAAGGCGGGGGCAGGCGCACGCCGCGCCGGCCCCCGCCGCTGTACGAGCGCAATCCCCTGCTGTTCTGGAAGGCCGTCGCGGCGCTGCTGCTGGGCCTCCTGGCCGTGGCCGGCCTACGCCTGCCGGCGCCCTCCTGCCCGCCTTCGGAAGCGGCATCCCGCAACAACCCCTTGATTCACGATAACGGAGACTCGCGATGAGCAAACCCAAACTCGTCCTCATCGGCAACGGCATGGCCGGCGTCCGCACGCTGGAGGAGCTGCTGAAGCTGGCGCCCGGCAAGTACGACATCACCGTGTTCGGCGCCGAACCCCATCCCAACTACAACCGCATCCTGCTCTCGCCGGTCCTCGCCGGCGAGAAGAAACTGGAAGACATCATCCTCAACGACGAGGCGTGGTACGCCGAACACGGCATCACCTTGCACAAGGGCAAAAAAGTCGTCGCCATCGACCGCGTCCGCCGCTGCGTCCGCACCGAAGACGGGACTGAAGCTGGCTACGACCGGCTGCTGCTGGCGACCGGCTCGGCGCCCTTCATCCTGCCGGTGCCGGGCAAGGACCTGGAAGGCGTGGTCGGCTTCCGCGATATCCGCGACGTCGAGCTGATGCTGGAAGCCTCGGAAAAGCACCGTCACGCCGTCGTCATCGGCGGCGGCCTGCTGGGGCTCGAAGCCGCCAACGGCCTCAAGAAGCGCGGCATGGACGTCACCGTGGTGCACCTGCTCGACACCCTGATGGAACGGCAGCTCGACAAACCGGCCGCGGCCCTGCTGCAACGGGCCCTGGAAGACAGCGGCCTGGACTTCAAGCTGGAAGCCCAGACCGAGGCGCTGCTGGGCGAAGGCCGGGTCCGCGCGGTCCGCTTCAAGGACGGCTCGGAAGTACCCGCCGACCTGGTGGTCATGGCGGTGGGCATCCGCCCCAACATCGAGCTGGCCAAGGCATCCGGCATCCATTGCGAGCGCGGCATCCTGGTCAGCGACACGATGCAGACCTTCGATCCCCAGGTCTACGCGGTCGGCGAATGCGTGCAGCACCGCGGCGAGCTGTTCGGCCTGGTCGCACCGCTGTTCGAGCAGGCTAAAGTCTGCGCCAACCACCTGGCGGAATTCGGCATCGCCCGCTACGAAGGATCGGTCACCTCGACCAAGCTCAAGGTCACCGGCATCGACCTCTTCTCCGCCGGGGAATACCAGGGCGGCGCCGGCTGCGAGGAACTGCTGTTCCAGGACCCCTCGCGCGGCGTCTACAAGAAACTGGTGGTCCGCGACAACAAGGTCGCCGGCGCGGTGCTGTACGGCGACACCGTGGACGGCGCCTGGTATTTCCAGATGATGCGGGACGGCACCGACATCTCCGCCTTCCGCGAGAACATCCTGTTCGGCCAGGCCCACATGGGCGATTCCGGCCACGGTGCCGAAAGCCACGCCGCCCGGCTGCCGGAAGACGCCGAGGTCTGCGGCTGCAACGGCGTCTGCAAGAAAACCATCGTCGATGCCATCGTCCAGAAGAAGCTCTTCACGCTGGACGAAGTGCGCGCCCACACCAAGGCCTCGGCCTCCTGCGGTTCCTGCACCGGCCTGGTCGAACAGATACTGCAGAGCACCCTGGGCAGCGATTACTCGGTCAGTCCGGCCAAAAAGCCTCTGTGCAAATGCACGGACCTCACCCACGAAGAGGTGCGGGAAGCCGTCCGCATCCAGGGCTTGAAAACCATTCCGGAACTCATGGGTTCGCTGGGCTGGCGAACGCCGGACGGCTGCCATGCCTGCCGCCCGGCGCTCAATTACTACCTGCTGTGCCAATGGCCGAACGAGTACCGGGACGACCCGCAATCCCGCTTCATCAACGAGCGGGTTCATGCCAACATCCAGAAGGACGGCACCTATTCCGTGGTTCCCCGCATCTGGGGCGGCGTGACCAATCCGCGCGAACTGCGGGCGATCGCCGACGTGGCGGAAAAGTTCCAGGTCCCCTGCGTCAAGATCACCGGCGGCCAGCGCATCGACCTCCTGGGCGTGCCCAAGGCGCAGCTGCCGGCCATCTGGGCGGAGCTGGGCAAGCACGGCCTCATGTCCGGCCATGCCTACGGCAAGTCGCTGCGGACGGTGAAGACCTGTGTCGGCAAGGAATGGTGCCGCTTCGGCACGCAGGATTCGACCACCCTGGGCATCGAGCTGGAGAAGATGACCTGGGGCTCGTGGACGCCGGCCAAGGTCAAGATGGCGGTGTCCGGCTGCCCGCGCAATTGCGCCGAAGCCACGATCAAGGATTTCGGGGTGGTGGCCGTGGATTCCGGCTGGGAACTGCACGTCGGTGGCAACGGCGGCGTGAAGGTGCGCGCGACCGACTTTCTTTGCAAGGTGCAGACGGATGAGGAAGTCATGGAATACGCCGCGGCCTACATGCAGCTCTACCGCGAGGAGGCCCGCTACCTGGAACGCACCGCGCACTGGATCGAACGGGTCGGACTGCCGTACCTGCAAAGCCGCATCGTCGACGATGCCGCTGGCCGCAGGGCGCTCTGCGCGCGCTTCCTGGAGTCGCAGCGCAAGGCGCAGATCGATCCCTGGGCCGAACGCGCGCAAGGGGCGGAAAAACACGAGTTCGAACCGTTGACGCCCGCGGAGCGGAAAGCGCATGCCTGCATCGCCTGAGGAAAACGCCATGAGCCACTGGACCCCCATCGCCCGCCTGGAAGACATTCCGCGCCAGGGCGCCCGCGTCGTCGCGTCGCCGCAAGGCAAGGTCGCCGTCTTCCGCACCGTCGACGACCGGGTTTTTGCCCTGCTCGACCGCTGTCCGCACAAGGGCGGACCGCTGTCCGAGGGCATCGTTCACGGCGCGCGCGTCGCCTGCCCATTGCACAACTGGGTGATCGAGCTGGATTCGGGCCAGGCGGTCGCACCCGACGAAGGCTGCGTCCGCCGTTTCGACGTGCGCCTGGAGGATGGCATGGTCGCCATCGCCCTGGCGGGCGGACCGACAGGACGCTGACATGAGTCCCATCGTGCAGCGGACCGTCCGTACCACCTGTCCCTACTGCGGCGTGGGTTGCGGCGTGCTGGCCACGGTCACGGATGCGGGCGTGGCGATCCAGGGCGATCCGGACCATCCGGCCAACTTCGGCCGGCTGTGCTCGAAAGGCTCCGCTCTGGGGGAAACCCTCTCGCTCGACAGCCGCCTGCTGCATCCCGAAATCGGCGGAATCCGGGCGAGCTGGGACGAAGCCCTGGACACGGTCGCCGGCCGCTTCCGCGAGACCATCGAGCGGCACGGCCCCGATTCGGTCGCCTTCTACGTGTCCGGCCAGTTGCTGACCGAAGACTATTACGTGGCCAACAAGCTGATGAAGGGCTTCATCGGCTCGGCCAACATCGACACCAACTCCCGGCTGTGCATGTCCTCCACCGTCGCGGGCCACAAGCGCGCCTTCGGCGAGGACCTGGTGCCGGGCTGCTACGAGGACCTCGAACGGGCCGATCTCGTGGTGCTGGTCGGCTCGAACACGGCCTGGTGCCACCCCGTGCTGTTCCAGCGCCTCCTGGCGGCGCGCCGCGCCGACCCCAAACGCCGCATCGTCTGCATCGACCCGCGCCGGACGGCGACCGCCGAGTCCGCCGACCTGCACCTAGCGATCCGGCCGGGCAGCGACGTGCTGCTGTTCAACGGATTGCTGCACTATCTGCGGCACAACGACCGCCTCGACTTCGACTTCATCGAACGGCATACCGAAGGCTACGCCGCAGCGTTGGGCACGGCGAGGGAAACCGCGCCCACCCTTCCGGCCGTGGCCGCCGGCTGCGGGCTTGCGGAAAGCGACGTGGCCCAGTTCTACCGGCTGTTCGCCGCGACCGAACGGACGGTGACCCTGTGGTCGCAGGGCGTCAACCAGTCGACCAGCGGCACCGACAAGGTCAACGCCATCCTCAACGCGCATCTCGCCACCGGTCGCATCGGCAAGCCCGGAGCCGGCCCGTTCTCGCTGACCGGCCAGCCCAACGCCATGGGCGGCCGCGAGGTCGGCGGACTGGCCAATCAGCTCGCCGCCCATCTCGACCTCGACGACCCCCGCCATCGCCGGCAAGTCCAGGCATTCTGGCGCTCCCCCCGCATCGCCGACCGGCCCGGCCACCTGGCCGTCGACCTGTTCCGGGCCATCGGCGAAGGCAAGATACGCGCGGTCTGGATCATGGCGACCAACCCCGCGGTAAGCCTCCCCGACGCCAACGCCGTGCGCAGCGCCTTGAGCGCTTGCCCCTTCGTCGTGGTGTCCGACTGCGAGCGCGACACCGATCTGGCCCGCTTCGCCCATGTCCAGCTTCCCGCGCTGGCCTGGGGCGAGAAGGACGGCACCGTGACCAATTCGGAACGGCGCATCTCGCGCCAGCGCGCCTTTCTCGGTGCGCCCGGCGAGGCCCGGCCGGACTGGTGGATCATCGCCGAAGTAGCCCGCCGCATGGGCTTCGGCGCCGCGTTCGGCTACCGGAGCCCGGCGGAAATCTTCGCCGAACACGTTGCGCTCTCCGGAATCGCCGGCGCCGAAAAACGCCGCTTCGACCTGTCCGGGCTTCAAACCGCATACGATGATTTGACGCCGACCCAGTGGCCGGTCAACGCCGGGCATCCGCAAGGCACGCCACGGCTCGCCTTCGACGGCGGGAGCGGCAAGCTGAAATTCGTCGCCGTCCGTCCCCGCCTCCCGGTCAACGCACCCGACGCCGACTATCCGCTGATCCTCAACACCGGCCGCATTCGCGACCAATGGCACACCATGACCCGGACCGGCAAGACCCCGCGCCTCACCGCGCACATTCCCGAGCCCTTCGCCGAGATCCACCCCGCCGACGGCGAACGCCTGGCACTCGCCGATGGTGCCCTGGCCCGGCTCGACAGCCGCTATGGCAGCGCCCTGGCCCGGGTCCGGTTCAGCGCCGGCCAGCGGCCGGGCACGGTGTTCGTCCCCATGCACTGGAGCGAGGGCAACAGTCGGCAGGGCTTGGCGAACGCCCTGGTCAATCCGGCGGTCGACCCGGTATCCGGCGAACCCGAATTCAAACACACGCCGGTGCGGGTTGCGCCCTATAGGCCAACATGGTATGGATTCGCCATCGCTCGGCGGCGGCTCGCATTTCCCGATGCGGCCTACCGAGTCTTGGTTCCGGGTGGGGGCTGCTGGCGCTACGAGCTGGCCGGCGAATCGCCCCGCGAGGACTGGCGCCAATGGGCACGGCAAAAGGCTGGCCTTGACGGTGACTCCCTGGATGGCTGGCTGGAATTCGCCGACCCGCGTGCCGGCCGCTACCGTTGCGCGTGGATCGCAGGGGAGCGGATCGAGTTCGCCTTGTTCGTGAGCCCCAGCCACGAACTGCCGCCACGCGACTGGCTCGCGGGCCTGTTCGCCCAGGATGCATTGTCCGATGCGGCGCGCGCCAGCCTGTTGGCGGGACGGCCGCTTTCCGCCGAAGATGATCAGGGCAGGATCGTCTGCGCCTGTTTCGCCGTCGGCGAAAAAACGCTCCGTCGCGCCATCGATGCAGAAGGCATGACGACGGCGGAACAGGTCGGAACCCGCCTGAAAGCCGGCACCAACTGCGGCTCCTGCGTGCCGGAAATCCGCACCCTCCTTGCGGAAACACGGCGCTGACGGGCAGGATATCCGCGGCTATCGCTTCGATCGAATCGTATGGACCACTCTCAAGAAACGGCCGCCGGCAACCTCATCGAGAAACCCCGGCTGACACTGGGCTTCATTCCGCTCACGGACTGCGCCCCTTTCGTCATCGCCCTGGAAAAGGGCCACTTCCGCCGGCACGGTCTGGACGTCGCGCTGTCGCGCCAGCCGTCCTGGGCAGCCATCCGCGACAAGGTCGCGGCCGGCATGCTGGACGGCGCCCACATGCTGGCGCCGATGCCGATCGCCACCACTCTCGGCCTGGGCGGCGTGCGCAAGGCTACCATCGCGCCGATGTCGCTCGATCTCAACGGCAATGCCGTGACGGTATCCAACGCCCTGTACCGGCGGCTTACGGCCGTGGCCGCCGCAGAACCGTCACAGCGGCCGGTCTCGGCCCGCAGCCTTCGGCGGTTGCTGGAACTGGACGCCGGCGGCGAAGCCGTGCGGTTCGCCACGGTATTCCCCTTCTCCTCGCACAACTACCTGCTGCGCTACTGGCTGGCGGCCGCCGGCGTGGACCCGGACCGCCACATCGGCATGACGGTCATTCCGCCGCCGCAGATGCCCCGTTGCCTGGCGGCTGGGGAAATTTCCGGCTACTGCGCCGGCGAACCCTGGAATGCCTATGCGGTGGCGCACGGGATCGGGCGGGTCCTGATCACCGATTATGAAATCTGGAACAACAGTCCCGAGAAGGTTTTGGGCGTCAACCTGGACTGGGCCGAACGCCATCCCAATACCCTGCGGGCCCTCCTGATGGCCTTGCTGGAGGCCGCGCAATGGCTCGACCAGCCCGGGAACCGCATGGAAGCCGCCGCCCTCCTCGCGAGTCCCGACTATGTCGGCGTTCCGGCGGACATCCTCCAGATGTCCATGACGGGTTCGTTTCAATATGCGGCGGACGAAGCGGCCGTGTCCCTGCCCGACTTCAACGTATTCCACCGCTATGCCGCGACCTTCCCCTGGCGCTCCCACGCCCTGTGGTTCCTGACCCAGATGCTGCGCTGGGGGCAGATCGCCGAACCCGTCGACCTGCATGCGGTCGCGGAACAGGTGTACCGTCCCGACCTGTGGCGGGAAGCCTCGGCTGCCCTCGGGATGCCCTGCCCGTCCGGCGATCACAAGGGCGAGGGCGTCCATGCCCGGCCATGGACGCTGGATACCGGCGCCTCGCCCTTGGTCATGGGGCCGGACCTGTTCTTCGATGGAACCGCCTTCGACCCGGCCGATCCCATCGCCTATCTCGCCGGCTTCGAACTCCACCACAGGCGGGTGAAGCTCGACGATCTCGCACGAGCGGGGAACTCGCCGTGAGCTTTCGCATCATGCTGGTCGACGAGGACGACGACCGCAGCGCCGTCCTGCAGCAGGCGCTGGCCGAAGCAGGCTACCGCGTCGTGGCACGCTTGCGAAACGAGCAGAACCTTGCGCTCGCGGTCGGCGAACACAAACCGGACATGGTGATCATCGACATGGAAGCCCCCGGCCGCGACACCCTGGAACAGATGCGCGAGGTCAGCCGGGACAACCCCAAGCCTATCGTGCTGTTTTCCAACAACCGCGACAGCGAATACATCCGCCAGGCGGTACAAGCGGGCGTCAGCGCCTACGTCGTCGACGGACTGAGCCGGGAACGGATACTCCCCATCGTCGAGGTCGCCATGGCCCGCTTCAGCGAGTTCCAGGTGCTCCGGCGGGAACTCGAAGACACCCGCGCCCAGCTCGCCGACCGCAAGCTGGTGGAGAAAGCCAAGGGCCTGCTGATGAAGCATCGCGGGCTCAGCGAAGACGAGGCCTACCAGTCGCTGCGCAAGACCGCGATGGCGAGGAACCAGCGTATCGCCGACGTCGCCCGCACTTTGCTGGCGCTGGAAGATTTTCTCTGACACCTACGGCCGCTCGCGTGCCCGGCGGTCGGCCCCGGAACCGCCCCATGCTAAACTGCGGTTTCCGAATTCCCGGGCACGACCATGAGCGTAGCGCTAAGACTTTACGAACAACTGACCGAGGCGGGCGAGGATCGAGGATAAGACACGCGCGAAACTGATCGCGGAAGCCTTCGAGCATCTGGAGGACCGCTATCCCCCGTTGAAGGACGTGGCGACCCAGGGACAGGTGCGTGAAACCGAATTGCGGCTGCAGAAGGAGATCAAGGAGGTGGAAGTGCGTCTGACGCAGGCCATCCATCGCCAGACGCTGTGGGTAGTCGGTTCCGTCGGTGCCGTGGTGGGATTGATCCGGCTGATGGAATGGTTTCTCACCCATCTGCCAACCCCCTAGCGGGGATATCCCCTCTGAGCTTCCGCTTCCGCTTCCACCTGCGCGGAACCGCCAGCAACAAGAGACCATTCCCTGTTCTGGGGACGGTGATCGCCACAAATGGCGGCGCGACGCCCCGATATCGTGCTCCGATCACGCACCGCGATGCCGTCCCGCCACTCTCGGTCCTTAAGAAACAGATACTTGCATCTCGTCGACTCCATTGGCATCGATAGTGCTTTGGTAATGACTGGATAAAGCGGTATCCCGCGCCAACGGCGGCGCGGACCTTTGAGACAAAGGCGTCTCGTGGTTTTCGGAATGTTCCGGAAAGCGCGGACGCCTTATTTTTTGCGCGAACGTAAAGCAACCAGTCCGGGGGGACACGAAAATGGCTCAGATGAATGCGAACCAGGACCAGACCAAGGCAGCGCCCCTATCTTCCGGCGCCATCGCCCGCCGGTCGAAGACCGCCGGCACGGTCCTTTTCAGTACCTTGCTGGCTTTGTCCGAGGCCGCTTGGGGAGCGGAGGCGGACAAACAGACCAAGCCCTCGAGCGCCTTGCCCACAGAATGGGCCGGGCCGGCGGACACCAGGATCAAACTGGAAGTGTTCGACCGCGCCCGTGGCGAATTCGCCGACTGGTTCGGCAATCCCCTGGTCAAGGGAAAGCCGGTGCCCAAGGACTACAACTACAGCTTCGTGGGCAACAAGTTCCAGTTGGGCCTGCGGGTGAGCGGAGAGCCCTTCGAGGCCTTCGCCCAGTTCCAGGACACTTACATTGGCGGACTGCCGACCAATGGCGTCGGCATAGGCGCCGCCTACTATGCCAGCACGCCGTTGAGCACCCAGAACGGTGCCTTCCTGCGGCAGGGCTGGCTGCGGCTGAAGGACATGTTCGGCGTCAACGGCCTGTATCTCAACGGCGGCCGCCAACTGTTTTCCGACGGCCAGCAGGGCCTCGCCCGCCACAAAAACCTGCGCTGGATCCAGGACTACCGCATCGCCCAGCGTCTTATCGGCCCGTTCGAGTACACCCACGCCGGCCGCAGCTTCGACGGTGGCAGCGTCGGCTACCTGACGGACGACCTGGAGGCGGTCGGCTTCGGCTTCATGCCCACCTTCGGCGGCTTCGAATCCAACGGCATGCCGACGATCGGCAAGGTCAACGTGGCGGGCGCGAGCCTCAGCCTCCGGGATTCGGAAAACGTCGGCCATACCATCGGGCGCCTGTCCTGGTACTACTACTCGGACGACCGGGACATCCTGTTCGTCGACAACCGCCCCCTCGCGGCGCGCAAAAAAGCGGTGGGCCAAGGCTCGGCGATCCACACCATCGGCGGGCACTTGGCACATGTCGAGGACATCGGCCCCGGCGTGGCGGACGGGACGGTCTACGCCTTCGGCCAGGTCGGCAACTGGCAGAACCAGAATCAGGCGGCGTGGGCCTTCGGGGTCGAGGCCGGCTACCAGTTCAGGGAGGTCTGGGCCGCCCCCTGGCTGCGGGCTGGCATCAACAGCGGCTCGGGCGACGACAACCCGAACGACAATACCCACGGCACCTTCTTCCAGATGCTGCCCACGGCCTGGCTGTACGCCCAGTTCCCGTTCTACAACATGATGAACAACCAGGACGTCTTCGTGCAGGGCATCCTGACGCCCGACCCCAAGCTCAGCCTGAGGCTGGATTTCCACGCCTTGCGGGTCAACGCTGCCCAAGACTTCGTGTATTCAGGCTCGGGCGCGACCAACGACACCGTTTTCGGCTATGTGGGCACGCCGACGGGCGGTGCCAGCAACCTGGCCTATCTCACCCACGTGATGATCAACATGAAGCCGATCGACCATCTGGCCTTCAACCTGTTTTACGGCCATGCTTTCGGCCAGAGCATCATCAACAACCAGTACGACGGCAAACAGGGCAATTACGGTTTCCTGGAGGCCATCGTATCGTTCTAAGCGTCAGCACCCATGACTCTCGAATCCCTCCTGACCTGCCCGCGGTGCGGCTTTGCCAAACTCGAAACCATGCCGACCGATGCCTGCCTGGACGTCTACGCATGCGCCGGCCGCGCGACAGTGCTCCGCCCGGAACCGGAGGATTGCTGCGTATTCTGTTCCTACGGTTCGGTCAAATGCCCGCCGATGCAGGACCAGGAGGGGGCGGTTGCTGCTCACCCTCCCGACACATCCACCTGCACCATGCCGTTCTCGATCCGCATGGGATATTCCTTCATGCACCAGCCGGCAGGCTGCAGGCTCTGGCCGCTACGGCCGTCGAAAACCCAGCCGTGGGCGATGCAGTCAAGAATCCGGCCGTTGAAGTCCCCGCGCCCCAGCGACACTCCCTCGTGGGGGCAGCGGGCATCGTAAGCCTTCGGTTCCCCGCCGTCGGGCCACAGAATGACGATTTCCTTCTTGCCCACGGTCAAGGGCACCAGTTCGCCCTCGCCGAGCAGGCTTTGTTTGCAGACGTCTTCGAATGCCATTGCGTTTGTCTCTCATTTGCCTGGGTCAATTTCCGGGCTTCGCTTCGCAGGGCGACGGCCACGGCGCGAGCCGGCGCTTCGATGAGCCAGGCCCCGGAGGGGAGTCCGCCGAGGTTGGAGCGACGCGCAGCAGATCCAGCAGCGTTTCGATGCGCTCGGGGCGCCCTCTCATGAGGAACAGCTCACCTCGATGTTGCGCATGTAATCCGGCGGCTCGGTGGCATAGCTTTCCTTTTCCGGCTGCTCGTCGTAGGGCCGGCGCAGCAGCTCTGCCAGGGTAGCGACCTCCGAGTAGTCGCCCAGTTGAGCCTTGTCTATCGCGATCTGCGCCAAGTGGTTGCGCAGCACGTATTTCGGATTGATCCGGTTCATGCGCCTGGCCCGCGCCTCGTCGTCCGTGTTCTGCTCGCTCCGTAGCCGGGCACGGTAATCGGCGGCCCAGGCATCGAAGGACTGGATGTCGGCGAACTCCTCCCGCACGCCTTTGGCGGGCGCATCGCTGCTGGTGCGGATGCGGGCGAGCAACCGGAAGCCGCGGGTGAAATCGCCCCGGCTTCTCTGCAGCAACCCCAAGAATTCGTTGACCAGTTTGCCGTCGGCTTCGCGTAGCTCCCTGAGCCCGAGCTTATCCGCCCAGCCGCGCATCACCGACTGGTGATAAGCCGGCGCGTAGCGCTGGAGGATATCCTTTCCGATCTCGGCGGCCTGTTCCGGGCCATCCGCCAGCAGCGGCGATACGGCCTGCAGCAAGCGTTCGCAGTTCCAGCGGCCGATCTCGGGCTGGGCGCTGTAGGCGTAGCGCCCTTCGTAATCGGAATGGTTGCAGACGTGGTATTGGCGGAACCGATCCATGAAGCCGAATGGGCCGTAATCCAGGGTCAACCCGAGCACGGAAAAATTGTCGGTGTTCATCACCCCGTGGCAAAAGCCCAGCAACTGCCATTGCGCGATCAGCCGCGCCGTGCGCTCGACCACTTCCCCCAGCCAGGCGGCGTAGCGGTCCGGCCGGCCCTGCAGATGCGGAAAATGCTCGGAGATCACGTGGTCCGCCAGCCGCGCCATCGGCCCTGTCCGGCCTTGGCCGGCAAAATATTCGAACTGCCCGAAACGCACGAAGCTGGCCGCAGTCCGGCACACCACGGCGGCATTCTCCACGGTTTCACGCACGACCGGCTGGGACGATGCGACCAAGCTGAGGCAGCGGGTGGTCGGCACCCCGAGCGCGTGCATGGCCTCCGACCCCAGGTATTCGCGGATCGACGAACGCAATACGGCGCGGCCGTCCAGCCCCCGCGAATACGGCGTCGGCCCCGCGCCTTTGAGTTGCAGCTCGATGCGCTGCCCGGCCGGCGTCCGCACCTCGGCGATCAGCAGTGCGCGACCGTCGCCCAGTTGCGGCACCCAGTGACCGAACTGATGGCCGGCGTAGACGGAAGCCGAAGACGCATATCCCGGCCAAGGCTGACTGCCGGCCAGAATCTCGACGAATTCGAGACCGCATTCCGAATCGACACCCAGTTCGCTGGCCAAAGCGGCATTGAAATGAACCATTCTCGGCTCGGGCAGGGGCGTGGCCGCCACCGGCTGGTGGAAAGGCGCCCCGAGCCGCGCATAGGCGGGCGCGAGCGGCAGGTCGGCGGGCTCCAACGGACGAGATTGCGGCGGCTGCATCATGGCGGACATGAGATCAGCCCTCCGCGCCGCCGGAAAAAACCGCGGGGTCCATGTCCCATTCCTCGAGGACTCGGCCCGTTTCGGCACCGCCGCCGTCGAAGCTGCGCTCCTCGAAGCGGACATGGCCGTCACGCCCCATCACCAGCACCGTGCTGGAGCGCGTGCCATACTCTCCGCCCGCCACGAAGCAGGCAGAGAGACGTTCCTCCTCTTCCGGCCCGATGCCGGTGTCCGGTAAACCTCGGCTATACGTGGTGCGATCGGCCAGCAACGCGAAACCGGCAGCGGCGAAATCCTCGGCGCTCAGGCAAGAGCCGGCCGGCCTCGGCAGCTCGGCGGCGCCATGCGCCTTGATCTTGGCCAGCTCGGTGTGGCCATCGAGCAACATCTTGAAACCGCCATGACTCAGGATGTA
Organism: Methylococcus geothermalis; assembly: GCF_012769535.1. Classification (NCBI taxonomy): domain Bacteria; kingdom Pseudomonadati; phylum Pseudomonadota; class Gammaproteobacteria; order Methylococcales; family Methylococcaceae; genus Methylococcus; species Methylococcus geothermalis. Next base: position 3,278,211 of record NZ_CP046565.1, read on the forward strand.
GCCGCCGAACAAGGTATTGAGCCAAGTACACTTGGGCCAGGGCTCGTCGAGCAGTCCGTTGGACAAGGTGTGGATGCCCGGCGTGAGAGCGATCGGCAGGCGCGAGCGGGTACCGGCATAGAACACTTGGCGGGGCGAACCCAGCAGCAGGTTGTAAGGCGCGTGATCGCCCTTGGAGCGGATGAAGCGCCGCGCATGCACCGTGGGATCTTCGCCGGATTCAAGATAATCCAGCGGCAGCCGGCCGCGTGAAGGCGCGCCGGGTGCCGGCGACGAACCGTCACGGTATCCGGTCACCAGAGAGAAACGTCCCTCGCGCGTGACCGCCAACCAGGTACCGCCGTGCACCTGGTCTTCGCCGGCCAGACACTCCGGCTCGCGCGTCCACCAGCCGGCCGCCGAGGTGGGGCGGTCATACCGCTCGTCGCGATTGGCGATCAACGCCAGGGGAAAGTCGGGGTGGGCGCCCCAGGCGATTGCGGTCACGCTCATCGAGTATTCGCTTCCGGAAATGGTGGACGGGATGACACCTCTGAAGCGATTTGCGTGCCAAGGGAAAAGCGCCCCTTGCCCATTGATTTTGCGGGGAATTCACAGCGATATCTTGTCCTAAACCGGACAAGGAGGCCGATTCGGCCGACACCCCCTTGGTCGTGTTCGCGCGGCTAGCTTCCCGATGCTCCTGGGACGACACCTTCGATTTGGAGCATCCTGGCCTTGGTCGCGATGCCGCCGTGAGCGGAAAATCCGCCGAGCTTCCCGCTCGCCCCCAGAATCCTGTGGCAGGGAATGATGAGCGGGACAGGGTTGCGTCCCAGCGCCTGGCCCACGGCACGGGCCGCCGCAGGCCGTTTCAAGACACGAGCCAATTCGCCGTAACTGCGGACCTGGCCGGCAGGGATGTTCCGGGCAGCCGCGTAAACGGCCAGGGCAAACGGCCCCGCGCCTTCCGGCTCCACCCGAACCTCGCTGAAATCCTGCAGATCGCCCCGGAAATGTCGCCTGATCTTCTCGATCACCTCCGCGATCACCGGCGGCGGGGCGGCCGCTCCCTCCGCCCTTGTCAGCTCGGCAAGGGTTGACTCGGTCTCCGCCGCCGTGGCCTCCGGAAGCTGAAACCGGGTGACGGCAGGCACCGCATCGGCACCATCGGCCTCGCGCCAAGCGATCCCGCAGACGCCGAAAGCCGTGTCGAACAAACAGTAAGTCATGGGCTTCGCGAACTTGGACCCGACGGCGCGCATCCTATGTCGTTTCCTTCAACCGGTTCCCCTTCAGCACCCGCCGGACAGCACCGTTGCTGCTGGGGCAACGACCGGGATCGCTGTCGGCGTATTCCTTCGTATGGCGCCGGATGGAACCGTTCGCCACGGCGAGCCAATCGACGTCTCGCCAGCCATTGCCGCCGACCTCCGCTGGCAATGGCAGACAGGCCAGAGTCAAGGCGAGCGGGTATTTCACGTGTCGAGCCCGAACTCCGGCACGCGGTCAGGAGCCGCGTGTCCGCTCTTCCCGCCCCTTTTCCCGGCCGAGCAACTTGGCCAGCTCTCCCAGTTCGGTGGAAAGGATTTCCAGATAGTCGTCGGCGCTGACGATTCCGACCAAAACGCCCCGATCATCGACGACGGGAATCCGCCGAACCCCGTTCACGCGCATGCGTTGCAGCGTTTCCCACAACCCGTCCTGTTCGCGCGCGGTCACGAGTTCGAAGCTCATGACATCGCCGACCGTCACCGCTTCGGGGGCTACTTCCTTCGCCAGGATCTCGACCACCAGATCCCGGTCGGTCAAGATCCCGACAGGCTTGCAGCCGTGCTCGGACTCTTCCACCACCACGACACTGCCGACATGATGCTGGCGCATCACCTTGGCGGCTTCCACGATCGTGTCACCCTTCCCGACGATCACGGTATCTCGAATGCAGAACTGACCGATGGACATGTTTGCTCCTCGCTGAATTGCTGTCGTGAAACTGCTCGGACGTCGAGCACCGGGCCGCTGGCCATGATCTCACCTGCCCCTGCTTCCGTATTCGATTGTCGGCTATTCCGATCCGGGGCGGCAACCCTCGGATAGAGCCAAGACGGCATACATCCTGCTTGTTCATGTCGATACCGGACATCCGGATCGTCAAGCAAAGGTGTAATATGGACACAATCAAAACAGCAAGTTACGTCATAAACCGGAAGAAAAGCCGCGGTCTTCCCCCCGATCCCCATGCGGCAAATGCCCCTTCGGCCCTCCCCGGCGCAACCGCTTTCGGCGACACCAGCCTGTCTCGGGTGATCGAAGATTCTTTGTCCGATCTGACGGAAGCGGTCAGCCCTGTATCTTCGGTAACACTGAATGCCGAGACCGCAGCGTCTGCCGGACCCTTGCCAAAAACGCGAGCAGGCGCCGAATCAGTGAAGTGTTGCGACACATTGAGTTAGCGTGATCGCGGCATCCCGGCGGTCAAGAAACGGCTGCGGTCATGCCAGCCCATCGTCCAGCGTCAAACCGGGGATGCGGGCGAATTCCCCGGTGCCATACCGTGAGGCCGGGCAAGGGCGTCGATTTGCAGATCGTACGGACCGATCGGCGTGCCTTGGCTCGCCAGGAAAGCGCGTATCTTGCCGACATGATCGGCGCCATCGCCGGCGAGAGGGAGACTCGGCAACCATGACAACGAGGCCAGCAATCGCTCACGGTTCTCCTCCGGCCTCCCGCTCTTGCAGACGCCGAGCCACAATTTCCGCCTCCACCGGAGCACAGCGGAAACCGGCCAAAATTCCCGATGTCGCTTGATCAGCCAGAAATCGCCCGTCGGCACGAGATGTGCCTAAAATCACAAAGGGGAATTTGGAGGTGCCGAGATGTTGACTCGAAACACCATCACAGGGGACGAGTTCATGCTCTCTCTGACCACAACATTTGAGAGATCGCCCTAGGGGCTGCCCGTTGTAGCCACCAAGGAGGGCAAGGCGCTAGATCCGACTTCGTTCGCTCAGCATCACATCATCGAAGCCAATGCGTTTGAAGTTGAAGATCTGCGGCTAGGCGGATAGCCGATGAGGTGGGCGGAAGCGGCGATGCCACACGGAGCGGCCATCACGTTCGTTCATCTGGAAGCTTTCCAAAACAGCCTCCGACGGGCTCATCTGGTGCATTGCAATATCTTGATGCGTGCCAAAGAAAACGCCCAGAAGTCTTGAGCTTCCAAGCTCAGCCGGTGTCCCGCATCGGTGAGATCCATCGCCCAGTCGTCACGCGGTGCCTCATACGAACTGCCGTTAGGGAACTCGACGCGCACGCCACCGGCTAACTTCTCAACTTTCAAGGCGCGGGCAAACTCTTCTCCGCTCATGTCGTTCCTCGGCTCATCGCTATAAGCCAAGACATCCCATCGATGTCCTGAGTCCAAAAGCGTAGTCAAGATTTCGTAATAGGGAAGAGTCAGCAGGCGGAGTGCGTCTCTCCGAACGAACCCATGCCGTGCCCCTTTCCGGGAGGCTTGTTGTTGGCAAGCAAGCCGGCCTGGAGTTCGTCGGGTACTTCGCCTCGCATGTTGCTCTTTGTGTCTGCGGACATTTCGGCAGTTTCCTGCCTTCCATCCTTTGACGCACGCTATCTGCACGGCCTCGTTTTCGGAGACAGTCCAGGGCCTCCGGCGAGTCCATCCGTTTCGCTGCATCCGTTTGCCGCTTAGCTGCGTAATAAAGGTCAAGCACGGCTTCCGGCGCAGGATCCGAATGTGGCCGAGCCTATGCGAGACGGCTTCGATTCACCAATTCAGCGTTATGAGGAACGACCTATGACCATCCGATTTGAGTTTGCCCTTGCGGCCTGCCTTGTGGGAGGGATCGGCTCCGGCGCCCAGGCGGCCAGCCACCGAGAGGCTCCGCTGATCGCCCTGGATCCCGCTGCCGACCTGACCGATGTCTATGCCTTCGTTAGTTACGATCCGGCCAATATGAATCGTGCGCCCCAGGATCGGCGCGTGACCTTCATCATGAATGTCAATCCCGGCCAGAATCCGGCCGACGGGCCCAACTATTTCAATTTTGCCGATGACGTGACCTATCGCTTCAACCTCGACAACGATCGGGACGGCAAAGCGGGGGACATCGTTTATGAATTTCGCTTCAAGACGGAGGACAGACCCATCGGAGGGAAGGGGGGGCTGACATCCCCCGTTCCTTATCTGGGCAATCCAGCGATATCTGCCGCCCTGCCTTTGCAAGGCATCACGGCCCTGGACGGCCCCGGCTCGGAAGGGCTCACCCGGCGTCAGACCTACACCGTCACGGAAAATCGCAGGGGGAGGAAAACGGTCCTGTTTCGGGGGCTGGTTGCTGTACCGTCCAACGCGGGCCCTGCCACCATGCCCGATTATGAGAGCCTGGCCGCTCAGGGGATGTATACGGATGCCGGGAAGGGCATCCGGGTGTTCGCCGGCCAGCGGGCGGAAACGTTCTATATCGATCTTGGCGCCACCTTCGACACTTTGAATCTGCGCCGCTCTCCGCCCGTGCTGCCGGGGACCGATGACGGCGATAACGTCAACCCCTTCGGGATCAATCGCTTTGCCGGCGCCAATATCAGCACCATCGCCCTGGAAGTGCCGATCAGCCGCATTACCAGCGACGGGCAGGCTGCGAACGATGCCAACAAGTACCTGGGACTCTACGCCAGCACCAGCCGGCAAAAGACGCGTGTCCTGCGCAGCCGGGGAATGCCCAGGAATTCCGGCGACCAGGTGCAAGTGGCCAGGCTCGCCAATCCCTTGATCAACGAACTGATCATCAACACGCCGGCCAAGGATTTCTGGAATGCCCAGGAGCCGGAAAAGGAAGTCCAGTTCCAGGAGTTCTACAAAGCGCCTGTCGTCGCTGCCGCTTTCGACCTGGTATTCGGCAGCTTCGGTGTCAAAGCGCCGGCCACGCCACGCGTGGACCTGCTGCAAGTGTTTCTCAAATATCCCGGCCAAGCCGTGGCCGGCAACGATTGCGGCAGCCCCTGCTCCGAACTGCTGCGCCTCGATTTGTCCGTGCCGCCCACCCCTCCGCTCGGGCAACGCCGGCTGGGCGCCGCGCTGGGCGGCGATCCGGCCGGTTTTCCCAACGGCCGCCGTCCCAACGACGATGTGACGGACATCGCCATCCGGGTGGTGGGCGGGGCGGACTACGTCGCCATCAAGGCAGGGGACGGCGTGAACTTCCTTGAGGGAGCGCCGGGCGCGGGCCTACCGCAGGGCCCGGGAAATCACCTGGGCACCACCGCGACCGGCATCGCGAGCGAGTTTCCTTTCCTGCCCACGCCCTATCCCGGCCGCAGCTAGAGGACGACGGCATGTTTGGCTCGGGACGCGTAACAGACCGGATTTTGGCGGCTGCCTGGCTCCTGATGGTGGCTACGGGAGTTTGCGCGGAAGAATCCAAGGTCGCGGACGAAACGGTTCGGAGCCTGGCAAGTTCTCTCCTCGCTCGCCCGGACGATCCGCGTCCCATGCTGAACCTTGCACAAGCCTTGCTACAAGGTCTGCGTGCCAGCCGCGATGCGGGGGAGGCCGCCCGTGCGGAGGCCTTGATCCAGCGGGCGCTGACTCTGGCGCCCCGTGACTCGCGCGCTTGGGCGCTCAAGGCATGGGACGAGATGAACCGGCACCGCTTTCGGGAAGCCCTGGTTTCCGTCCGTCAGGCCCATGGTCTGGGCGTTCCTTCGGCCATGACGCTAGGGCTGGAGTCGGACGCCCTGGTCGAACTAGGCCGTTACGAGGATGCGCTGGCGGTGACACAAAAGCTGCTGGATGCCTTTCCCGGCCTTCCTGCCTATTCCCGCGCCGCTCATCTGCGTTTTCTCCATGGCGATATAGAGGGCGCCGTCGGTCTTCTCAACGAGAGTCTCGCCGTGGCGCCGCCGGGTTCCGAGGCTCATGCCTGGGCATTTGTGCAACTGGCCGAACTCCACCTGAATGGTGGGCAGTTCGAGCGAGCAGAAAACGCACTGGCCAGGGCGGAAACTCTTTTTCCCGGCCGGCCGGACTACCCGGCCCTCCGGGCCCGCGTGCGGGAAGCACAGGGTAAGCGGGAGGAAGCGCTGGCGCTGCTCCGGGAAGCGCTGGATCAATACCCCAGCCCCGACGACGCCGTCATGGCTTGGCGGCTGGCGCGCTCCGTGGGCGATCATGAGGCCATGCGCCGGTTGGCGCTGCTGCTGGACGGCATGGCACGGCTGGACGAAGCCGGAGACAAGCTGTTTCGCCGCGCCTTTGCCGAATACTACGCACTTCAAGGCCACCGCTACGGCGAGGCGGAACGTCTCGCCCGCGAGGAATGCCTGAGGCGGCCGGATATCTACGGTCATGCGCTGCTCGCCTTTGTGCTGAGGCAGGCGGGAAAGCATCGAGAGGCGGACCGGCATGGCCAAACCGCGCTCAGGCTGGGTACGGCGGACAGGCGCCTCGAACGGTGGGCCCGACCACCACGGGCAGCAAGGACGCCCACCGTGGCGGCGAAGCGTTCCATCGCGGACGACGACGGCATTGCTCCGTTCAATCCCGAGGAGGCGCCATGAGTCGATTCCGGCTTTTCCTGGGTCTGCTCGTAGTCGTCGCCGAGGCGGCCGTCGCCCATCCCCTCGGCAACAACACGGTCAACCGCCAAGCGGTGATTGCCATTTCTCCGGAAGAAACGAGAGTTACTTACCACTTGGATCTGGCCGAGATCCCCACCCTGGCCGAGGGCATCGCCGCGGACGCCGATCGCGACGGCCAGACCTCCGATGCCGAATGGGACGGCTGGGCCCGGCGCAGGGCAGAGGACATCAGGCCACTGCTCGATCTGAAGCTCGGTGATCAGGCATTGGCTCTGCGAGTGGACGGGCTGGCGTGGCATCTTGCGCCCGGCGATGCGGGGCTGCCCATCCTGCGCATGCGCATACGCTACGCCGCTTCCCCGGCGGCGCCGCCAATGCGGGTCAGTTTCAGGTATCAGGATCGCTACGAAACCGCCCGACCGGGCTGGAAAGAAATCTGCCTCTCCGGGCTGGAGGGCGTGGTTGTCACCGCTTCCAACGTACCGGACAGAGACCGCAGCCGGAGCCTCACCGACTTCGGGCTTCCGTTCGGTTTAAGCGCGCCGCAGGAGCTTTCCGCCTCGGCCGAACTGATCTTTTCCGCCGGGACGGCGGGCCCTGGGCAAGATCCGCTTGCTGGGGAAAATTCCGCTGGATTTCCCGCGGCATCCGACGGAACTTTCCATGCCGTTCGGAACGGTGGATGGCGGGAGGCCTGGGCATTCTTTAGGCTGGGCATGCACCATATTGCCATGGGGTTCGACCATCTGGCCTTCCTGTTCGGGCTGCTGCTGTTATCCTCTCGCCTTGGGGATGTGGTCAAGGTAGTCACCGCCTTCACCCTCGCCCACAGCGCCACGCTGGGCTTGGCCGCCCATGGCTGGGTGACGGCGCCCGGCGAGGTGATCGAACCGGCGATCGCCTTGACCATAGTCTACGTCGGAGCGCTCGGTGCCTGGCGTCGACACCTCGGGCATGGCGTGTGGCTGGCCTTCGGCTTCGGTCTGGTGCACGGGTTCGGCTTTGCTGGAGCCCTTTCCGAGAGTCTCGCCTCCCGCTCCGATGGCGGCGGTAACTGGCTACTGAATCTTGCCAGTTTCAATTTGGGCATAGAAACATTGCAATTGCTCCTGGTCAGTCTTGCTTTCCCCTTGTTGCGCTTCTCCGAACGTTTCGCCTGGGCGCATCGGGCGGAAATCGCGGCTTCCCTTAGCGTCATGGCGGCGGGTTTGGGTTGGCTCATACTGCGTTTGGCAGGTGTTTGAAGCGTGGATCCCCCACCGCCGAAGCTTCATCTATTCGGTCGAGGCCGACTGCCGGCTGAACATGTCTTTCGAAGTGGGCTTCACCTTCAAGGCCGCGATCACGGATGGCGGCGAGCAGATCGATTTTGTCGAGACCGATCCAGGAACGGCGTTGCTGGTCAAGGCCAAACGGACTTGCCACCCGATCCACTTAGGTCCGGACGGGGCCATGCCAATGGCTACCGGTGTGTGGAACCGCCGCACTTGATTCAGCCTCAGTCATCCCGGGCCCCGCGCACGAATAGGGTGGCACCGACATCGCTATAAACTTCACCGTGCCGACTGCCGACCGGAGCCAGTTGGTACTCCCCGGCGCGCAACAGGATATCTCCCAAAAATACCTCACCCTCCAGCATCATGCACTCCTCGTCTTGCAGGTGAGAATGGCCGGGAACCTTGGCCCCAGGCTCCAGCCGGTAGAAACGGGATGCCAACGTCCCGTCGGAGCATAGCTCCTTTTTCATCACCCCCTCCCCCACTTCGACCCAATCGTCCTTTTTGCCGGCAAAAACCGTTGCCGACGCCGGGCCGGCGAAAGGCAGCCATCCTCCCATCAATTCGCGCAGGACCGATGATTTGCTGCCAAGGGAGGTTCCGCGCAGATACGCCAGCGCACCTTGGCGGGAACGAATGGATTCGTGGCGACTGCCGGCGGGGGATACGTGATAGTCGAGCGGTCCCAGGTCCAATGAACCCATCTGCAGGCCACCCCGCAACACGATGCCCTCCTCCATCCAGTTGTGCCGATGCGCCGGCAGCGACGCGCCTGGGGCAAATTCGATCAATACCGAACTCCCCGCCGGTCCGGTCCACAGCGGCTTGAAACGGACGCCTCTCCTGAGGGTTTGCCACGCGCCGTCCTTGAGCCGCACAGTCAACAATCCCGCGTGTTCGGCGACACTGCGAGCGATTCGTTCCATCAGGCCAGCCCGCAAGGCTGCCCTCGTTCCGGAGGAGAGTTCTATCGGAGCCAGATTTTCCGCCAAAAGCTCGTTCAGCTCGGTTTGCTCCGATTCTGCGGGAAGATTCGGGAATTCTGGTCGGGTGCTCATATTTTCAAAGCCTTGAATTGGCATCGGGAGCCAGTCTTTGCCGCAACGCGATCAACGCTCGCCGGATATGGGATTTGACCGTGCCCAGAGGCAGGCCGGCATACCCGGCAATCTCGTCGTGGCTGAGCCCGCGGAAGAATGCCAAGGACACCAGCTGTCGCGGCACCGGATCCAGGCTCGCCAGGGCGGCGTGCAGGACATGCCCATCCTGGACCGCCGCCAGCAAGTCCGGGGGAGCATCCTCGCCGGGGCATTCCAACCGGTCCAGTATTTCCGGGTCGAGTTCGCATTCGTTCGTCTCGATTCGGCGAAGGGCGTCCAGCGCCCGGCTGCGGGCGATGGTCATGATCCAGGCCAGGGCAGTACCTCTTTCCGGGTCGAACCGGGGGGCCTGACGCCAGATTTGCCAGAAGGTGTCCTGAGCCACCTCTTCGGCCAGCGGGGCGCGCTGTGTGATCCGTAAGGCCAAGCCGTAGACCCGTCCGACCAGCGCATCGTACAGCGCGGCCAGCGCATTCGCATCGCGGTCCACCACACGGGCGATCCAATCCCCCAGTTGGCGTTCGTCGGGGGCGGAGCGCCCGCTTTGGCTCGGCGGACAAAGAGCGGCGTCCGCAGCAACGTCATCCGATACCCCGCCCGGTTCCATTCGGTCGGGACTTTCAACCGCCGATGTCGGCACTTCGTCCGCGTCGCCGCCGTCTGTTCTGTTCATGGAGGTGCCATCCATCGTTGATACGCGGTAAACGGCGGCCTGGATGCCGATGCCGGTTTCGGAAACCAAGTTGTGTAGATTCCACTCCGCGCTTCAAGCGAGGCATGTCGCAAATACGGGATACTTATTTCCACCTCGACGGTCTCAAAGAAATGGCAAATCGGCCCCCTCATCGCCGTCAATGCTCAGCGGTACGGCTGCGTGAACCGCAAAGACCACGCCCCCCGCCGTCTGCGCCCGCCTACAAGCCCAGGCATCCCAAGGCCAGCCCCGCATGGCCGCGATCGACGACATTCTGCCGCGTTACAAGCGTCATCTGTCGAACCTGAAAGACTCGCTGAAGCAGGACATCGACCGCGCGGCGCTGGCGGAAATCTTGGGAGGGATTGGGATCGTTCCCGAAGGGGACGCGATCTATGCCGAAAGGGACGAACCCGGCATGCACATTCTCACGCGCATGCCGAGCCGTATCTAGAATGGTAGCGGGGGCATCTACCGAACAACACGGCGTAAATGGCGCAGTTACTCGGGTTGTCGGCTGGATGCAGGATGAGTTACTGACAAAGTTACTGTCATGGGAGTAGTGCTGCCTACTGACTAAGCAAAGCGATGCGAGATATAGCGAGGATTATTTGAGCATGGCAACGTCCAACAACGTATGGAGTTGCCCGAATGCATCAACTTACCGAAACCGGCTTTCTGCGCATCCATCAGATCGTAGGAGATCGAAAAGCCAACCCTCCCATTCCCCCTATCATTCCTGTCTCCCGCTCAACCTGGTGGGCGGGCGTCAAAGACGGTAGATACCCCAAGCCTATAAAGATTGGGCCGCGCACCACCGTCTGGACCGTAGAAGACATCCGGGAGCTGGTAAACCGCATCCGGCGCGGGGAGTCAGCATGAATCAGGCGGTGGCGACGGTGAAGGCCGGGCGGTGGGTGAAGCCACGGTGGAGGGTTAAACAGTACCGCAGCCCATTTGAGGCGTATGTCCGCTATGGCGGGTGGCGTTTGTGTGAGATTAAACCTGGCACCAAGGCGCCGGCTGGAAAAGGCTGGAACCGGAGGGAGGCTGCGATCGACGATCCGGCGCGGGCTGGGCGGCTTGAGGCGGCTGGACTGCTGCACGCTTGGTCAGGCACGGCGGCCCTCGACGTGGATGACTTTGAGGAGGCGGACCGATGGCTTGAGGCACGCGGGATCAATTTGTCCGCGTTGCTGGGCTCGGGTGATGCAGTTCAGATCACCTCTGGCCGACCCGGCAAGGCGAAACTTCTCTACCGGCTGGCAGAGCCGAGGCCAAGTGTAAAAGTGGTAGACGATGCGGGCCAAGTGGTCTTGGAGCTGCGATGCGGCGCGGCTGGAGGACTTAGCGTACAGGATGTTTTGCCTCCTTCGGTCCATCCAGACACGGGTAACCCCTACGCCTGGGGCGGCTCAGGCAGGTGGTGGCGGCTGCCCGACATGCCGGCGGCGCTGCTCAAAGTGTGGGACGAGCTGGCGGCGCCTTCGCACAGGCCGGATGAGGTCGCGAAGGCCGAGGCGGCGGCGGCGGTGCTGGATGCCGGGCAGCTTGCCGACCTGCGTGAGGCGCTTTTTTTTATACCAGCGGATGCATATGACACCTGGATCAAGATCGGCCTTGCCTTGGCCGGGCTGGGCGATGCCGGGCGGGCGCTTTGGCTTGCCTGGTCTGCCACTTCGAGCAAGTTCGAGCCGGCGGCAGCCGCAAGAAAATGGGAGAGCTTCGCGGGCGCGGCGGCAGATCATCGGGCTGTCTTTGCCGAGGCCGCGCGACGCGGGTGGACTAACCCAGCGAAGGAGCGGGCGGTGAGGGAGAGGCTGGCGGCGCAATCCTTGGCCGAGGCCGGCGGGCCGGCGGCGGCTGGCAAGCGCGAAGAGGTGCAGGCCGTTCCGGCGGTTGAAGTCGGAGGCGCGGGATGGCCGGAGCCGATGATACCGGAGGGCGTGGACGTTCCGAATATTCCGGACATTGTTTTACCGGGCTGGGTCGGCGCGATGGCCGAGGCGGTCTCGGTCAGTTGTCAGACGCCGAGCGCGGCTGCCGTCGCCGTGGCGCTGGCGGCGTTGGCGACTTGCTGTCAGAGGCGGTGGCAGGTGGCGCCGCACGCGTCTGGATATGTGGAGCCCCTCGCATTATGGACTATAACCGCGATGCCGCCGGGCAGCCGCAAAAGCGCCGTGCTTGCGGCTTTGGCCGCGCCGTTGATCCGGTGGGAAAAACTTCAGAGGGATCGGCTTCGCCCCGAAATCGCCCGGCGGACAGCGGCGCGAGAAGTTGCGGCCAAAAGGATCGAGGGCTTGAAAAAGCGGGCGCTGCGGGTGGAGGACGCTGAGTCGCGGGCCGAGTTGGTCGCGGCGATCCAGTCGGAGTCTGAATTTATGCCGGCGGAGCTGATCCCCCCGCGCCTATTCACCGGAGACTGCACGCCGGAGAGGTTGCAGGGGCTTCTTGTGGAGCACGGGGAGGCGATGTCAGTGCTGAGCGACGAAGGCGGCATCTTCCAAGTTTTGTCGGGAGCATATTCCGGCGGGATGGCTAATTTGGATGTGTTTTTGCAAGGGCACGCGGGCTCAGCCATGCGAGTAGACCGTGGCGGGCGGTGTGCCCACATAGATCGGCCGGCGCTAAGTTTGGGCCTGATGATGCAGCCGGGCGTTCTGGCCGAGGTAGGCAAAAACAAAAGATTCAGGGACTCGGGATTGCTTGGCCGGTGCCTCTTTGTTGTGCCCAAGAGCAACGTTGGCGCGCGCGATGTTAGACAACACCTCGACGTGCCGGAGTACATCAAAGAGGACTGGGAGGCCGGGTTATTTCGGCTTCTGGATGGTCGCCTTGAGCCGGTGGAGGCGCCGAGGACGTTGATTTTTGGGCCAGAGGCGCGTGAGTGTTGGCTAAATTTCTCGGCTGAGATCGAGCGTAAGCAAGGCGACGGCGGGCCGCTGGGACATGTGGCCGACTGGTCGGCCAAGCTTCCTGGCGCCGTGGCTAGGATTGCAGGCTTGCTGCACCTTGCCACGCGCGGCGGCGCGGTGGAGGTGATCGGGCGCGATGCGGTCGAGCGGGCGGTTGAGCTAGGCAAGCTTCTTATTCCTCACGCTCTCGCCGCGTTTGGGCTGATGGGGCGGGCGCCGGTTGAGGACGACGCGCATGCGCTGTTGGCGTGGATTCGAGCCGGGCGGCGGCTGACGTTCACCGCCCGTGAAGCTCAGAGAGCGATGCGTGTTCGCTTCCCATCTCGCCCAAAGCTCGACCAGGCCCTTGCGTTTCTCGGCGATTGGAAAGTGGTGGTGGGTGCCCGGCAGACGGTGGCGGGTGGAGGGGCTGGCAGGCCCACAACCACGTACATCGTAAATGAGCGGATTTTTGATGCAGCCTGAGCCGGAATTTTGTCCCACAGGCGGGCGGACACAATGGGACAAAATGCCAAAATTCGGCGGATTTTTAATTTTGTCCCATTCTGTCACCAAGGGTTTGGGACAAAATTCCGGCGATTTGCACACGATCGAACAACAATCGGGCGAATTTTGTCACACCGTCATTTTCGTCCTAAAGGTTTTTTTAACCTTAAAAATCATATACATACATGCAAAATGCGCATCCGGGCCGGAAATCGTGGGACAAAATGCCAAAATTCAAAAAGCGTGGCGGCGAATTTTGTCATTTTGTCCCATGTCCTGGGGGTGAAGTTTGATTTTTGAGATTGGCCGGCGTAGTCCGGCCTTGGCGTCCGGCCATATGGCCGGGCGAGATCGTGCCGGGAGGCACAACAATCGCGATGGAGCGAAAACAATGAGTGACAGAAATCATATACCGGAGCATTGCAGGGGCGACGAGACACACCACGAGTGGCTCATGAGGTCGCCTAAATGGGTCCTCGTCATGGCCATCGAAACGAAGGAAATGTATCTTCACGTCCTCCTCGAAGACATTGGCAAACTTAAAACCCGTGTCGCCGAACTTGAGGCCGAGCTGTCCGATATAACGGGTGGTAATAAAAAGCAGTGATGTTATAACGTAACATTTCCTAGTTTTGCGGAGGGGGGTTCCCTTCCGGCAACCATAAGGTGAAAAAATGTCTGATGATTCAATCGTTTACAACGAAGAGCTGATCGAGGCCGACCTGGCCGACCTGCAGGAGCGTATCGAAGATGCTACCGCCGAACTGGCGGAGCGGGGTGAGCGGGTGCGGCAATGGGCGGCGGCGCTGAGCCCGTGCCTTCACACCGCCGACGGCATACAGCATCGGCTGTCCGTGGCGCGGCGGCGGCGGGGTGAGCTGCTGTTCAAATACTTTGAGTCCGGCGACGAGGCGATGAAGCATGAAATCGAGGCCCTGAGTGAGGAAATCAGGTTCATCCAAGACTGGAGCCCCGAATTCATTGGCCGTGTGCTGACGGAGCATGAAAAATGGGCCGCCCGCACGGAGCTATTCCGGTCTAGGTACGAGGATCGAGCGGCGGACCTCAAAGCCCGTCGTAACCTGGCGCCGGCGCATGTCCTGAGCCAGCGCGAAACGACGATGTACGGCCGTCCGATCCGGGCGGCTTGATTCTACCCACACACCCTGCCCGATCCGGCGGGCAGGGCTTCCCGATGGCGAGGCTGGCATGAAGACAGAGGTTATTGAGGCTATCCGGCTGCTCAAACACTCAAAGCAACTCGACCAGGCGGCGCAGGCGGCGCGGCGGGAGGCGGCGTGGCTTCTTGCAGCCTGCACCGAAAGGGATATATGCCATGCGGCGAAGCGCACAGGCTGGACGCCAACGGGTTTGATATGCCTGGCGAGGGCCGTAACGGGCACTCATATAGCTGATTGATCTAACAAACCATGATGGAGATAACACGATGGGCGGTGGTGGCGGGTCTTTGACCCCTCAGATTACGGCGCAGGAGCTGGAATACGCGAATGTGCTGCAGAATGTGCTGCAGTCGTCGAACGCGCTGACGGCGCCGGTGGAGAAGTTCGCGGTCCGCAACATGAAGGCGATGAACACGCCTCTGGCCTACGACGCGGCGGGCGGCCTGGGGCTGAGTTCGGCCTTGCAGCAGTGGGACCCGCTGCGGCAGCAGACGATGTACCAGACGATGGCCAGCGGTGCGGCGCCGGGCAGTGGGCGGTTCCTGGCCACCGAGACGCAGTTGGACCAGGCCAACGCGCAGGCACGGGCACGCGGGGCGATGCAGGGGCGCATGGGCAATCTGGATGCGCGGCTCGGGCTGATGAACGCGGCCATCGGCGCCGGGCGGCAGCGGCTGGGATCGGCGGTGGATACGTTCTCCAACCTTTCCAGGAAATCCAGCGACTGGGAGCGCAACCGGGCGGCGTTGGCGAGCGAGATGGAGGCGGACAACGCCAAGGGCATCGGCAAGATGGCCGGTATGGTGGGCGGCGCGGCGCTGGGGCTGATGACCGGCGGGCTGGGCTTCAGTCTGACGGGCGCGGCCTTGGCGTCGGCAGGGGCGACCGGGGCGGCCTTGGGCGGTAGCCTGGGTTCGGGCCTGGCCAGCGGGATGCGGTGATCTCGCGGTACTCGCCCCGCGAGTGGCGGCGGGAGGTATGGCGGACGCCGGCATGAATCCGACGTCCTTCCCAGATCCTCGCGGTACGTGCCCCGCGAGTGGCGTTTGTTTCCTCGCAGTACTCGCCCCGCGAGTGGCGCTTGTTCGACCGTTCTCGACCAAGCCGTAAAACAGCTCGCAGTACTCGCCCCGCGAGTGGCGTGACCTTATTGTAACCATACGCCGGCGGGCTGTGCTACACTTTCAACTGTCCCCGGACGGTTCCGGGGCCGGGCGTGGAAACCCGATAGCACAAAGGCGCACCCTCGCGCCCTGACCGGCGCTTTTTTATGCCGGTCGGCTTCCCATGACGGGCGGTGCGAGGCACGGTACGTCCGTGGCCGGTTCCTTTGTGCCGGTTTTCCACCCTCGCATCGTCCGTCACCCTTGCACTGTGGAAAGTGCTGGTGACGGTTTCCAAGCAACACAAAGGAGCCAACACCATGACATCCCCTACCACGGGCGCACACCGCCCGATCATTTCCCTATCCCATGCGCATCGGCTCGATGGCGATGTGCGACGGCTTGCCGATGAGCTGGAACACCTGGCACTGATTTGCGATGACTGGGTAAACCAGTGCCACAAAACCGAAGCGCTGCGTGAAGTCGCCCGCTGCGTCCGGGCCGCCAGCCGGGCCATGTCCAAGGCCAAGAACCCGGCCAGACAAGTCTGGATCGAGGCGCACGCGGAGGAAGGTTCGGCCACGGTCACCGGCGACCAGGAGGAGCCCAGCCATGATTGAGCAAATCAAAACGACCCTGGCGGCGCTGGGCATGGCCGACGTGATTTTTTCCATTGCAAACATGCTGGCCGGCTGGCTGGCGGGAGGTGGACTATGAAAGACGCGAACGCGGTTGAACGGATGAACGGGGCACTGCAAACGGCAGGCATGGCGGCCCGATCGGTGGCGGCGGGGCTGGTGCTGCTGCGTATGAACCGCAGCGAAGACCCTGGGCTGAACGACGATGAGTACGAGGCGTTCTGCTGGAGTCTGGAGCAATCGGTCATGGAGGTGGCCGAGGTGCTGGATATGGCCATGCACATGCTACGCACCCAGGCCGAGGAGACGGCGCGTGACCCGGCGCAGCGGTAGGCCGGTGGCGGTGGGGAACCTCGCGCTGCGGGTGGCCGAGATGGCGGCGCGGGCACGGGAGGCGCCGAGGCCTTCGGCTCCGCCGGTGACGCCGAGGCCTTCGGCTTCACCCGTGCCGCCCAGGCCTTCGGCTTCTTCGGTGGCGCAGTGTGGCCGGGTGACGCTGGGGGTGAACCTGTTGCAGGGCGCCAGCGTGCAGCCTGAGCCGGTCCGCTGGCTGTGGCCGGGCTGGCTGGCGAAAGGCAAGCTGCACGTCATCGCCGGGCAGCCCGGCACGGGCAAGACCAGTCTTGCGCTTTCCCTAGCGGCGACGCTGACGGCGGGCGGACGCTGGCCGGACGGCACGCCGGCGGCGCCGGGCAACGTGCTGATCTGGTCCGGCGAGGACGACGTGAGGGATACCCTGATGCCGCGCCTTCTGTCCTGCGGGGCGGATCCGAAACGCTGCTTCTTCATCACCGACGTGCAGGCCGAAGACGGGCGGCGCCCGTTCGACCCAGCCCGCGACATGCCCGCCCTGCTGCGTGCGGCGCGGGAGGTGGGCGAGGTGCGGTTGCTGCTGGTCGATCCGATCGTGTCGGCGGTGGCGGCGGACAGCCACAAGAACGCCGAGGTGCGGCGCGGGCTGGCCCCGCTGGTGACGCTGGCCGAGCGTCTTGATTGCGCCTTGCTGGGCATCTCGCACTTCTCCAAGGGCTCGGCGGGCCGTGATCCGCTGGAGCGGGTGACCGGTTCGCTGGCGTTCGGGGCGCTGGCCCGGATCGTGTTCGCGGCCTTCAAGCGCTCGGAGGAGGACGGCGGCGGTCGCTGCCTGGCGCGGGTGAAGTCGAACCTCGGGCCGGACGAGGGCGGCTTTCTCTACGAGCTGGTTCTCGATGCGCTGGCCGAGCACCCAGGCGTGACGGCGACACGGGTCGACTGGGGCACGGCGGTAGCCGGTTCGGCAAGGGCGCTGCTGGCGCGTGCGGAGGCCGCGTGTGATCCGGAAGCCATGTCGGCGCTGGACGAAGCCTGCGCGTTTCTTCAGGAGCTGTTGGCGGCTGGGCCTGTGGCGGCGGCGGAAGTGAAGATGGAGGCCGAGGCGGCGGGTGTTTCGGAAAGGACGCTGAAACGAGCAAGGAAGAAACTGGCGCTGACCGTGACCAAAACAGGCATGGAGGGCGGCTGGGTCTGGGCTCTGTAACCCAAAGGGGGCCAAGACTTGGCACTCTTCGAAGGGTGCCAAATATCCCGAAGGGTGCCAAACATTTGCTTGGCACTCTTCGGCGGTGTTTGGCCCTCTTCGTCGGCTTCGGAAAGGACTCCATCTCCTTGTGGGGTCTTCGCTCGCAGTACTCGCCCCGCGAGTGGCGTGCCGACATTTTACCCATAGGGCGCCACACCCCAAACGGTCCAATCACCCGGCTGTGGCCGTGACGCGATGCAGGCCGGCGGTGGGCTGGACCTCCAGCCGTGGCCGACATCCAGGCCGTGCCTGATCCTCTCGCAGTACTCGCCCCGCGAGTGGCGTGATTTCATTTTACCCATTAGGCGCCACACCTCAAACGGTCCAATCATTCGACGGTGCCGGCGCTGGCGGCGGGCTGGACCTCCAGCCTTGGCCGACCTCCAGCCCGTGCCGGGCCCCGAGGCCTTGGCCGACCTCCAGGCCGTGCCGGGCCCCGAGGCCTTGGCCGACCTCCAACCCGTGCCGGGCCCCGAGGCGGTGGCCGACCTCCAGGCCGTGCCGGGCCCCGAGGCGGTGGCCGACCTCCAGCCCGTGCCGGGCCCCGAGGCGGTGGCCGACCTCCAGGCCGTGCCGGGCCCCGAGGCGGTGGCCGACCTCCAGGCCGTGCCGGGCCCCGAGGCGGTGGCCGACCCCCAGGCCGTGCCGGGCCCCGAGGCGGTGGCCGACCTCCAGGCCGTGCCGGGCCCCGAGGCCTTCGCCGATCCTTTCCCGAGTCTATCATTTTGTATACACATGATAGACGTGATAGACCGGGCTGGAAGCCGCATTTCACCGTCGATCAAAAGTTTGTTTTTCGACTTTTGATAGACAGATGGAAACTCTTTTAAGACTTATGATAGACTTATGATCGTGTTCCATTCGTCATTTTTGGGAGGTCGTCATCATGAAGCACCAGGTGGTGGGTTACATCCGGGTCAGCTCGGTAGGACAGAACACGGACCGGCAATTGGCGGGCGTGGCGCTGGATCGGGTCTTCGAGGAGAAGGCGAGCGCGAAGACCGTCACGGCCCGGCCCGTGCTGGCGGAATGCCTGGCCTACGTGCGGGCCGGGGATACGCTGGTCTGCCATTCATTGGACCGGCTGGCGCGGAACACGGCGGAGCTGTTGGGCTTGGTCCGGGAGATCACGGGTAAGGGCGTGACGGTCCGGTTTCTGAAGGAGAACCTCACCTTTTCAGGGTCCGACGATGACCCGTTCAAGAATCTGATGCTGAGCATGCTAGCCGCGTTCGGCCAGTTCGAGCGGGAGCTGATCAACGAGCGGCGGCGCGAAGGCGTGGCGGCGGCACGGGCGCGGGGTCGGAAGTTCGGGGCGCCGGCCAAGCTGACCCCGGAGCTGTGCGCGAAGATCGACGCGCTTTTGGCGTCCGGGGCCAGTAAGAGGACGACGGCAAGGGCGGTCGGGATTGGGGAGGCTACTCTTTATAGGTATCTGCACGTCGCGGCCACAGCCGGATGAAATGAAATCACGCCGCTCGCGGGGCGAGTACCGCGAGGCGGCCCGCGTCCTTTTTCAGCCCGTCCAGGTAATCTGCCCATGCCTGCATCATCTTCCGGCGTTCGGGCAGGTGCGCCGTGCGGTTATAGGCTCGCCCGTTGGGATCGCGCACGGCATGCGCTAACTGATGCTCGATGTAATCGGGCCGGAATCCAAGTACTTCATCCAGCACGGTACGCGCCAGCGCCCGGAAGCCGTGAACGGTCATTTCGTCCTTGCCGAACCCCATGCGCCGCAGTGCGGCCAGCAGGGCCACGTCAGACATGGGCCGGGAACCGTTCGGTGTTCTCGCGGAAGGGAACACATAGCGCCCGCGTCCGGTCAGCGCATAAAGCGCACGCAGGATGTCCACGGCTTGGGTTGCCAGGGGAACGATGTGCGGCGTGCCGGTCTTGGTCACGGTGTAGCGCCATTCTGCCGCGTTCAGGTCGATATGTGCCCATTCCGCTTTCCGTAGCTCGCCAGGGCGCACAAACACCAGCGGGGCCAGCTTCAAGGCGCATTGCACAGTGAACGTTCCCTGGTAGGCGTCAATCGCTCGCAGCAATTCCGCCGCGCGTGATGGTTCGGTCATGGCCGCGAAATTCCCGCCCTTCACCGGCGGAAGCGCCCCTTTCAGATCGCCGGAAGGATCACGGTCCGCCCTTCCGGTCGCCACGGCATAGCGGAAAATCTGGCCGCAGTTCTGCAATGCCCGGTGCGCCGTTTCCACCGCGCCACGCGCTTCGATTCGCCGCAGCGCCGCCAACAATTCGGTGGCGTTGATTTCGGCGATTGGCCGCCCGCCCAGCCAGGGGAAAATATCCCGCTCCAGCCGGCGAATAATCCGGTCGCCGTGGCTCCCTGCCCAGGAAGGTGCTTGCTTGGCGTACCACTCCCGCGCCACCACTTCAAAGCTGTTCGCGGATCGGTCGGCTTGCGCCGCCTTCATCGCCTTGCGGCTCTCGCCGGGGTCGACGCCTTGGGCGATTTGCCTCCGGGCTTGGTCGCGCCGTTCGCGGGCATCCTTCAGGCTCACTTCAGGGTAAGTTCCCATAGAAAGAGTCTTGCGCTTGCCGTCAAACCGGTAATCCAGCCTCCACCACTTACCTCCAGAAGGCACGATGAGCAGGTACAGACCTTTTTCGTCGGATAGCCTGGAATTCTTGTCGCCTCTGGGTTTGGCGTTGCGGATTACGGCATCGGTCAGCGGCATGGCAGTAACACCTATGGCTGTTGGTGTGGCTACTGTCGAAGTTACTGTCTTTTGACGGTAGATGTTGCGGGACGGTATGCGACAACACTGGACGGAGTATAAACGAAAAAGCCCGCGTGGCGCGGGCTTCGTGGGCTATATCGGTTGTTGCTGGATGGTTGATTGGTGGCGGGGGCAGGATTTGAACCTACGACCTTCGGGTTATGAGCCCGACGAGCTACCGGACTGCTCCACCCCGCGATTGAGAGCGGAAATTATAACCTCGATTTCCAGATTTGCAAGCCCAAGCCTTGTCCAATGACACATGAGCCTGAAGGGAGGGCCGTGTTTCCAGTGTGAGGTGAGCCTGGAGGCGGCGAAGTTGGGATCATGGAGAGGTGATCGTGACTTTGCAGACCGCAGGACTTCAAACCCTGGCGCAGGTACGCGCCTTCGTGGAGGGCAATGAGCCCGTTTCTTTCACTCTCACCGACCGCACCGTCGCCCATCTGTGGATGACGGACACGCTCAAGCGCTTTCGCTACATGCACTGCACACGGACCGATAAGGGCCTGCTGCGCCGCTACCTGGCCAAGGTGACCGGGCTGTCCCGAGCCCAGCTGACCCGCGCCATCACTCTGTTCTGCCGCGCGGGTGTCATCGAGGATCGCCGCCGAGCTCCCGCCAAGCCCTTTGCGCGGCGCTACACGGCGGACGATATTCGCCTGCTGGCCGAGACGGATGCGCTGCATGGCACGCTCTCGGGCCCCGCGACACGCAAGCTGTGCGAGCGCATGCACCAGGTCTTCGGCGACGCCCGCTTCGAACGGTTGGCGCGAATCTCAAACGGCCACCTCTACAACCTGCGCCAGCACAAGACCTACCGGACTCAGCGCGGCAGCTTCGACAAGACCCGCCCGGTTCATGTCCAGATCGGCGAACGGCGCAAGCCCACACCCCAAGGCAAGCCCGGCTATCTGCGCATCGATTCGGTCCATCAGGGCGATCTGGACGGCATCAAGGGGCTGTATCTGATCCACGCGGTGGATGAAGTCACCCCGTTCCCGGCCGTCTTTGCCACGGCCAAGATCAGCGAGCACTTCCTGGTGCCGGTGCTCACCCAACTCCTCAACAGCTTCCCCTTCACCATCCAGGGGTTCCACACCGACAACGGCTCGGAGTACATCAACAAGAAAGTCGCCAAACTGCTCGAAAAGCTCCGTATCGAACAGACCAAGTCCCGCGCTCGAAAGACCAACGATAATGCCCTGGTCGAATCCAAAAACGGCTCCACCCTCCGCAAACACCTCGGCTACAGCCATATCCCCGGCCGCTTCGCCGAGGCGGTCAATCGCTTCACCAGCGGCATGCTCACCGAGTATCTCAACTTCCACAGGCCCTGCCACTTCCCCACCGAATCGGTCGATGCCAAAGCTAAGCTTCGCAAACACTACCGCTACCAGGACATGATGACGCCCTACGAGAAATGGAAATCCTTGCCCCAAGCCTCCGAATACCTCAAGCCCGGCATCACCTTCCAACCACCTGGATGCCATCGCCAACCAATACAGCGATAATGAAGCCGCCCAACGCTTGAATCAGGCTCGGGCTGAACTCTTTCAACTCATCAACCAATCCCAAACCAACGCCGCCTGAACCGCTGCTTCCTCAACCCTCCTTCAGGCTCATCTCTGGATTGGAAAGGACTCCCATAAACATCCCAACGTGAGAGATGGGCTAGGCAAGCATCCACGTTTTCATCTGCACTTTACGCCGACGTCAGCATCCTGGGTGAATCTGGTGGGGTGGAGCGTTTCTTCCGCGACCTCACCGAGGAACGCATCCGTCGTGGCGTCTTTCGTAGCGTTGAGGAACTGAAGACCGCCATCATGGAGTACTTGGAGCACCACAATGCCAATCCAAAGCCGTACCATTGGACTGCTAAGCCCGACGCGATTTTGGCAAAAGTCGCCAAAGCTAAAGTGACGTTGGGGACGTTACACTAGGAGTAACGATTTTATGCGGGTCGCGGGGTGGAGAGTTTTTTTTACTCGCTGAAGGTCGAGCAGATTCACGGAACCTGCTACGCCACCGGGCAGGCGACGAAGGCCGATGTGGCCGGGTACCTCAAGTCTTACTACAACCGGAAACGGCGGCATTAGACGCTCAACCCCCTGTCACCCTGTGACTTTAACCCAAATTGTCCATTAGCCATTTTGCAGCCCCGGGATGAAGGGGGGAGCGGAGGCATTGGCCCAGAGGCCGGCGAACCAGGCGCGTTTTTTACGTGGCACGGACAGCATCAAACGATGCTGGCTGGTATCGTGATGCCACGCGCCACCGATGGCCAGCACCAGGCCATGCAGGGTGGACAGTGTGTGCTGAATCCGGGAGCGCAAGACGGCCTGTCGAAACAGGCTCATCAGGTTGTAGGCGAGCATGGCAAAGCCCAGTGCGGCTTCCGTGGCCCAAAAGTCGCGCATGTTGAACGCATCCAGTCCGAAGTCGGTTTTCAGTTCCTTGATCCGGTTCTGTGCGGCTGCGCCGCATCCCTCGCTACGCTCGGGACCGCCACGGCGTGGCGTCCTGCGCCCTACGGGCTGGTCACAGTCAGCTCGTCCCCGATAGGTGCGCCAGACCTCCACCATCGGCAGATCAAGCGTGGTCACGAAGGCTCCATAGCGCCAGCCCTGAATGTCCGGATCGTCGGCGAACAACGACAGCGTCTTGCCCGGCGCCGTTTTGCGCTTGACCGATTGACGCACCACGATCAAGCGCCGTTCACTCTGCCAGCCTGCCGCGTGGTAGCGCAGTTCGGTCAGTTCCAGCCCCGTTTCCAGCGCCCACCAGCCGGTGGCCTGATAGATCGTCCGTTGCAGCGGCTGGGTCAGCCGGGCTGCGATGATGTAGGGAATCCGTTTGCCTTCCAGGGCCGACAGGATGGCCTCGTCGAAGAAGCCGCTATCGGCACGCAGCAGGCCAACGGCCTTGTCGCCCAGATGGTGCAGGGTCGATTCGAGAAATGGCAGGATGTTGTTGGCGCTGTGCGCATTGCCCGGCCGCAGCCAGAAGTTGGCCACCATGCGCGCTTCGGCAACAAAGGCCAGCAGCGGGTGATGGCTGGCCCGACCGTGCCGGTTGGGATTGTAGCCACGCGCCGCCCCTTCCTGCTCGCCGTTGCGGGTGATGACCGTCGAATCCACGTCGAGCGTCACCTGCTTCAAGGCGCTGATCTTGCCAAAGAACCAGCGGTAGGCCTCGGCCTGCACCCGTTCGTTGGTGAGCATGTCAAAGCGGCCAAACAGGCGCATGATGGCCTTGTGGCCAGCAGCACGTGCCCAGCCAAACAGCCGCACCAGCGTGCTGTCCATGCGCACCGTTTCGGCATGCGCGAAGCGGCAGGCGCCGCACCAGATCGAGACGATGAACTGCTCGATCAGTTGCAGCGGCGCATAGCCCCGGTTCGACTTCGGCTCGGGCAATCCCCAGCGCGCCGCTGCTTCCCGAAATCCCATGCTGTCAAGCATCTGCTTGAACAGCGCCAAACCACCCCAGGCCGTCACCTCACGGTGGCTGAAACTGACCGAAAATCCCTCTCCCTGTAGCACAGAACCTGCCATGCGCACCCCCTATCCCAATGATCCACAAAAGATTTCTCTAATGACCGCCATTAGAAACCGTCTCGCCCAAACGCCGATACGCCCGCCAATAGCTTGCATCAAAATCAGGAAAAATGGCTAATGGATTATTTGGGTTTAAAGCTCGGATGGCCACTTCGCGGGGACGGGGTTCACAAAAAGGTTGCAAGATCACCCCACCATCACGACCTGCTGAGCACTGTCACATATCCCAGCGTCACCGTGGACTCTTCGTCACCCTCGCCGCCTCCATGCTGCATCCTCCGAGACCAGAGGGCGATATAAAACAGCTGCGGGAGAATGATCGTCAAATAAACGACAGGATTGTAGGGATGTAACAATGGCAGACGTAACCTTCCAGCGAGCCATTGCCAAAGCCGTACCCACGGAAACTGCATGAACAACAGTGCAAAAGCCCAGAATCCACCCTTAGGGGCGATGGATTCGACACGCAAGCCA
Organism: Methylococcus geothermalis; assembly: GCF_012769535.1. NCBI lineage: Bacteria > Pseudomonadati > Pseudomonadota > Gammaproteobacteria > Methylococcales > Methylococcaceae > Methylococcus > Methylococcus geothermalis. The sequence continues at coordinate 3,302,511 of NZ_CP046565.1, forward strand.
ACGCGCTGTCCCATGTAGCGAAGGGCGAATGGAGTATAGCGGAAGTAGTCATGAGGAATCTCGTGCAAGGGAACTAGCAAAGGCGTGGTCAGGAACAGCTTGCCGTTCTCCTTCAGGACCCGTCGGCATTCCTCGAGTGCTTGAACTGGCTCGGGGATATGTTCCAGAACCTCTGTCAACAGCACACAGTCGAAAAAGCCATCGCGGAAGGGGAGCTGCAGGATGGACGCGGTCACATCAACGGAGGTAATATCGTGGGGCGACCATGGAACATCCACGCTGTAAGTCGATGAAAAGTAGTTTCTGTAAACTGGGAAATAGGGGAGGGATCCTGAGCCCACATCCAACAACCTTCCACTACCTTTTTTGAAGTTTTCGTGAAGAAACTGGATCAACTTCCGCAATATAATCTCGTTGGTGAGAAGAGTGGCTGGCCTCTGCCCCTGATCTACGCTAAACTTCCCCCGTCTGAATACTACATAGCTACTCATGGTGCGTCCCGATTCCACTGCAAGAAAATTCTTCCTTTTCGCCCACCGATGACTTCTGCGACGGCCGATTACGCCCCCATTCCAGCTCGTCCTTCGGTTTCAATGTCCTCATCAGATAGTCTTCGAAGGCCGCCACCATGGCATCGGCCCCAAAGACCTCCGCCCGATGCAGACCAGCCTGAATCAATGACTCTCGACGCTCGCGATCACCGAGAAGAACTAGACAGCGATCCGCCATCGCGCCCCAGTCACCGACAGGAACGAGAAAACCGCTTTCTCCGTCGACGATGATCTCCCCCGGCCCGGACGGGCAATCGGAAGCAACCACTGGAACTCCGAGCGCCATCGCCTCCACAATAACATTGCCGAAACCTTCGAAAAAGGATGACAGCACAAACACATCAGCTTGAACTAGATAAGGAAAGGGATTCTCCTGAAAGCCGGTCAGGACGATATTACCTAGGATTCCCAAGTCCGAAGCCATTTTCGTTACTTCGTCACGGAGCTCCCCATCTCCTACCAGAATAAGTTTGGCTGGCTTTACGGAAAGGATCACCTTGAAGGCTGCCAACAGCGTGCGGAAATCCTTCTGCATGCTGAACCGACAAGCAGAGACGATCCACGGAAGATCCTTGACGGCAGGGAGCAAAATATCCTCTCGTGCCATCCGTCGGCAGCGATCGATATCCACGCCGTTATGAATGACTCGAAGCTTTTCTTCCAAAGCGCCGTGGTTTTTGATGAGATCATCCCTAACACCGCAAGATGGCGTGATGACACCGCTCGGACTCCGCAAGCAACGGCGCACAATCCAGCGCTCCCGCAAAAACGGCGCGCGGTCCAAAGCGGCAAAATATGCGGATACATTCCCGAGTATCGTCCCGACGACCGGCACGCCGAGAAAGAAAATATCTTTCGCCATCGACGCAAATAGCGTTCCATTATGCATTAAGGCAAGGACAAGTTGGCTCTTTTCCCGCCGGGCGACGGTTCTCACGGCCCACGCATAGCGTACGATGTTGCGATATGTGAACTCGTAAGGACTCGAAGCACCAAACTCGTCGAAACAATGGATTGGTATAGATAAATTATCATAAAAGCCACTGATGGACGCATGTGTCAAGAGAGCGCGGTCGAACGCACGTAATCCTTTCAAGAGATTATAGGTACGGGTTTCAGCTCCACCGATCACATTTGCGGGTAGGACGACCAGTAACCTCGGTTTTTTCTCCGGAGTTTTAACCTTCATAGGAAATCGGTATCTCCCATCATGAACCACCAGCGATCCTGAAGTTCTTCGAAACGTGGCCCTTCGGTCCACACATTAGTCGGAATCGGAATCTCGGTACCCGTCTTGTAGACGCCAGGACTGCGGAAAAAGCCGGCATAGGTGGCCGAAACCCAAGCGGTAAGCACCGGCAATCCCCAGCGCGTCACTTGGCGGCGCGCATGATCGATCAACAACGGAATCTCCCTGAGGGGCGCCACCAAGTCCACTAGCTTGCACTCATCTCTTTCCCGACGCAGTACGATCAGACCGCGGAGACGTCCTCCCAGACGGTTCGCGACCACCAGTACAACGTAATCGAAACAAGGGTGCTCGAAATAACGATAGTGCAAATAATTCGAATCTCTCATCACGAGGATTCCAGCGGCCAAATCTCGCTTCATTTTGGACCAAAGGTCACCAAGAGAACGTTCTTCCTCTCGAACGCGCCAAAGCCGCCGCAGCACAGTGGCAACATGGGGACGGTACGGGAGCGCTGGCCAACGAATCTCCACTACGCGGCCCACCTCAGCATATAGTTGAAGTTTTTCAGCGACCCGCATTGCTCTCTCATTAGGGAAACCATAAGCGAGAAGATGGTCGTTCTCGTAGCCGAAATACGATTCCAGAAAAGCGCTGGCCACTTGGAAAAATACCCCCCTTCGGGTCATCACCCCGCGCTCCTTCGGGTCAACCATGACATCACATATCTGCAAAGCCTGCGTTTCTTGTCCTAGGAAGGATATGCGTCGGGTCGTTGCGCCATAGTGAGCCACCACTTCCTTGCCGCGGCAAGCAATCATGGCTCTTCCACGCCCGTCCCCATACTTCCAGGCCCAGAGTTCGCGGCTCATCTCGGTACCGAAGACCTTATGAAACAGGGACAAGCATCCTTCGGTGTGAGTCACATTGAGGGGGACCAACCGCCAGCGTGAAGCACCGGACTTCCGGAACGCTACGATGCGGCGTGGAAACCCTAAGCACGTCGGGTCGCAAACGCGGAATCCATGGTGCTCGGCCAGCGACCGCAAGTAGAACATCTTGCGCATGCGAAGTTCTTCATTCACATCCCGCGCGATCGAGATGGCTAGGAAACCACCTTCGCTGAGGAACTGGTGTGCCCGATCGAAGAGAAGGGATGGCTGAACCATCGCCCACTCAAACGTAACAAGGATGGCCGAAGCTGGGCCGACAAATGAACCATCGTCGCGCGGGGCTTGGGCGAGGAACTCCTCCAGGGAAAAATGAATGGCGACATAGTCTGCGATCCGTTCCCCAAGAAACCCCCACTCTCCCTCGGCACCAACTAGACATAGGGAGCCATGGCCTACCCATACGCATTCGCACATAGAGTCCCCGCTAGAGCACGAAGAAATCAGTCGCGAACGGGGGGCGTTGCGATCCCGACTTCCGATCGACGTCGATCCTTCACATCTGCTGGCTGATCTGGGAAAAATCCCGTTTCGGTTTGGCAAACGACCACTCCCGTGGGAGAGTTACCACGCCCCGCTCCAGTCCCTTTTGCACCACCCGGAGTTCGGCCACGCGTTCAGCACGATCGTAAATATGAATACTGTTCTCGCAAAGCAGGAAAACGTTTACCCAATAATTTCCCTTAAGCAGCGGCAGGCGGGGAAATGTCAAGCAGACTTCCCCCTGGCCGTATTCGTTCCTTTCGGGTATCACTCGATCGTTCTCCGTGGAGGCGCTGGTCACCGCCCACCCGTTGGCGTCGAGGATCGTCACGGCCACGTTTGGCGGCGGGAGTGCCGGGTCCGACTCAAAACTGACACCGATACCCAAATCAGTACCGCCGGTTTCAATGCTCAACTCATGCCCGGCAATACCGTCTGCGCTCACCTCTACCTTAGTCAGCCTCCCCGAACCCTCTATCAGCGAAAACGGCGACACCCGCCCCCCCCCGTCGCCAATGTCGCATTCGATCGATTTCAGAAACTCCACGTAGGCAGCGGTCACACGAGCCGGTTCCCCATCCATGATGAGTCGCCCCCGATCCAACCAGATGACGCGATTGCAAATTGCTTCCACTTGGTACAAGTTATGCGAACAAAACAGGATAGTCTTGCCAGCTTTCTTGTATCCAGTGATCCGGTCGAAGGACTTTCTGGCAAAGGCACCGTCCCCCACCGACAATGTCTCATCCAAGATCAGGATGTCCGGATCGACAGCAGTGGCAACAGCGAATGCCAGGCGCGCATACATACCCGAAGAATACGTCTTAACAGGCTGGTCCATAAAGCCTTCAAGCCCGGCGAAATTGACGATCTCACTATAGAGCTGCTCCATCCGCGACGCTGGCAACCCCATCACCGAGCCACCCAGATAAACGTTTTCGCGCCCACTCATATCCGGATGAAAGCCTGCGCCCAGTTCCAACAGCGCGGCAACCTGTCCACGGACGCGAATCTCACCGCTCGACGGGATTAGAGTGCCGGCAATCAGCTTGAGCAACGTACTTTTCCCTGCCCCGTTTGTACCGATGATCCCGACCACTTGGCCGTTGGGAATCTTCAATGTCAACGGGTGTAAGGCAATCCACTCCCGAACTTTCTTCTTCTTGGTGATGATTTCCCATAGCACATCCCGCGCATATCCATACGAGCGGTAGCTTTTGCCAACGTCTTGTAAATCAACCGCGATCACAAAACTTCACGCATGTATGGTTCCGCACGATGATACAAAACCCAAGCCGGTGCCAATAGTAAAACCCAGTACAGCCCGGGTCGCAAAAAATTTCCAGTGGTAATAGGCATATCTTGGAGTAACCCATGAATCAATGCCATCACGTCAGCCACCGGATTCAAGCTCAAGGCTGATCGAAAATCTGAAGGCAGCATTTCTGGAGGATACAAAATCGGCGTCAAGTAAAAAATCATTGTCAACACAAACGGGAAGACCTGCCGCAAATCTTTCAAAAAACAACCGAGCACCGCCAGCAAATAACCGAAGGGAATCAACCATACCCATAGAGCAATCAGGACCACAACCGCCTTGATCGCACCTTCTGGGCCTATCAGGAATCCGGCCACCACAATAAACACGGGGAGGTAAACGATCCCGGCAACCAACGCTGGAAGAAGAGGTAACGCCTTGAGGGGAAATACCGTCTTTTTATAGAGCATATTGAACTCGTTCATCACGGAGAGATTCCGTAGCAGAACTTCACTCACGAACAACCACGGCAACATGCCGGTCAGGAAATAATCGACGAACGCCACTTTGCCAGGGACCTTGATTCGCAATACGAAATCTAGCAGGAACCAGAACGCAAGGATTTGCAAACCGGGCTGCAAGAGCAGCCAGACCCCTCCCAAAAGAGTGCCGCTGGTGCGTGCGACGATTTCGCGGCGAAGCAGCAGATACAGAAGTTCCCTTTCTTGCACCAATACCCTGAGCGGCCCCAGAAAACCAGCTGCTGACGCTTCAGGAAAACGGGATATTACCCGGAGGAAAAAACGCGATGTCATGTATTAGAGTTGCTTCCAATGATAACCAGATGATCACAAAGACATTTTTAGATTCCAAAGGCCAGCGGCAAGGCCGAAAAACCCATAGATGAATATGTCGAGTCGGTTTCTAATCCGATGCATCAAGCAGTGAAAGGTCTTCATTCCTCCAATGGAGTGCTCGACTGAGATTCGGGTTCGTGCTTGCTTTTTATTCTCTCGTATTGGTTGATCTGTCAACGCGGCATGAGGATTGTTCTTGGATGCCCTGGGTTTCTTGTGAGGAAGGTGAATTCTGGCTTTATTCCCATCATCGGCAGTGGCACCAAAGAACCCCAAATCTAACCAGACATCGGCGCCGTCAAACCACGGTAATGCAGGATCGAACAGTTGCTTCATCAGCGCATCATCATGAACGCTGCCGGCCACAACACCTCCAACGAATAGAATTTGCCGCTCAAGGGTCGAAATGACTAAGGTTTTAACCGTATGTCGTTTTTTTTGCCGCTATAGCGGGCTTTTTGCTGATCGTCATCCTGCGGCCTGACGCAACCGCATTCCACTCCGTCAATGATGATATCGCCATGTTTTTCAATCAGTTTCATCATCTCTCCCGGTGTCGTCAGCGCCCGCTCTGGCAGCAGATCGAGTTTCGCCAAGCTGCGCCGCAACACGGGCTGAAGTTGTTCCACATGTCGATGCGCATGCCCCGAACTCAAGCCAAAATGGAAGCCCAGGACATCGAAGGTACAGTAGGTCTTGAGGTAATACAAAATGAAGAACAGCTTCTTATCCATCCGATCGAGATAGCCAACATGACCTCCTTTTTGTACCCGTTTTATTTCGCCTTGCCTAACACGTTCTTGCTGAATCTCCGCATAGGCCTCTTCAAAGATAGGGTAGAGCTTGGCGAATTGAGCCTTGTTCATTCCGATCAGGGCTCTGACAGTACGTTCGCTGGTTTCTTCCATGAACTTTCCAAAAATCACTGACTGACACCATTCGATTGTTGTTAATGGGTATATTTATACCACAATAAATCCATTTTTATCATCGGAAGCAACTCTATTATTCGACACGATAATCAATCAATGTCGACCCATAGTTTATTCATCCTCCGCTTGGTCAGTCGCTTTCGCGTCGCCCGCCGTCTTGACACTTTTTCCGTGGTACCAGCTCCCCTGGACGAAAGTCCAGTGATCCTTCTTTGGCGGTCCGCCAAAGCTCTTCCCTTGCAAACCCGGCATGGTAAGTTCGGTCTCCACGATGATCTCCGCCGAATCCCCGTCGATCTTGAACTCCTTGAATTTGTAGCCGACCACCCGAAGGCGCTGGAATCGCGCCTGCTGCATTTGATCTGGCGTCATTTTGCCTTCGACCCTGGCCGTCTCCATCTGGTAAACGGTATGGAGGTCATTCGCACGCCAAGCCTCCCAGTAGGCAGTAGCCCGTTCCCGCAGAGCTTCGTCTCGGCGCTGGTCTCCGGCGTACGCCACGGCAGCCGCCATTAGCTCGCCGAAGAGTACCCAGCTACAAAATATCGTCTTTGCGTCCTTCATTTTCATCCCCTTCGCTCGTTCATTTTGCCGGCTAAGCCGGACCATTCCGAAAGCCCAAGCCGCTTGCCGATCAGGGAAAGACGCCGCGTGGGAAAAGGGTCTTCAGCTCGTCCTGCACGACCTCGATCTTGGCATGTTTGGCCAGCTCCCGCACGTAAGCATCGCGTTGTTTAGCCTGTCCCTCGAGCCGCATGCGCTGGATCACCTTTTCTCGCACATTGGGATAGGGAGAAACCAAGGACGGGCGTATATCTGTCAACTTAAGGATTTCAAACCCGACGGACGATTCAACGACCTGGGTATGTTCGCCCACCTTCAAGTTCTTGATAGCCGCCGATAGCCATGGATCGCCTTCCCGTGCCATAAAACCGAGATCCCCCTGCGTAACCTTAGCCCTCGGATTCTCCGTGAGTTCGCCGGCAAGTTTGGCAAAGGGTTCACCCGCATCGAGGCGCTTGAGCACTTCATCGGCGCGTTTTCGAACCTGCATCTTCTGCTCTTCGCTCGCTTTCTCAGGGAAACGAAACTGGATTTGGCTGACGCGCACCATCTCCGGTATCCCGTACTCGTTTTGGTGATCAAGGTAGAACTGATAAGCCGCTTTCTCATCGGGAGGAGGCGGCAGTGGAAAATGTTCTTCGGCTAATTTTTCGTAGGCCTTGTTCAATGCTGCCTTGGCCTTTTCCGGATCCTTGGGTAAGAGTCCTTTACGCACCATGTCGCCTCGTAACAACTGGCTGCTGACCATAGCACGCAGTGCCTCCGCTTGGCCGGCCGGCGTCATGGAGGTGGCGATATACGATTGGTTACGTTGTAGAAAATTGACGTAATCCTGGACGGTGATTTCTTCGCCGTCGACTTTCAACATAACTACTTTGACAGGTTGCGCTGGAGCCACGTGTTCCCCTGCGACCGGTCGTTCCGTCGCTGATTCTTTCTTCGCCGCTGCCTCCGGTTTGGCCATGCTTGCCACGGAAAATCCGCAGAGCATGACCAACCCCAACACTGCGACTACAGAACGTTTCACTTGTTGCATTTCCACTCCTTCATCTTAATACGAATTGTCCGGCGGCGAGATCTTCGAAGTGCTGCCACAACGGACCATAGACGATCCAAACCCCATTTCCGCCTTTCCCACGCCCTAGAACCCCATCGAGCCAACCATCGCCGTCGATATCCCGAAGGAGCAATATCTGGCTCCCCTCATTCCTCGCCATCGGTACAGACCGCATGGGCACTGCGGCATGGCCATCCCATGACGGGGGGAATCGATAGATCGCCAATGCTCCGTATCCCACGGCCATGAGGCACGTCGCGTCATCCCGGTCTTGGCCAACGGCTACTTGTCGTATCCCCATCGTGGTCGGGAATGACAGCGGTGCCGCATCCTTGAAGGCACCCTGGCCTTCGTTAATAAGCACATGGATATGAAACGGCTGAGACTGATTCGGGATGAGCAGATCGGGGGCCTTGTTGCCGTCGAGATCGGCGACTGCAACTTGGTTCGGGGCACCCCTGACGAAGTCACGTACCTGGATCGGTGTGACGGTATCGTCGATCTTTTCCGGATGACGGATCATCCAAAGGGAATGGTTCTGCTGAATCGTGAACAAGAGTTCCTCGATGCCGTCGCCATCGATGTCCACCGGGACGATACGGTCCGCCCTCCGGATCGATTTTTTCTGCGGCTGCTCGCGGAGCGGCACGGCGATACGGCCTACCGCTTTTCCAGTGACTGGGTCGAAGCCCTTCCATAAGGACACCTCATCCTCGTGGAACGAGCTGACAGCGAGGCTCGTTCCCCAATCTGGCCAACGGAACACCGAAAGGTGACGCGGCGCAGTCTCCGGCACTCGGTTCCGCACCCGGAATCCGCCTGCCAGCGTCGGTTCCAAGACGATCAATTGATTTACGCCTTCGGCGGCCGCCGCATAGAGGCGCTCTTTGGAAGGCAAGCGCACGAAGTCGCCCGGGTGGAAACCCACTTCCGGGACAGTCGGGCCCGGTGAAAAGACCCGCGGCTCCTTTTGAAAGAAAGCCTGGGCGTAATTTCCGCCGTGAGCAACTGCAATCACATCGAGTCTGCCGTCTCCATCGACGTCATCTGTCGCCACATGAAACGGAGGGGCATCGAAAGGCAAGGACTGTTGCAGCGATGCGACATCCTCACTCAATGCATGCAAGGACGGCGACGGTGATCGACAGGCAGCCAGCGCGACCGAAGACAGCGCAGCCAACACGATCCAATAAAAGTAGTTCATGGGTTCAACGAGGGTAGTCACTAAGCCATGGGCATCACTTAGCCCCCACAGTAGCTGCTGCTGGTGAGGCGGTGGCCAAATCTCATCCGGCAACCTTTTCACGAGCACTCTGGAGGCAAAGCCGGCTCAGTCAAATCATTCTTCAATCATCTGAACGGAACAGGACTGCGAATGCGCCCTGTTGGGAGAACGGCCCGAATTCAACCGACCGCTTCCACCGCAAGAAAAGACGGCGTGGGTATCAACCCACGCCGTCCCGCCGCCGATAGAATCAGCGGCATCCGCTATTACGGAGTGAAGGAACCACGATCATGCCCAAGCGCGGTTTCCATCGGGATCACGGTAGCCCCGACGGGCACGCCGGCATCGAAGTTGACCTGGTATTGCAAGGGAATGCTGAAGGCCATCATCGCAGCCTCCGGCGCACCGATACCGGTGTCAATCAGCTCTGGCAGCATCAGCTTAATGAAGCCGCCCTGGAGCAGCTTGGACAGGATAGCCGCTGGATCCAGACCGGGTTCGTTAGCGATCGGCGGGACGCAGAAAGGTCGAGCCTGACCGTAGGCCTGGATGAAACTCGGCACGGGGTAGGCTGCACTCACGTCCGTCTGCGCCCAGACTACGTTCAGCTGATTGGGCAGGCTGATGGTATCGGAGCAGGGTTCCTCGTTGTCGTTGTAGATAACCACACCGAGATTCGACCACGCTGCGTCCGCATTCCGGTCGTTCCATACCACGAACAGAGTCGGGATTTGGAACGGATTGGTGACGTTACCCACCGTGATTGACCGGTTGCCCAGCGTCAGGTCGACGATCTTAAGATCCGGAACGACCGAACCGTCCGACCAAGTGGTCGGTATGCCGCTGATCAACGGCGATGCAATTGGATTGCCGTTCACGCCGATCTCGATGACCTGATTGGCCACCGACACCTTCTTGTTGGGCGGCGAATCCGCGCCGTCCGCCATCGGCAGCACCGGGATCTTGGCATCCAGGAGACCGATGGTGCCGCCGCCGTTCTGAGACTCGAAATCAGCTCCCGTGATCAGCCAAGCTTCGGCAAAAAAGCTGAAATCGGCCGCCTTGCCGAGCCAGCCTTGCTCGGTGGTCAGCAAAAGATAACCGGGAACACCGTTCAGCGCGGTCTGGTAACCGCCCCTACGAATGGTGTCACCCCAATCGATGATCGCCACATCGTCGGGCGTCACATTGATGGTACCGTTCGCTCTATGGACACTGCGCTGATTGAGGAAAGCCCAATGGATCTGCTTGATATCCGGATCCGCCGGGGCTTCTGGACCGACCGGTGCAGGAAAGCTCCCATTGGTAGGCGTGCTGTGCTGCGCCGTCCAGACATTCGGGATGGTCTTGTTGCCCACGGACATCGGCACCGTGATCTTCACCACGGTGTTGATGCTGAAGGGGCCATCGGTAGGCGGACCCACGATTTGATCGTCCCATATTACAAACGGAACGAGGTTGGCTTCGCCCGCATCGCCCTCAATAATTGCGTGTGCCGACATGCTCGTCGCGGCCAGAGCCGTGAACATGCCCGCTGCGATTGCGGTCTTTTTGAAGTTCATACTCATGAGAAGATCTCCCTTTGAAGTCGACAGTTAACCCAGGAAATGGAGCACCCCAATCCTTTGCCCTAAAACTGCGTGAGACCAGGGCCAAGCCAGACGCCCAAGACGTCCTCCGGGAATTATGAACGTTTCGCCGCTGTTTGCCAAACGCAACAAGGGCTCACGCATTCCCGCAGCTCCATGCGGGGGATAAGCTAAGCCGCGCCGCGAGCGGTGTCAAGCATTTTTGTCGCTAAACTATGACTGTTTTGTTGTAAAAACGAGATGAGCGGCGTGGCATCGCCGCATCAGGCGGCAATTCGACGCTCTGATGGCGAACCCATGCCCGGCGGTCCGCCCGATCGTCACCCCGGGGGCCAGACCGCCGGTCGAGGCGGCCCCGGGAAATCGCCTCATCCAATAGGTCGACCTTGTTGGGATTTTCATGGATGCAACGCCGGATGTCGCGACAGGAGTGCGCCGCAAGAACGGCACCAAGCGCCGCGTCGGATCGCCATATCCGCGTGACGGGCGGAAGACTCACCGCCCCTCGGCGAGTCAAAGAGACTCGCGGTGTCAAGCGCATGAACGCCATAGGGACAGGGCCGATGGCCGCGCTTCGCGGCGCGGGGACTTCAGCTCCCTGGCAACCGGAGCACACCGCCCTAACAGCCTGAAAGTCCGCCGCTTTCATACTCTATAGAGGAACGACCCAATTTCAAGACATCGTCCGAAATGCTAGCATTCGTTGACGCCACGGGAATGGCGTCATGCCCCCTGACCCTCGGAACCGGCGTGTCGGCGTGCCCGCCCTCTGATTAAGATGCGATCCCAACCCATCCCTATCTAGTTCATGCAATCCAGCGAGCAAGACTTTCTCCCCTATGCGGCAATTTCCTTCATTGGGCCAGGTCCGGCCATCGTTTTTGCCCCCCACCCCGACGACGAGGTGTTTGGCTGCGGCGGCGCCATCATGCGCCACATCTCGGCCGGCGATTCCGTTCGGGTCATCGTTGTCACCGATGGCGCGTACGGTTCCGCGGCAGATTTCGAGGAATATGCGCTGACGCGGCAACGGGAAAGCATCCTGGCGGCGGAGATTTTGGGATACGGCGTTCCCGAATTCTGGAACCTCCCCGATCGGGGGCTGGAATATGGCGAACGCCTGATCCAGCGCATTCTGGCCAGCATAGAAGCATGCGCCGCAGAACTCGTCTACGCCCCCTCCTGGTGGGAAATTCATCCCGATCACCGTGTCCTGGCGCTTGCGACTGCCGAAGCAGTGCGACGCAGCCCACGGCCGATCCGCCTGGCCATGTATGAGGTTGGCGTGCCGTTGCAACCCAATGCGCTTCTGGACATCACCGACCTGACCGAGCGCAAGGCCGCAGCCGTGGCCTGCTTCTCCAGCCAACTGGCGCAACAGAATTACGACAAGCAGATCGCGGCGCTCAACCGATTCCGCACCTATACGCTGCCTCGGACCATCGAGGCTGCCGAAGGCTATCTCGTCCTGGCCGCGGAAGAGCTCAGAGGCGGCATGCCCAGCCTTATGACTCGCAAGGACCGTCTGGCCGTGCGCGGTGAAAACGGCCCCGCACCGGCCAGCCCCCTCGTTTCCGTCATCATACGCAGCATGGACAGAGCCCAACTGAGAGAAGCCCTCGACTCCGTTGCACTGCAAACCTATCCCCGCATTGAAGTCATCGTGGTGAATGCCAAAGGGGACGGCCATACTCCGCTGGCACCGTGGTGCGGCCGCTTCCCTCTTCGGTTCATTCCCTCGAATGTCCCACTGTCACGCAGCCGGACCGCCAATATCGGGCTCGATCGCGCCGATGGCGAGTACCTCATTGTTCTCGACGACGATCACTTCTTTCAACCAGACCACATCGCTTGTCTAGTCGAAGCCCTCCAAGGCCAGAGCGCAGTCCGCTGCGCCTACGCCGGCACGCGGCTAGAGCTTTTTTCGACAGAACCCCAGCCAGGCGAAAGCGTTTTCCATGAACCGCCCCAGGCGGAAAAACCGTGGAAACCCGACGCCCTCCCGCTCCACGCGATCCTGTTTCATCGGTCGCTGCTCGACCTGCAATGCCGTTTCGACGAAAATTTGAACATGCTGGAAGATTGGGATTTCTTGCTTCAGGCGATGCGGCACACGGCTTTTATCCATGTCGACAAAGTCGGTCTCCGTCATCGCAATCACAAGAGCTCCGGTTTCGAAGAAAAAGCCGACGGGTGTCCTTCGGAGGCAGTCACAGCGACCGCTTTCGGCAACAGAGAGAATGACCGGAAGGAAATCGATGAGGCCGATACGTTATTGGCCCGGGACATGCCGTTGACACAAAACGTCCCATCGTCGAATACCGTTGAAAATGGTTTCAACGGTCACGCAAGTACGACGAATCTTTCCGGCAGCCACCCGCCCGGAAGGGATGCCGAACTCGATCGACTTCGCGACCGCCTGTCCAAATGCGAAGCCGAGCTTGCGAACCACCAGTCCCTGGTTGAAGCAAAAAATGCTGATAGAGAAGTACGCAACGTCGAACTCGATCGCCTGCGACGGTCGATACACGAGCTCCTGGCTGCTCAGCTCAAGACTCAGGGAAAATTGAACCCAGCCACCACATCAGCCAACCGGTCGCGGCTTGGCTGCGATGCTGTCCACGAATCGCCATCATGGGCCAGTTCGGCACCGTTACGCTTTGGCGCCCGCTTGGTTCGAGGACGATACGGGAAAGCATGGGACTCGTTGCGCCACGGCATCCGGCCGGCGGGACGGACAATATACAAGACCCTGCCACGCCATTTAGCCGATCCTTTAATTCGCATTATCTATCGTCATTTCGGACCGATGTTCGCCGGATTTGATGATTATGAACGCTGGAGACGTGAACTTGGCATCACCCCGAAAGAAACATACGAACATCACCCGAGAGAGAGACGGACAACCATCGACAGCGTTTCGATCCCGGATGATCAGATGCAGGGGCGCATCACCGCTCATGGACATTTCTCTTACTCGGGTCTCGCTAAAGAAAAGGCGAAATATCTGTTCCGGCTCACTTCCCGCTGGCCATGTTCGTGACTGTGGAATCGCACACCGATGACAAAGCCTGCCGCGATGTGCTGACGGAACTGCCGCGGCTTGAAACGCATGCAAACTCCGTCGCGCCTAATCGGGACAAGGCTGTCCAATGCTGACAGACCCCGATACGGCAGAAGGCTGGCTAGTGAAGACAACTGGCCGGTGGAACCGCGGTTCATTCTGCGCCCGCATCATCATTATTGTTAGGTCACTTGTTACCCAACCGAAGCCAGAACAACCGCATCATCTCCTCGGCCGGAAAATTTCTCCTTCTTGCCAAGAATCTTGCCACACCTATCGCTGAAAATCTCCTCCGCACCGACACGCCTTAAATTAAATAAATAGCAATGTCCTGCAAAAAATGCCCAATGCCTCTCCAGGCAGCCTTTACATCACTTCGAGCCAACAATTACTTTTTATCTCTTCAAAGCCAGAACTGTAACAATCATTACGCAATGGGCATGACGAATATTGCCACGATACACCCTAGGCCACTCAACGATAGAGCTCCGACATATCAGGGATCGCCCATTGGCGTCAATCCCATCCACGAAACACCGATCTATTTTTGATATATTGATTTCCGACCAGCAAAAGCAGAATGAACAATACTCCTGTTGACCCGACTCACCCGAGCGCTGAGAAGCCATTGGTCTCAGTAGTGATCCGAACGAAAGATCGCCCCAAGCGCCTTGTGGAAGCGGTAAGAAGCGTAAGCGAGCAGACTTACAGGCCGTTGGAGGTGATCGTTGTCAACGACGGCGGATGGACATTATCAGAGGAAACGCTCAAGGAACATGCCGGTGATGTCGAGCTTGTCCTGATTCAACTTGAGCAGAACCAAGGCCGGGCCAAATCGGCCAATACGGGCTTGCAAGCGGCAACAGGGCGGTATCTATGTTTTCTCGATGATGACGATCGATTCCTGCCTGACCATATAGAGCTTCTGTCCTCTTGCCTCGAGCACATTGAGCATCGGGTCTGCTATTCGGATGCAGAGCTGTGCTGGCAGGTTTACAACGTAGAAGCAGGCGAGTTTGAGATCGTCAATCGTCAGGAATTCGGCTCCAGAGACTTCAACCTCGCTGAATTGCTCTGCGGCAATTATATTCCGCTCAACACCCTGCTTTTTGATCGCCAAGTGCTGCTGGAGGTCGGGGGATTCGATCCCCAGTTTGATATCTACGAGGACTGGGACCTTCTGCTGCGCGTCGGCAGCCGTTATCCTTTCTATCACCTGCCTCGTGTGACCGCCCAGTACAACCAGTGGAGCAGGGATCATCAAAATTTTTACGATCATTTTGCCCAAACCGGTCATGCGCCCCTCTTGCATATCACCGGCTACGATAAGCTCATCGAGAAGAACCGCCATCTCTTCAATGCCGACGTGGCAAGACATCTGTTGGCCGTAGTCAATCGCCTTAGGGCGGCGGAGCTGGAGCTTGCTCACCGGGCACCCACCGCGCCGGAACCACCCATTACGTCTCTGAAGATGCAGCTTGACCAGATATCGGCGCAAATCGGTCCAGCTTTTTCCGCCTTGGAAGTACGCATAGCTGAGCTGGGCGGGATCCACCACGATACCATCACCTCAGCCGCCGCCAGACTTGAAACGGGCATTTGTGATCTCGACAACCTCCGGTCCGACGTCAACCGCCTCCTCACGGACACAGAGGCATCATGGCAACAGATAGGCATCCGCGAATTCGACCTTCAAAAGGTCGTCACGGAGCTGATAGAGGCCCAAAAGGCGTTTGAGGAATGCCGTTCCGAGATTGCGCAAATAAGCGCGCTCCACCAGCTCATTTCCGAGCGTGATAGCCAAATCGGGGCGCTCCACCAAGTCCTTTTCGACCGTGATAGCCAAATCGCTGCCCTTCATCAAACAACAGCTCACTTTGAAACTCTACTCGCCGCCCTCTATGGTTCCACTAGCTGGCGCGTTACCGCACCGCTCCGCGCCATCTCCCGCACCTTGAGATGGCTTCTGCGGAACACCCGCCGCGCACTAATGCTGAGCTGGTGGCTTGGTACCGGACAGTTCACACGCGCAATCAGTGCAGCATTTCCTTACTTCTGGCGTTATGTGCCACCACCAATAAAAATAATAATCCCGAGCCATCTCAGCGAAACTGTGAAACACCGGCTCAAATTGACTGACGTAACGCCATCGCAAACACCTAAAGATCATGGCGGCCGCGAGGTCACAGCGGCACACAGTGCAAATGCCACGTCGCTAGAACTTCCAGAGAAGTATTACTTTGACCTTTCAGCGGAACCCGTTGCCCACAGTCCAGTCAAGGCCATTGCATTTTACCTTCCCCAATTCCATGCCATTCCTGAAAACGATGAATGGTGGGGCAAAGGATTTACCGAATGGAACAATACCAGGAGGGGAGAGCCTCTGTTCGAGGGGCACCATCAGCCACGCGTTCCATTGCATCTTGGCTATTATAGTTTGGATGATGTCGGCGTTTATGAGGAACAAGTCAAGCTCGCGAAGAAAGCAGGCATCTACGGCTTCTGTTTTTATTTTTACTGGTTTGCAGGCAAGACATTACTCGAAAAGCCTTTACGTAACATGCTCGCCAACACGCAGATCAACCAACCATTTTGCCTTTGCTGGGCCAACGAAAACTGGACCCGCCGCTGGGACGGACTTGATGATGAGATACTGATCGCACAACGGCATAGTGAAAACGATGCACTAGCTTTTCTCAATTATGTCAACGACTATTTCTGCGACGACAGATATATAAAAATCGATGGACGACCCTTGCTCATAGTCTATAGAGCAGGAATCATTCCCGAGATCACACGCATTCAGGACCTATGGCGAAGGCGAGCAATGGAACTTGGCTGGCCGGGACTTTACCTGGTTTCCGCACAGACTTTTGGTCAAATGGACCCACGGGACTTCCATTTCGATGCCGCGGTACAGTTCCCCCCTCATTCCCCCACCCCTTTGCCCTCGATAAACGGTCAAACACCCAATCTCCTGCAAGACTTTGAAGGATCTATCGTTGATTACGACAATACGGCGCACCTTTTCTGTGACAATTTGGTCACGGACTATAAGCTTTTCCCGGGCATCACGCTTGGATGGGACAACACGGGCAGACGCGGCAAGCGTGCAACTGTCTTTCGCAATTTTTCCCTGACCAGTTATTCACGATGGCTGCTGACGGCCTGTAAAACCACATCCGCAAATCCGAAATTGGCTGATAATGAAAAACTTGTCTTTATCAATGCCTGGAATGAATGGGGCGAAGGCACATATTTGGAACCTGATACCAAGTATGGCTTTGGATACCTGGAAGCAACCAAAAAAGCATTGAACGCCTGCGCCGACAATAAGCCACGCCTAACAGTAATTGTACCGAACTACAACCATGCGGAGTTTCTTGAACGGAGACTCACATCCATTATTCAGCAGAGCCAGAAACCAGAAGAAATTATTTTTCTCGATGACGCATCCTCTGATAACAGCATAACAATAGCACGCGAGATGCTATCAAAGTCAAATATAAGGTACGTCATCCTTACAAATTCCAGTAATTCTGGCAATGTATTCAAGCAGTGGATAAAAGGACTAGAACATGCGACCGGGGACTTGATTTGGATAGCCGAAAGTGACGACGACGCCCCGCACGATTTCCTCGCCAATATCCTCCCTGAATTCGACCAAGAGGACGTTCTTCTGGCATACGGCGACATAAGTTATATCGACACGAAGGGCATGCCGGACCCCGGCCTCCGGCACTATTACGACGATCTGAACGACCTCAATTGGGATCACTCCCATGTTGTTTCCGCCTACCGCGCATTTTCCGGTGCATTCGCGATCAAGAACATCATTCCGAATGTTTCAGGCGCGGTATTCCGAAAGCCGATTCTCACAGAAAGCGAAAAGAGCCGCCTGACTTCATACACTTTTGCGGGTGATTGGTATTTTTATGCCTTGATCGCGCGCGGAGGTTCAATTGCCTTCCGCAAGGAAGCCAAGTCGTATTTCCGCATCAATCACGGGGGGACGTCAAGGAAGGCATTCTTCTCTGATAGGCATCTTTTAGAACATGGCATGATCCTTCATGATCTGCGCAAATTGTATGGGATAACAAAGGAAGTTACTCAAGACCACATCGAGGCACTTCAAAAAGTATTTGAACACGAGTTATCAGATAGTTCAGCGATTGATATGGCGCATTTACAAAATGTCCCCGTATCAAGGACTGAAAGCTTGCGCATCTGCATAGCGAGCTACGGCTTTACCGTGGGAGGCGGGGAGATCGTACCTGTCGACATCGCAAACACACTCCGCGCGCGCGGGCATCATATTACATTTCTGGCGATGGTAAAAAATTCTCCAGATGACCCACCCGTACTTCGCCACCGCTTGCGTAACGATATTCCCGTCTTCTATTGGGATGACGTCAAACATTGTTTTCAATATTTCTTGGATCAGTATGGAATCGAAATTATCAATTCTCATAATTTCGGTGTCGAATATTGCCTTTCCCACACCGGCGTTGATGTCAAACTCCCTTATATCGCGTCTCTTCATGGCGGCTATGAATCAGTGGACGAAAAACTTCTGACAAAGGATTTCATGGCGTACGTTGGAAAGAATGTAAACGAATGGTTATATTTATCTAACAAGAACACCACACCTCTAAAAATCCGCGGACTGCGGCATGCGCGCTTTACCAAGTCATTTAACGCGATTACCTTGCGTCCGCCAAACGCCGGCTTAGACCTCAACATTCGACAAAGCCTTAATGCAAACAAGGACACGGTTCTTCTTGTCATCGCTTCGCGCGCGGTCTACGAAAAAGGGTGGCAGACAGCAATTGAAGCTACAAGACGATTGAGACGCCAAATCGAACGCGACTGCAGACTATTACTCATCGGCGATGGACCTGATTTTGAAGCGATCAGATCGGCCAATCTCGATAAGGACTATTTGTACTTCCTCGGACGCCTTGATAACCCATGCCCAATCATAAAGGAATGTGATATTGGTGTTTTTCCAAGCACTTATCCTGGAGAATCGTTCCCCCTTTTCGTTTTGGAATGCCTTCAGAATGGTCTTCCCGTTGTCGCAACGGATATCGGAGAAATCCCAAATATAATGAGCATAACCAAAGAAGAGATGCCCGGCTATGTCCTTTCCAGGAACCATAATGAAGAAGCACTTGTCGATGAGATGGTACAAGCCATAAGCACGTTAATAAAGGACGAGCGAAGAATGAATTCTGCAAGGCGGCAGGCCCGCATGGCCGGAGAGCGCTTCTGCATTGAAAGGCTCGGGGACTTTTATCTTGATATGTTTGACAAACATATCGATCCCACCTTAAAGTGATCGATCCGGCCATTTAATTCGCACATCGAGGCCTCATGTGCTTGACGACTTTAAGCCCGGCGATTGGATAATTCGAGACACGGCACCCAAATGACGTACCCCCATTTTTTAAAAAAAATCGCTTCGAATACGCCAGTCCTCGGACGAATCGTCTCTGAGCGGGATCAAATCCGGTCCGAGATCAGTGCGCTTTCTCGTGAACATAATCGTCTCCTCGAAGAATTGTCATTGATCTCATCAGAGCGTGACCATTTCAAAAAATTGGCCGGAGCCAGTAATGATGGATATTGCCACTGTTGCAGACAGAAAACGGTATTTAGGTTAGACGGCGACTGGCTAAGGGACCAATACGTTTGCGTTAATTGCCTTTCGCTTCCGCGTCAGCGCCACATTCAATACATCCTTGACATGCATTTCGAATGCTGGGAGCAGCAGGAGATTCATGAATCATCCCCGTCAAATAATTTCATCTCTCGATACTGCAATTCCTACTCATTCTCTCAATATTTTGCCTCCGAAGAGAGGGGCGCAATTATTGATGGAGTCCGCTGCGAAAATTTGGAGTCCCTTACGTTCCCAGATGAGAGTTTTGATTTATTTATAACCCAAGATGTATTTGAGCACATTTTTTCTCCACATCTTGCAGCCAAGGAGATTATGAGGGTACTGAAACCCGGTGGCGCTCATGTCTTCACTGTTCCAAAGGAAAAACGTCTATCCGCCAGCCGCCCCAGGGCAAGACTGGTTAATTCAGAAATTGTATATCTCGATGATCCCGTCTATCACGGAAGTCCCGTAGGAGATGGCAAGGCGCTCGTTACCTGGAATTATGGGGATGATTTCGAAGATTTAATCGGCGGATGGTCAGGCGGCATTACGACTACATACGTAACTCGAGATAGAACCTTAGGTATTGATGGAGAGTATATTGAGGTTTTTGTAACAAGAAAGCCACGCAGGGGCGCCTCGAAAAACCTCGCCATGCCTGCTCCCGGTAAAATTCCCCGTACCTGACTCCAGCCTGACCTGACCGCGATGACACGACGCAGTGCCATCGAAACCGACCTGTTCGCCGATACCCACCACCGCGCGAAGCTCGACAAGCTGGGCGATCCGCTGGCCGAGATCGAGTCGAGCATCGACTTTGCGGCCCTGGCGACGGAAGTGGACCGGATGAGCTACAAACGCTTCTGCGGTCCGGCTCAAGCCAGCAACATGCCGGACCGGACGACGGTATGGACCTTCGACCGGATCGGCGAAGCCGGCGCCCAGGCGATATTCGACGGCGCCTGGGCGCACCTGCTCAAGATAAGATTTCATCGCACGCGGCGGCCAGGCAGCACACCAGCCGGCGAGACAAGGAACTGATCGGGCAGGACGCGATGCCGGCCGACCGGAAGCCTGACAAGCGGCGGCAGAAGGCTCTGGATGCGACCTGGACGAAGGGGCACGGCAAGAGCCACTTCGGCTCCAAGCTGTCGGTGAACGTCGACCGGATGTCCAAGGTGATCCGCAAGATCGAGACTGATACGGCCAGTACGCACGACGGCCGGCCACGGAGTGCCGTCCCTCCGAGCCAAGAAGTGACACGCGCGCAGCTGCAGCGCGGTGAACAGCCAGAGGCCGGGAAAACCGCGGTCCATGATCAGCAGATCGTCACCGGCCAGATGCGGGAGCAGCGAGGCCAACAGCGCGCGCTCACCACGGGCAAGCGGCGCCAGGGTGGCCTTGAGCATCAGACGCGAGGTCGTCGCGAACAGCCCCAAGGCCCGCGCCAGGACATAGGGTTGACCACCGCTGTCGAACGGCACGCCGAATGCGTCTTGGTTCGCTAGCCAGTTCGGCAGGCGCAAGGTGATGGAATCCACGGCGACCAGGCGCAGGCCGCGCCAGCGTGGTTCGGGCAGCAAGGCGGCCAGGGAACACGGCAGGCGCTCGTTCTAAGGCATCGAAGACGGTCGCCTTCAGCTTTTGTCGGGCTTGCGACAGGGCGCTTTGGCTCGCCACGCGGGCCAAGGAGCCGTTGAGGGTGGCGAACAACTCATCGAGCAGGGATTGCAGGCTGCCTTTGAAGGCACACAACAGATAAGGCGACCAGGACCGGAAAGGTGAGGATGCGCTGGCGGGAAAAGGCGGTTTCGTGGGTGCGATGCGCGGCGATGAAAGCCGGATCATGGAGCGTTTGGGCGATGTCGGAGACCCTAGTGGCATGGAACCTGCTAAGCGGCCTTCATATTTTATCCTTTAATTTCAATGTGTTAGAAACCGCATTTTATCACGAGTCTTTAACTTAACGGTATTGGGCTGCCTGTTACCACCTGAAACGGCTGGCGTACTTCCAGCGATCGGGCATCGTGGCTTTTTGAAGCCTGGAATGGGTCGAATGGCCGCCGTCCATGCCCACTCGGGGTAAAAACAGGGCAAGGCCGCAAGAAAAAGCGGCAGGTTGTTGAGGAATTTGAGCCGGATTCGGTCAAAAGCATGACTTGATGGCCAGGTTCACTGGAAATTAAGGGTTATTCGAGGTGCCCATTGAATGAATAATATCACAGACGAAGCCCCCCTCATCCAATCATGTCATTCCGTAATCATAACCTGCTTGCAACACTGGCATCATTAGTTGGCGCAAATTTTTTCGTATATTATTTTGTAAATCAAGAGAATTATATCTATTTCTGGGACTACGCAAACTATTGGCTCAAATTTAAACATCTCGCTGCGGCTGTAACCAACGCACCCTCCGCATCACTATCTGAGATTTTTCAATCAATACGATACGATGATTACAACTTGCTTCAAGCGGCATTTCTTATTCCTTTCTCGATTCTATTTGGAGACGATCGCGTCTCTTTCATTTCAGCCACGGCAACACTCTACCTTGTTCCATCTGCCGTTATAATTGCAATCGTCACGACTCAAATTAGGTGCGGTGATTTACATCACAAACGCATCAATACCTTCATAGTTGCACTATTTTCATTTCTTCTTCTTCCCGCGGTTTTCTTGCCTGTACTATGGGGTTACCCTGATATTGCAGGATTAGTCATAATAGGCTTTGCACTTCTTTCATATTTTAGACACCCACCCCCTAAACGAAACTTCAAACATATCCTGATAATAGGAATATCTCTGGCCTTTCTAATATTAATTAGACGATGGTACGCATTCTGGGTCGTGGGATTTTTTGGAGGGGCGGTAATTACGGAGACCATCTTGGCTCTCTGCCTGCCTAAGGAGAATGGAAAAGCGATATGGAGGTCGGCGGCATTCTTGTCCGGGGTCGGCGCTACAGCGGTCGCAAGCTTTTTTGCCGTTGCCACGCCGATAGCTATTCAGATGGCAACGACCAACTATGCCGAGATTTATTCGGCCTACAAGGGAAATGGCCCAGCGCTTGTTAACGCAGCCAAATTTTTATTCTCTACCCTCGGACCAGCGACTTCTTTTATATTCGCTCTAGGCATATTCTATGGATTCGCCAACCGACGTTATCGAGCCTGCTTCCTGTTTCTTACTACACAATTCGTAGTGATTCTACTGCTGTTCACGCGGGTTCAGGACTTTGGCCCTCACCATGTGAATCTACTTATCCCTACCATCGTTATCGTGACTTCCATTTTTGTTGTTGACGCAATCCAGTACATTAACTGCGTAGCCATCAGACGAGTCGCGGCGGCAGGTTATTTTCTAACATTAGCCGTCCAGTTTGCTATCGTTTTTTTCCCTGCCACAGCTAACATTGCCTCCGCTGCTGCACCTTTTCTTTCCCGCACGCGTCATTATCCGTTGCAAAGATACGATCTTGACGAGCTCAGGAAGCTTGTAGATACCATAGCGTTCCATTTGAACAACAACAAAGATCAAGCATACGTCATTGCAAGCTCGATTATTCTGAATGATGATATCCTGCGTAACGCCTGCTACCAGTTCGGCCATCCTTCAGATATCTGCGCACGTATTTCCCCATCCGCTCATGTAGATAAAAGAGATGGATTATCACCCTCGCTTTTCACGGCCAGATACATAATATTGGCGACACCAATACAGTACCACCTCCGCCCCGAGGACCAACGCGTCATAGCTATTCCTGCGGAAGCCATTCAAACGGGGAGAACAATAGGCGCTGCGTTCAAGGCGCTTCCCGGGGATTTCCACCTTGATAACGACGTGCGTGTTGTAATGTACGAAAAGATCAGACCTATCGAACCGGAAGAGTCTCAAGCGGTGGCCAATGAATTCAGAAAGTTTTACTCAATTCAGTAGAGTTGCTTCCGATGATAAAAATGGATTTATTGTGGTATAAATATACCCATTAACAACAATCGAATGGTGTCAGTCAGTGATTTTTGAAAAGTTCATGGAAGAAACCAGCGAACGTACTGTCAGAGCCCTGATCGGAATGAACAAGGCTCAATTCGCCAAGCTCTACCCTATCTTTGAAGAGGCCTATGCGGAGATTCAGCAAGAACGTGTTAGGCAAGGCGAAATAAAACGGGTACAAAAAGGAGGTCATGTTGGCTATCTCGATCGGATGGATAAGAAGCTGTTCTTCATTTTGTATTACCTCAAAACCTACTGTACCTTCGATGTCCTGGGCTTTCATTTTGGCTTGAGTTCGGGGCATGCGCATCGACATGTGGAACAACTTCTGCCCGTGTTGCGGCGCAGCTTGGCGAAGCTCGATCTGCTGCCAGAGCGGGCGCTGACGACACCGGGAGAGATGATGAAACTGATTGAAAAACATGGCGATCTCATCATTGACGGAGTGGAATGCGGTTGCGTCAGGCCACAGGATGACGATCAGCAAAAAGCCCGCTATAGCGGCAAAAAAAACGACATACGGTTAAAACCTTAGTCATTTCGACCCTTGAGCGGCAAATTCTATTCGTTGGAGGTGTTGTGGCCGGCAGCGTTCATGATTATGCGCTGATGAAGCAACTGTTCGATCCCGCATTATCGTGGTTTGATGGCGCCGATGTCTGGTTGGATTTGGGGTTCTTTGGTGCCACTGCCGATGATGGGAATAAAGCCAGAATTCACCTTCCTCACAAGAAACCCAGGGCATCCAAGAACAATCCTCATGCCGCGTTGACAGTTCAACAAATACGAGAGAATAAAAAGCAAGCACGAACCCGAATCTCAGTCGAGCACTCCATTGGAGGAATGAAGACCTTTCACTGCTTGATGCATCGGATTAGAAACCGACTCGACATATTCATCGATAGCTTTTTCGGCCTTGCCGCTGGCCTTTGGAATCTAAAAATGTCTTTGTGATCATGTGGTTATCATTGGAAGCAACTCTAGTAATGAAACTGACCATCCAGCTTGCAGCTAAGGAACCTCTGAACAAACCCTGCGGGTAAGCTATTCCTGCCCAGAACCCCTGAACGCGGAGCCCCGATGAAACAGACCACCTTCGCCTCCTTAGCCTTTGACCGGAAGAAGAAGCAGACCCGGCGTGAGAAGTTCCTGGCCGAGATGGAGCGGGCGGTGCCGTGGCCGGAACTGCTGGCGGTGATCGAACCGCATTACCCGAAAGCGGGTCGGCGCGGTCGTCAACCGTACCCGTTGGCGACGATGCTCAGGCTTTACTTCCTCCAGCAATGGTATGCCTTGTCCGACCCGGGCCTGGAAGACGCCCTGTACGAGATCGAATCGATGCGGCGTTTTGCGGGTCTGGAGTTGGCCGATGACGCGCTGCCGGATGAAACCACGATCCTCAACTTCCGGCGCCTGCTGGAACGTCACGAGCTGACGGCGAAGTTGATGAACGCCATCAATGACGTGTTGGAAGCGCGAGGGTTGCTGCTCAAGGGGGGCACGATGGTGGATGCGACGATCATCCATGCCGCGCCATCGACGAAGAACAAGGCCAAAGCGCGCGACCCGGAGATGCATCAGACCAAGAAGGGCCATCAGTGGTTCTTCGGCATGAAGGTGCACGTGGGAGCGGATGTTCACACCGGTGTCGCCCACACGGTCTCGGTCACACCGGCCCACGCCTCGGACATCAGCCAGTTGCCGAACCTGCTGCGCGAGGACGACCGGCTGATCCTCGGCGATGCCGGCTACGTCAACGACACCTATAAGCGCGCTGCGCGGCAGGCCGGGGTCGTGTGGGGCGTGGCCCTGAAGGCCCGTCCGAAACGGCGGCTGGGGTCGGCACAGAAACGCCGCAATCGAAAGATGTCCTCGCTGCGCAGCCGCATCGAGCACCTTTTTCGGGTGATGAAGCGGCAGTTCGGCTACACCAAGACGCGCTACCGGGGTCTGGCTAAGAACGCCGCCCAGGTGTTTACCCTGATAGGGTTGACCAATCTCTACCTGAAGCGGTACGCATTGATGACCTGACGGGCGAGGTGCGCCCGGAATCCGCCCCGACGGGCGCATCCGGGGGGGATCGCCACGGTAAGTAAGGAATTTCGGTACCCTTCACCCATTTTCAAAGCCTGATTATCAGCGGGATGTGTTTTTACCGGCCAAATCGGGTTTGTTCAGAGGTTCCCTAAGTACCTACCCAAAATTAACCTGGTATTTTCCGCCCAAGTTTTCGAAGATGTCCCGCAAGGCGGCGCGAAGTGCGTCGAAACTGTGGTACGCCAGCCACGGAAGCCACTCGTACTTGATCTTCTTCCACAGGATTTCGATGGCATTGAGTTCGGGTGAGTAGGTGTTACGTCCCGCGTGATCATCTTCCTCGAAGGAGTTAGGCGCTATTCGAAGCCCGAAGTCTGCTCCGGGAAGTGTTTGGTCCGTCCTCGAAGAAGGGAGCGTCCCGATGATGATTCGTTTGCATCCCCGTGCCCGTACGACGCCCGCGGTGCGGCGGGAACTTCAGGAGTCCACCCAGGGTTCGCGGGCCCTGGCCCGGCAGTAGGGCCTCGCCCGTGCCACCGTGCAGAAGTGGCGCCGGCGGACGTCGGTCGAAGACGCCTCCCACCGGCCGCCTATGCTGCATACCACGTTGACCCCGGCGCGGGAGGCCATCGTCGTCTACCTGCGGCAACACCTGCTGTTGCCGCTGGATGACCTGCTGGCCGTCACGCGGGAATGCCTCAATCCGGCGTCTCGCGCTCCGGGCTGGATCGCTGCCTGCGGCGGCATGGCGTCGCTCATCTCAAGGCCTTGCAACCGATACCCGCCGCCACACCCCACAAATCCTTCAAGGCTTATGAGCCGGGCTTCCTCCACGTCGACGTGAAGTACCTCCCCGCCATCCAGGGCGAAGCCCGCCAGTTCCTGTTCGCCGCCATCGATCGCGCCACGCGGTGGGTCTACGTGGCTCTGAAACCCAACCGCACCGCGCGTTCCGCCAAGGCGTTCTTGAAGGCCGTGGTCGAGGCGGCACCGTTCCGCATCCCGACATGCCTGACCGATCACGTCTCGGAGTTCACTGACCGCTTCCTGGTTAAGGCCAAGCAACCGACGGGCACCCACCTCTTCGATCAAGCCTGCGCCGAGCACACTATCGAACACCGCTTGATTCCACCCCGAAAGCCACCAACCAACGGCATGGTCGAACGGTTCAAGGGCCGCATTGCCGAGGTGCTGCAAACCCATCGCTTCGACTCGACCGAAGACCTGGCGACCACCTTGCTGCGTTATGCCAACCTCTACAATCACCACATGCCGCAGCGAGCCCTCAACCATCAAACGCCGGTCCAGGCCCTGAAACAATGGCAAGCATCACACCCCGATCTCTTTCACAAGAAGGTTTATCACCTCACGGGACAGCCTTGTCCAATGACACATGAGCCTGAAGGGAGGGCCGTGTTTCCAGTGTGAGGTGAGCCTGGAGGCGGCGAAGTTGGGATCATGGAGAGGTGATCGTGACTTTGCAGACCGCAGGACTTCAAACCCTGGCGCAGGTACGCGCCTTCGTGGAGGGCAATGAGCCCGTTTCTTTCACTCTCACCGACCGCACCGTCGCCCATCTGTGGATGACGGACACGCTCAAGCGCTTTCGCTACATGCACTGCACACGGACCGATAAGGGCCTGCTGCGCCGCTACCTGGCCAAGGTGACCGGGCTGTCCCGAGCCCAGCTGACCCGCGCCATCACTCAGTTCTGCCGCGCGGGTGTCATCGAGGATCGCCGCCGAGCTCCCGCCAAGCCCTTGGCGCGGCGCTACACGGCGGAGGATGTTCGCCTGCTGGCCGAGACGGATGCGCTGCATGGCACGCTCTCGGGCCCCGCGATACGCAAGCTGTGCGAGCGCATGCACCAGGTCTTCGGCGACGCCCGCTTCGAACGGTTGGCGCGAATCTCAAACGGCCACCTCTACAACCTGCGCCAGCACAAGACCTACCGGACTCAGCGCGGCAGCTTCGACAAGACCCGCCCGGTTCATGTCCAGATCGGCGAACGGCGCAAGCCCACACCCCAAGGCAAGCCCGGCTATCTGCGCATCGATTCGGTCCATCAGGGCGATCTGGACGGCATCAAGGGGCTGTATCTGATCCACGCGGTGGATGAAGTCACCCCGTTCCAAGCCGTCTTTGCCACGGCCAAGATCAGCGAGCACTTCCTGGTGCCGGTGCTCACCCAACTCCTCAACAGCTTCCCCTTCACCATCCAGGGGTTTCACACCGACAACGGCTCGGAGTACATCAACAAGAAAGTCGCCAAACTGCTCGAAAAGCTCCGTATCGAACAGACCAAGTCTCGCGCTCGAAAGACCAACGATAATGCCCTGGTCGAATCCAAAAACGGCTCCACCCTCCGCAAACACCTCGGCTACAGCCATATCCCCGGCCGCTTCGCCGCGGCGGTCAATCGCTTCACCAGCGGCATGCTCACCGAGTATCTCAACTTCCACAGGCCCTGCCACTTCCCCACCGAATCGGTCGATGCCAAAGGTAAGCTTCGCAAACACTACCGCTACCAGGACATGATGACGCCCTACGAGAAATGGAAATCCTTGCCCCAAGCCTCCGAATACCTCAAGCCCGGCATCACCTTCCAACCACTGGATGCCATCGCCAACCGATACAGCGATAATGAAGCCGCCCAACGCTTGAATCAGGCTCGGGCTGAACTCTTTCAACTCATCAACCAATCCCAAACCAACGCCGCCTGAACCGCTGCTTCCTCAACCCTCCTTCAGGCTCATCTCTGGATTGGAAAGGACTGCCCAGCCCCGTTTTTCGCTTGCATGGGCGGATCACCCGATGGCCCGTGTCTTGCCTTCCGCCCCCAAGCCCATACGAGCGGCGTCGGCCAGCGTGTGACGCTCAAGCGCCGCCAGAAAATCTTTCCGCGCCTCGTACAAGATGGCCTTGAGGAAACAGCCCCGGTCGATCCGGCAGTGGCTGGCCTTGGGGTCGAAACATTCGACCAGGTTCATGTTCGGCTCCGTCAGGCGAACCACCTCGGCGATGGTGATCGTGTCGGCCGGACGCGCCAGCCTCAGGCCCCCGCCCTTGCCGCGCATGGTCACGAGAAGGCCGCTGTTCGCCAGGTTGTTCACCACTTTCACTAGGTGATTCCGCGAAATCCGATAGTACTCGGCGATCTCGGGGATCGTCGCCATCCCGGGCTCCGGCGAGCGCACCAGATAGATCAGGACCCGCAGCGAGAAATCCGTAAACTGCGTGAGTTGCATGGCTGGTACCTGTTAAAGCTGCGATCGATAGCATACCACGCTCTCAGAGGAGGCTTGACATCCGCCGGTATCGACTCTAAAGTTGTATTTGCAATGCATCTTATAACAGTTCATGCACTGTATTTCGACTTAGGAGAAGATCATGACAGAAAAGAAGCTCGCCGACTGGTGGACCGAATCCCACGCTTCGCTCTATGCGCAAATCGGGGGAGAAGCGGCGGTCGACGCCGCCGTGGAGATTTTCTACCGCAAGGTTTTGGCGGACCCGCGCATCAACCGCTTTTTCGAAGGCGTGGACATGGAGAAGCAGGCAGCCAAGCAGAAGGCTTTCCTGACCATGGCATTCGGCGGCCCGCACAACTACACCGGGATGGACATGAGGCGCGGACATGCGCACCTGGTTCAACAGGGCCTGAACGACTCCCACTTCGATGCCGTCATGGAACATCTGGGCGCCACCTTGAAGGAATTGAACGTGCCGGAGGAGTTGATCGCGCAGGCGGCGGCGATCGCCGAAAGCACCCGAAACGACGTGCTGGGCCGCTAACGGCAAGGACCCACAGGAGCGCCGGCATGACGAACCTCAAGTACGGTAAAGACACTTACCTGCTGGGCAAAGACCAGTCCGTCCTCGACTGTCTCGTCGAGCACGGCGCGCCTGTCCCGTTTTCCTGCAGGAGCGGCGTTTGCCAGACCTGCCTGATGCGTGCCGTCCGCGGCACTCCGCCGGCATCCTCACAGCAGGGCCTGAAGGACTCCCTGAAGCTCCAGAACTATTTCCTCGCCTGCGTCTGCCGTCCGACGGAAGATATCGAAGCGGTGCTTCCGCACGACGCGCAGAACTCGGTTCCCGCGACCGTCAAAGCGTTGAAACCGCTCAACGGCGAGATCATGCACGTGGCGCTCGAATGTCACGAGCCCCTGGAATACCGGCCCGGACAATTCATCAACCTGTTCCGCGACCCGACCCTGGGACGCAGCTATTCCCTCGCCAGCGTGCCGCAGCATGACGAGCACCTGCACCTGCATGTCCGGCGGCTGCCGGATGGCAAAGTCAGCGGCTGGATACACGAAGAGCTGCGCCCCGGCCAAACCGTCGACCTCCGCGGGCCCAGCGGCGACTGTTTCTACGTGCCCGGCCGGCCGGAGCAGGAAATCGTGCTGATCGGCACGGGGTCCGGCCTCGCTCCCCTGTACGGCATCCTGCGCGATGCCCTGAACCGGGGGCATCGTGGGCCGATCCGCTTGTTCCACGGCAGCCGGAGCCGTGCCGGCCTTTATCTGATCGATGAACTGCGGACGCTGGCGAGGGACCATACGAATTTCGACTACGTACCCTGTGTGTCCGGCGAAGAACCGTCGACCGGCTTGGCGGGAGGACGCGCTCACGAAGTCGCTTTCCGGGAAGTCCCGGACTTCAAAGACAAGCGGCTGTTTCTGTGCGGCCACCCGGCGATGGTGAGCGCGGCGAAGAAGCGCGCCTTCCTGGCGGGTGCTTCGATGAAGGATATCTATGCCGATCCCTTCAACGTGAACGCCGCGCCCTAGATCCATGCAACTCCCGCTCCAGCAATGCTTCATAGATCGGCAGGTCGTGCAGGCGGTCGGCGACCACCAGCGCCGCGAAGCAGGCTGCCAGCAACGGCAGGATGAGCAGGTAGTTGCCGGTCATCTCGATCATCAGCACCACGCCGGTGAGCGGTGCCCGCACCACGCCGGTGAAAAACGCCGCCATGCCAACCACTGCAAAAGCCTTGGGTTCGACAATCAAGGCCGGCGCCAACGATTGAATCGCCGATCCTGCCGCCAACCCGAGCAGCGCCCCCAGCACCAGAATCGGCGCGAAGATGCCGCCCGCCGCGCCGGTGCCATAGCTACCGATGGTAAGAGCGAAACGGGCCGCAAAATAGAGGGGAATCAGGTTCAAAGCCAAGCCGGCTTCACCGTCCAGGATTCTCCCGACCAAACCCTGTCCGCCCCCCAACAGCGCCGGCGCCTGCCAGCCGATCGCCCCGATCGAACATCCCCAGCCCAGCCAGACCACTTTGCGCCATGCCGGCCGATGCGGGCGCCAGCACTGCACCGCCAGCAAGGCCCGGTTAAAAGCGACGCCGAGCACGCCGGACGACATGCCCAGGACCACGAAGGCAGGCAGCAAGTCGAGGGCGGGCGTCGCGGAAATCATCACCCGGAACGCCGGCAACTCGCCCAGGACCAGACGACAGACCATGTCGGCCGCGAGGCAGGCGATCGCCGCGGCAAAAAACTCCAGGGAGGAACACTGACCGCGCAACTCCTCCACCACGAACATCAATCCCGAAAGGGGCGCGTTGAAGGCGGCAGCCAGGCCGGCGCCCGGCCCGGCCGCGACGAGGGCGCGGCGCTCATCGGGCGAGGAGGACAACCCCGCCGCCAATCCCGCCGCAACCGCCGCGCCCATCTGCACGGTCGGCCCCTCCCGCCCCAGCGCGAGCCCCCCGCCGATGCCGATCAAGCCGCTCAAGAACTTGACCGCCAGCACCCTGACCCAGCGGAATCCGCGCACGCCCAGCAGCACGGCCTTGACATGTGGAATGCCGCTGCCCGATGCCTCCGGTGCGAACCGCTCGACCAGCCAGGCCGCCAGAAAGACGCACAGGGCCGATACCGCCACGGGAATGGCCATCCCGGACGTATCGCAGCCGTGCGCGAAGCGCAGCATGCGCGCGCGCCATGCTTCGCCGGCATCCAGCCCAAGGTGGAATACCACCGCCGTGCCCCCGGCCAGCAGGCCCAGCAGCAAGGCTCGGGGAAGCAGATGCCGCCGATCCCGGTTCAACCGGATGAAGCGTTCCCGTTCAGTGATCCGGAAAGGCATAGTGAAGGTCAAACTGGACGTTGTGCGTCCATACATTGGCAGTACCCGGCGTACCCGCCATGTACTGGCCCAGATAGCCGACATCCAAGCCAAGACTCCGGCTCAGGCGATAGGTCAGTCCGGACAGAAGACGGTTCTGGCAGAAGCCGGCCGGGCCGAATACGCTGAAATTCGGGCAGACCATCAGCTCCTCCCCAACGTAAACGTCGATCCCTTCCGCCACGAAGCGCAAGGGATGGCTCCAGGTCAGCGCCTCGCGGAAGCGGACCCCGACTTCACCGCCCTGCTGCAGCACCCGCTCCTCGAGCCGGGTCCGGCTGACCAGCTTTCCGCCGCCCGCTTCGTGAGTCAACACCGCTTCCAGATAGGGGCGATTTTCCTGATACGAAGGTTGACCCAACGGATGGAGCCAGGTATGGGCGTAGCCCATACCGACCAGGAAGTGCGGCTCGATCTGATAGCCCAGCCCCACCCACAGCAAATCTTCGTACATGCGCCAGGCGTTCGGCGGATCGTCGTCGCGCAGACGGACCTGATCTCTCACATACCATTTGAATTTGCGCCCGTCCGGAGAAACGCTGCCTAGGCTGCCCATCAAGCTGAGCGACGTCCAGGCACCGGCCATGCCGTCGATGCCGGCCGCCTCGGGCGATAGGCACGATGCCAGCAGCAGCGATGCTCCGAGCGGGAAATCGACTCTCGAACGCCTCAAACCTGCCTCCTAAGTTCGAACCGCCGGAGCCCATGCATTCCTGTTCATCCAGTGCGTTTGAATTGTGGTGGCCAATGGGCTCTACTTCAGGATTCGCTCCGCCGCCGACACCTTTGGAAGACCTGCAAGAGGATACCCCCATGTCCATGCCGCAATTCAAGCATTGGCCTATCGCCTGCCTCATCGGCGCGCTGCTGAACAGCTGCAGTTCCGGCGCGCAACAGTCCAAACCCGCCTCACCCGCGGACGGCCCGCTGGGCCGGATCGAGCACATCATCGTCATCTACGCCGAGAACCGCAGCTTCGACAACCTGTACGGACTTTTCCCCGGCGCCAACGGCATCGCCAACGCCAGTGACGAAGCCAAGCGTCAGGTCGACCATGACGGCTCCGTCCTGCCCCATCTGCCGCCGGTGTGGCGAAATGGCAGCGCCCAACCCGATCCGGCTTTTCCTGCCCGGATATCGAACGGCCCGTTCCGGCTGGATGCGCCGCCCATAGGCATGGCGCTGTCGCAGCAGACCCGGGACCTGATCCACGCCTTTTACCAGAACCAGGAACAGATCAACGGCGGCAAGATGAACCGCTTCGCCGCCGTCTCCGACGCCGGGGGACTCGCCATGGGCTACTACGACGGATCGAAACTCCCCATGTGGGAGATCGCCAAAGAATTCACCCTGGCCGACAATTTCTTCATGGGCGCCTTCGGCGGCTCCTTCCTCAACCATTTCTGGCTGGTCTGCGCCTGCACCCCCGTGTTCCCGGACGCGCCGGCGGAGCGGGTCGCCAAGCTCGACGCTTCCGGCCGGCTGCTCCGCGCACCCGACTCCCCGCCCAGCGCGCTGCAAGGACCGGCCAGGTACACTGCCTCCCGCATCACGCCGGACGGCTACGCGGTGCTCAACGAACAGCCGCCCTACCAGCCCAGCGGCATCCCGCCCGCTGCCGGCGGCGACCGCCGCCTGGCCGATCCGTCCCAACACCCCTTGCCGCCACAGTCTTTCAAGACCATCGGCGACACCCTGAGCGCCAAGGGCGTGACCTGGGCCTGGTATGCCGGCGCCTGGAACGCCGCCGTCGAAGAAGGCATGCAGGGGACGCAGCCACGCCAGGTGATCTACGGCAAGGCACAGGGCTCGCCCAACTTCCAGGCCCATCACCAGCCGTTCAACTATTTCGCCCGCTATGCGCCGGGCACGCCGGAGCGGGCCGAGCATTTGAAGGATGGCGCGGATTTCCTGGCCGCGATCGAAGCCGGCCGCCTGCCCCAGGTCAGTTTCTACAAGCCGCAGGGCAAGCTGAACGAACATCCGGGCTATGCCGACGTCCTCTCCGGGGACGCCCATATCGCCGAACTGGTCCGGAAGATACAGGCAAGCCCGCTGTGGTCTTCAACCGCGGTGATCGTGACCTACGACGAAAACGGCGGATTCTGGGACCACGTCGCCCCGCCCAAGGGCGACCGCTGGGGCCCCGGCGTCCGCATCCCGGCCATCATCGTATCCCCGTTCGCCAAGCGCGGGCAGGTCGACCACACGATGTACGACACGACCTCGATCATCAAATTCATCACCCGCCGCTTCGGCCTCGAACCGCTGCCGGGCGTGCGCCCGAACGCCGGGGATTTGAGCAACGCCTTCGATTTCGGCTCATGAGGCCGCGCGTGGCGTGGCGATCCGCTCTTGATCCCCAATCCCGTTCCGCCGCGCCGAGCATCGCAGCTTGCCAGGCAGATCAGCCCGAAGGAGTGCCGCGTGGAGGCGGCGCATCGACAGAGGGGAATGGATGTCCCTTCTGTCGACCCTGCCTGGCAAGCGAGAAGCGCAAGGGCTTTTTCGCGGATGCCGGGCGGCCTTTTCTTTGAGCACTTTCTTTGGGCCGCACGAAAGTAAAGTGCTTCGGCCGTGGGTCCGAAAACCCACACTCCAATAGCTTCGCGCAGCGTTTCCTGCCCGATTCTTTTGCCGAAGGCCGTAACGCCTTCCCGCCCGTGACGTCCCCCCACGCCTTTGGTTACAATACCGGCATTGTCCGTGCCGCCCAGCCCATGCCGATGGGCGTCCCCCGAGCCCTCCCGGACATCTCCTCAATCGCACAGATTCGAGTTTTCATGACGAAATACATCTTCATCACCGGCGGAGTCGTTTCGTCGCTGGGCAAAGGCATTGCCGCATCCTCCCTCGCCGCCATCCTCGAGGCGCGCGGGCTGAAAGTGACGCTGACGAAACTCGATCCCTACATCAACGTCGATCCGGGCACCATGAGCCCGTTCCAGCACGGCGAGGTGTTCGTGACCGAGGACGGCGCCGAGACCGATCTCGACCTGGGCCATTATGAACGCTTCGTTCGTACCACCATGAGCAAGACGAACAGCTTCACCACCGGCCAGATCTACGAGAACGTGATCCGCAAGGAACGCCGGGGCGAATACCTGGGCGCTACCGTGCAGGTCATCCCGCACATCACCGACGAGATCAAGCGCGGCATCCGCCTCAGCGCGGAAGGGTATGACGTGGCCCTGATCGAGATCGGCGGCACGGTCGGCGACATCGAATCCCTGCCCTTCCTGGAGGCGATCCGCCAGATGCGGGTCGATCTGGGCGACGAACGCTCGCTGTTCATCCACCTGACCCTGGTGCCCTACATCTCCAGCGCCGGCGAGCTGAAGACCAAACCGACCCAGCATTCGGTCAAGGAACTGCGCACCATCGGTATCCAGCCGGACATCCTGATCTGCCGCTCGGACCGGCCGATCCCGAAGAGCGAATGCCGCAAGATCGCGCTGTTCACCAATGTGCAGGAAGACGCGGTTATCGCCTCGGTGGACGCCGACACCATCTACCGCATCCCCAGCCTGCTGCACGAGCAGCAGCTCGACGAGATCGTGGTGCGCAAGCTCCGTCTCGACGCCGGTCCCGCCGACCTGAGCGAATGGCATCACGTGGTCGACGCGCTCAAGCACCCGGAACGCTCGGTCACCATCGCCATGGTGGGCAAGTACGTCAACCATTCCGATGCCTACAAGTCCTTGAGCGAAGCCCTGATCCATGCCGGCATCCATACCCGCACCCGGGTCGACATCCGCTTCATCGAGTCCGAGGAAATCGAAGACCACGGCACGGAGGCCCTGGAAGGCGTCGATGCCATCCTGGTCCCCGGCGGCTTCGGCGAGCGCGGCATCGAAGGCAAGATCGCCACGGTGAAATACGCCCGTGAGAACCGCATCCCCTACCTCGGCATCTGCCTGGGCATGCAGGTGGCCGTGATCGAATTCGCCCGCAACGTGGCCAAGCTGGAAGGCGCGCACAGCACCGAGTTCCTGCCCTCCTCGCCGCACCCGGTCATCGCCCTCATTACCGAATGGAAGACCGAGGCCGGCAGCACCGAATACCGCAGCGGCAATTCGGACCTGGGCGGCACCATGCGGCTGGGCGGACAGAAATGCCGGCTGATACCCGACACCCTGGCCCATGAAACCTACGGCAAAGATGTCATCACCGAGCGGCACCGCCACCGCTACGAATTCAACAACCACTACCTCAAGACCCTGGAAGCGGCAGGCCTGCGGGTCTCCGGCAAGTCGCTGGACGGGCGCCTGGTGGAGATGGTGGAGATTCCCGGCCATCCCTGGTTCCTGGCCTGCCAGTTCCACCCCGAATTCACCTCCACCCCGCGCGGCGGCCACCCGCTGTTCAGCGGCTTCGTCCGCGCGGCCTGCGCCCATAGCGAGGACACGGCATCATCATGAGCAACATCGAAGGATCGGCGCGGCCGTTCGAACTCTGTGGTTTCCCCGTCGGCCTGGAACACCCTCTGTTCCTGATCGCCGGCACCTGCGTCATCGAAAGCGAGCAGATGGCGCTGGACACCGCAGGAACGCTCAAGGAAATCACCGGAACGCTGGACATCCCGTTCATCTACAAGTCCTCCTTCGACAAGGCCAACCGCTCCTCTCATGCGAGCTACCGCGGCCCGGGCATGGAAGAGGGCTTGCGCATCCTGGCCGAGGTGAAGCGGCAGATCGGCGTGCCGGTGCTGACCGACGTCCACGAGGACACGCCGCTGCAGGAAGTCGCCTCGGTGGTGGACGTGCTGCAGACCCCGGCCTTCCTGTGCCGCCAGACCAACTTCATCCAGAACGTCGCCGGCGCCGGCAAGCCGGTCAACATCAAGAAGGGACAGTTCCTGGCGCCATGGGACATGAAGCATGTCTCCGCCAAGGCGCTCGCCACCGGCAACCGCCACATCATGGTGTGCGAACGCGGGGTATCCTTCGGCTACAACAACCTGGTGTCGGACATGCGCTCGCTGGCCATCATGCGCGACACCGGGTGCCCGGTGGTCTACGACGCCACCCATTCGGTGCAATTGCCGGGCGGCCAGGGCACCGCTTCCGGCGGCCAGCGCGAATTCGTGCCGGCGCTGGCGCGCGCGGCGGTGGCGGTGGGTATCTCGGGCCTGTTCATGGAAACCCATCCCGACCCCAACCGCGCGCTGAGCGACGGCCCCAATTCCTGGCCGCTGGACCGCATGAAAGCCTTGCTGGAGCTGCTGGCTGGCCTCGACCGCACCGTCAAGGCAAGCCCCCTGCT
Organism: Methylococcus geothermalis; assembly: GCF_012769535.1. Taxonomy (NCBI): domain Bacteria; kingdom Pseudomonadati; phylum Pseudomonadota; class Gammaproteobacteria; order Methylococcales; family Methylococcaceae; genus Methylococcus; species Methylococcus geothermalis. Next base: position 3,339,337 of record NZ_CP046565.1, read on the forward strand.
GTAATCCAGGCCGCCTAACATCGGCGTCCGGGACGCGTAGCCTCGCGTCGTCGGCCCGAACAATCCAACGCATACCCATTGGTGATCCCATGAGCAAGATCGTCGACATCCTGGCCCGGGAGATTCTGGATTCCCGCGGCAACCCGACCGTCCAGGCGGAAGTGATCCTGGATTCCGGCGCCGAAGGCAGCGCCATGGTGCCTTCCGGCGCCTCGACCGGCGCCCGCGAGGCCATCGAGCTGCGCGACGGCGACACCTCCCGCTACCTCGGCAAAGGCGTGCTCAAAGCCGTCGCAAACGTGCGCGGTCCGATCAAAGCCGCACTGACCGGCATGGACGCAGAGGACCAGGCGGCGATCGACCGGCGCATGATCGAACTCGACGGCAGCGACAACAAGGGCGTGCTCGGCGCCAACGCCATTTTGGCGGTGTCGCTGGCTACTGCCCGTGCCGCTAGCGCTAATGCGAAAAAGCCGCTATACGCCTACCTCAACCTCAGCGGCGAGTTCCTGTTGCCGGTGCCGATGATGAACATCATCAACGGCGGCGCCCATGCCGACAACAGCATCGACATGCAGGAATTCATGATCCTGCCGGTGGGCGCGCCGAGCTTCCGCGAGGCCCTGCGCTATGGCGCAGAGGTGTTCCACACCCTGAAGAAAGTGCTGTCGGAGCGGGGACTCGCCACCGGCGTGGGCGACGAAGGCGGCTTCGCGCCGAACCTGCCGTCCAACGAGGCCGCCATCGGGATCATCCTCGAAGCCATCGAAAAGGCCGGCTACCGGCCTGGCGAGGACATCTGCCTCGGCCTCGACGTCGCCAGCTCGGAGTTCTACGCCGACGGCATCTACACCCTGGCTTCGGAAGGCCAGCGCTTCACCTCCGACGAGTTCTCGGACTACCTGGCCGCCTGGGTCGACAAGTATCCCATCGTCAGCATCGAGGACGGCATGGCGGAAAACGACTGGCACGGCTGGGGCATCCATACCGACAAGCTGGGCCGCCGCATCCAGCTGGTGGGCGACGACCTGTTCGTGACCAACCCGGCCATCCTCAGCCAAGGCATCGAGGCCGGGATCGCCAACTCGATCCTAATCAAGGTCAACCAGATCGGCACTTTGACCGAAACCCTGGAAGCCATCCGCATCGCCGCGGAAGCCGGCTACACCGCGGTCGTGTCCCACCGCTCCGGGGAAACCGAGGACGCCACCATCGCCGACCTCGCCGTCGCCACCTGCGCCGGCCAGATCAAGACCGGCTCGCTCAGCCGCTCCGACCGCATCGCCAAGTACAACCGGCTGCTCAAGATCGAGGAACAGCTGGGCGAGACGGCGCGCTATGGCGGCCGCAGCGTAGTCAGGAACCTGGCCTGAGCCGCGGCCGGCGGCCCGGAGCGGGGGTGAACAAACTGATCGCATTCCTGCTGGTGCTGATCGCCCTGCTCCAGTACCGGCTGTGGTTCGGGGACGGCAACCTGGTGGAAATGCATCGGTTGCAGGAGCGCATCGTGGAACTCACCGAGGAAGGCGAAAAGCGGCGGCAGCGAAACGCGGCGCTGGAAGCCGAAGTGCTGGACCTCAAGGAGGGCACCGATGCCATCGAGGAGTATGCGCGGCGGGACCTCGGGATGATCAAGGAGGGCGAAACCTTGGTACAGATCATCGACGCGGCGCATCCCACGCCCAGTCCTGCGCCTACACCGCCGCCTTCCCGTAAGCCGCGCAAGCCGGCGACACCGGCCCCATCCGCCATCGAAGTCCCGGCACATGAGCACTGACCCGAAGAGCGGCGAAGCCGAAACGCGGTTCTGGATCGTGATCCCCGCCGCCGGCGTGGGCAAACGGATGGGAGCCGACGTTCCCAAGCAATACCTGGAGGTGGCCGGCAAGCCGGTGCTGCAACACACCGTCGAACGCCTGCTCGCAGTGCACCGCGTGTCCGCCGTCATGGTTGCGCTGGGCGCGGACGACGAGTTCTGGCCGGAGCTGCCCTGCTCGCGCGAGCCGCGGGTGCTGACGGCGACCGGCGGCAAGGAGCGCGCCGACTCGGTGCTGAACGCCCTTTGCGCCCTGTCCGCCCACGCCGCGGACGACGACTGGGTGCTGGTGCACGACGCCGCCCGGGCCTGCATCACCCCCGCGGACGTGGAACGCCTGATGGAAATCCTGGAAGACCACCCCGTGGGCGGCATCCTGGCGCTGCCGGTCACCGACACCCTCAAGGAGGTCGAAAACGGCACGATCAAGGGCTCCCCGGACCGCAGCCGCATCTGGCGCGCCCTCACCCCCCAGATGTTCCGCTACCGGGCTCTTAAGGAGGCGCTGGAGTCGGCGGCGAAAGGCGGGCTCGCGGTGACGGATGAGGCCAGCGCCCTCGAACTGGCCGGGCAATCCCCCAGGGTGGTCGAAGGACGGTCCGACAACATCAAAATCACCCGGCCGGAGGACCTCCCCCTGGCCGCCTTCTATCTGGAGCGACAATGTTTCGAATAGGCCAAGGTTACGACGCCCACCGTTTCAAGGAGGGCGACCACGTCGTGCTGTGCGGCGTGACGATCCCGTTCGACCGGGGATTCGCCGCCCATTCCGACGGCGACGTGGCGCTGCACGCGCTGTGCGACGCGCTGCTGGGGGCGGCCGCTCTCGGCGACATCGGCCGCCACTTTCCCGACACCGACAGCCGCTACAAGGGCATCGACAGCCGCCTGCTGCTGCGCGAGGTCCGACAGAAGGTGGCCGAGGAGGGCTATGGCATCGGCAACGTCGACCTGACCGTCGTCGCCCAGGCGCCACGGCTGGCCGCGCACATCCAGGCGATGCGCGAAAACATCGCCCAGGACCTGGAAATCCCCGCCGGCTGCGTCAACGTCAAGGCGACGACCACCGAAGGCATGGGTTTCGAAGGACGCGGCGAAGGCATTTCGGCGCACGCGGTCGCCTTGCTCGTCGGCCGATGAGCGAAACCATTTCCCGCTTCGGACTCGACGAGCTGCCGCGGGCACACGGGGAAGTGACATGCCGCGGCCGCATCCGGGTCTCTCCGGAAGACTTCCGGGTCGACGAAATCCTCGGCTTCGAGCCCAGCGGCCAGGGCGAACATGCCTTCGTGCTCATCCGCAAGACCGGGGAGAACACCGACCACGTGGCGCAACGGATCGCCAGGCTGGCCGGTGTCAAGCCGATGGACGTGGGCTATGCCGGCCTCAAGGACCGCCACGCCGTCACCACCCAGTGGTTCAGCATAGGACTGCCCGGCAAACCCGATCCCGACTGGAGCGCGCTGGCAAGCGAAAGCATCGCCGTAGTGCGCCATGCGCGGCACGACCGCAAGCTCAAACGCGGCGCCCTGGAAGGCAACCGCTTCCGCATCGTCGTGCGGGAGTTGGAAGGCGCGCTCGATAGCCTGGAAGCCCGCTGCGCCGCGATCCGCGCGGCCGGCGTGCCGAACTATTTCGGCCCGCAGCGTTTCGGCCACGGGGGCCGCAATCTGCAGGAGGCGCTGCGGCTGTTCGCCGATCCGCGCCGGCGCATCGACCGCAACAAGCGCTCGCTGTATCTGTCGGCGGCGCGCGCCTATTTGTTCAACCGCATCCTCGCCCATCGGGTCGGGAACGGCAGCTGGAACCGGGCGCTGGAGGGCGACGCCTTCATGTTCACCGGCTCCAACAGCTTCTTCAAGGCGGACCGATTGGACGAAGCCATCGAGCGGCGCATCGAAGCGCTCGCGATCCATCCCAGCGGCACGCTGTGGGGCACCGGCGACCCGGCGATTTCCGGCGCGGCGCTCGAAATGGAGCGGGAAGCCCTGGCACAATGCGCGGCATTCCGCGAAGGTCTGGAACGCTGCGGGCTCGAACTCGCCCGGCGGGCCCTGCGGCTGCCAGTAGCGGATCTCGAATTTTCGCCGATCGGCGCCGATGCCTGCGAGCTGGCGTTTTCGCTGCCCGCCGGGGCCTATGCCACCACGGTGCTGCGGGAGCTCGTCGAGTTCGACGCCCACAGTTCGCCCGACGCCTGATCGCCTTGAACGACCCCGGAGGAAGCCACATCATGTCCGTGACCATCTACCACAATCCGCGCTGCAGCAAGTCGCGGGAAACCCTGAAACTATTGCAAGACCGCGGTATCGAGCCCACCGTGATCGAATACCTGAAGACCCCGCCCGACGCGGCGACGTTGCGCGAACTGCTGGGCCTTCTCGGCATCACGCCGCGCCAGTTGCTGCGCAAGGGCGAGGCCCCGTACAAGGAGCTGGGGCTGGCGAATCCGGAACTCGGCGACGATGCGCTGATCGCGGCCATGGCCAGCCACCCGGTGCTGATCGAGCGCCCGATCGTCGTGGCCCACGGCAAGGCGGCGCTGGGCCGCCCGCCGGAGAACGTGCTGGCCATCCTCGGCTGACATCCTTTGCCCAACCCCCGATATCCATGACCGACTCGAAGCGCAGCAGAGCTGAAATCCTGATCCTCTATTACAGCCGCCACGGCTCCACCGCCGATATGGCGCGCATGATCGCCCGCGGGGTCGAAGAAGTCCCGGACGCGGTCGCCAAGCTGCGCACCGTGCCGGAAATCTCCGCCGTAAGTGAGGCGACGGCGCCCGCCGTTCCCGCCGAGGGGCCGCCTTACGCCAGCCTGGACGATCTCAAGCACTGCGACGGCCTGGCCCTGGGCAGCCCGACCCATTTCGGCAACATGGCCGCGCCGCTCAAGCATTTCCTCGACGGCACCAGCGCCCTGTGGTTTTCCGGCGCGCTCTCCGGCAAGCCGGCCGGGGTGTTCACCTCCACCGCTTCCATGCACGGTGGCCAGGAGGCGACCCTGCTCACCATGCTGCCGCCGCTCCTGCATCATGGCATGATCCTGGTCGGCATCCCCAGCAGTGAAGCCGCCCTGCACAAGACCCGCAGCGGCGGCACGCCCTACGGCCCCAGCCGCCACACCGGCGATGCCTCGCCGCTGAGCGACGAGGAACGGGCCCTCTGTCGCGCTTTCGGCGCTCGTTTGGCGCGGGTCGCCAAGGCGCTGAAAAACGCGGCCGAATAAGCCCCCAAGGACATTCGCGGCCTCCCCCATGGCCCAGCAGATTCCGCTGCATTTCGCCGTCGATCCGCTGCAGACCTTCGAGGCTTACTGCGCGGGGCCGAACGCCGAAGCGGCGGCAGCCGCGCGGCGCTGCGCCCGGGGCGAAGGCGAACCGCTGCTCTATCTCTGGGGCGAGACCGGCCTGGGCAAGACCCACCTCATCAACGCCGCCTGCCGGGAGGCGTTCCGCAGCGGGCGCAGCGCCGCCTGTCTGCCGCTGGCGCTGGTCGGCGAGTACGGCCCGGCCGTGCTGGACGGCATGGAAAACCAGAACCTGGTCTGCCTGGACGACATCGAACGGATCGCCGGCCGAGACGACTGGGAGCGGCAGCTTTTCGGGCTTTTCAATGCCCTGCGCGACGCCGGGAACACCCTGGTGGTGACCGCTTCGATGCCCCCCGCGGAACTGCCGGTAGCCCTGCCCGATCTCAAGACCCGCTTGGCCTGGGGCCTCACTCTCCGGCTCCATCCGCTGGCCGACGAACACAAGCTGGCGGCCCTCGAGCGCCGCGCCGGCGAACTGGGGCTCGAATTGAGCCCCCAGGTCGGGCGGTTCCTGCTCTCGCACTGCCGCCGCGACATGGCCTCGCTGCAGGCGCTGCTGGAAGAACTGGACCGCGCCACCCTGGCCGCCAAGCGCCGGCTCACCATCCCTTTCGTCAAGAGTTACCTGGAAGACATCGCATGAACCTACTCGTGATCGGCACCGGCGCCATCGGCAGCTTCTACGGCGCCCTGCTCGCCAAGACCGGACACAGCGTGGCGGTGGTCGCCCGCTCCGACTACGAGGCCGTGAAGGCCAGAGGCATCCATATTCGCAGCGAAACGCTGGGCGACACCACTTTCCGGCCGGCGGCGGTCGTCCGTTCCGCCGCCGAACTCGATGGCAGGCCGGATGGCGTGCTGCTCTGCGTCAAGGTGGTGGAAGGCGCCGACCGGGTCGGGCTGCTGCGCGATGCCGTCGGTCCCGGCACCAGCATCGTGCTGATTTCCAACGGCATCGACATCGAGCCGGAAATCGCCGCCGCCTTCCCCGACAACGAACTCGTCAGCGGCTTGGCCTTCATCGGCGTCACCCGCACCGCGCCCGGCGAAATCTGGCACCAAGCCTACGGCCGGCTGATGCTGGGCAACTACCCCGGCGGCGCATCGGAACGCGTCAAGGCGCTGGCCGCGTCGTTCGAACTGGCCGGCATCAATGGCGTCGCCACCGAGAACATCACGACCGCGCGCTGGCAGAAATGCGTCTGGAATGCCGCCTTCAACCCGCTGTCGGTGCTCTCCGGCGGCCTCGATACCCGCGACATCCTGTCGACCCAGGAAGGTTTCGTCCGGGCGATCATGCAGGAGATCCGCGCGGTCGCCGCGGCCAACGGCCATCCCCTGCCTGAGGACATCGTCGACAAGAACATCGCCAGCACCTACAAGATGCCGCCGTACAAGACCAGCATGCTGGTCGACTTCGAAGCCGGCCAGCCGATGGAGACGGAAGCCATCCTCGGCAACGCGGTGCGCGCCGGTCAGCGGGCCGGCGTGGCGATCCCGCACCTGGAATCGGTCTATGCCCTGATGAAGCTCCGGGAACTGCGAACCGTGAAAAGCCGTTAGGGAATCCGCCACGACTTCCACGAGACATCGGGACGCCGCCGAAGTTTTCATCGACACCGGGTGGCTCCATGACCACGTCATCTCCCCTCACGACCTGTCTCACCGTGAAATCTCCGCCGACGGGGGCAAGTATCTCGCGGCACGCTTCGGCGGCCCGGGCTCGGTCCGCGACCTCCCGGAAACCGCGCTGGCCCAAGCCCGGGCCAATGTCGCCTCCCAAGGAATGGCATGACTTCTCGCCGGAAGCGATGGCCACGATCTGCGCTCACGTCACCGGCAACGATCCGCCCGAAACCGTCGCCACCCAGGCGCGGCTGGCCATGGCCGCCGGGCTGTCCGCACCCGAACCGGTCGAGCGGTATCGCTGGCGCCACGTCCCGGCGTTCGGGAAGACGCCCGGCCGATAAGCTCAGCTCAGCTTTTCGTACAGGCTGAGCGCGATCTCGACGACGATCAGGATGACGATGTACCACTCGACCCGGAGCGCCTGGCGGTGGTTCACCAAATCGAGGTAAGTCTCGGCGGTGCGCGAAATGAGTTCGAGCTTGCGCGACAGCGCCCTGTCCCGGTCGCGCAGTTCGTATTCGGTCGCCAGGCGCTCGTAAAGCTGGTCGAGCTGGGGATCGTCCCAGACGATCTCCGGCTTTTCCGCGACCTCGACCCGCCCCACCATGCGCCCCATGATGGACAAGGCCTTGCCGATTTCATTGAGGATTTCGCGCTTGCCGCGGGGGGGGCCGGCGGCGCGGGTCAGGCGCTGGGCAATCTGCTCGATGCGGTCGAACTCCTCCGCCACGTTGCGCTCGTAGTAGGAGAGCACGCAGCTCTTGGCCAGGACGTGGGCGACGACCTGCAGGCGGGCGACCGAAGCCTCGCGCAAAACCAGACGGCCTTCGCTGTCCAGCCGCTCCGGCAGTGCCGGGTGGATCAGGAGGTCGACCTCCTCCAGCTCGGGTTCCGGCAAGGGGTTGTGGACGGTCGCGCGCAGGCCCTGCAGGATTTCCGCTTCCTGCTCGGCGCTGAGCCCGACCAGCACCACGACGCCGAAACGAAAAGTGATCCGGTAGCCTTCGCGGCCGACCACCACGGTCAGCGGTCCCAGTGCGACCGCCCCGCCCCGTTCGATCTCCCGGTAGTCGATGCGGCTGCCGAGGAACCAGGCGCGGGCGCGGATCACCCGTTCGGCGCCGGCGGCCATGGCGAAAGAATCAGCGCCCCAGCGGCCGGATGCCCACGGACTCCCGGATCCGCTGCATGAAGGGGACGGCATGGGCCCGCGCCTTGGCCGCGCCGGCCCGGAGTTCCTGTTCGATCCGTTCCGGTTCCTGGAGCAGCGCCTCGTAGCGCTCGCGGGCCGTTGCGAGGTGGTCGTTCAAGTATTCGTACAGCTTGGTCTTCATGTCACCCCAGCCGATGCCCTCGGCGTACCAGCGCCGGGCTTCCTCGACCTCGTGCTTGTTGGCGAAGGCCTGGTAGATCGAGAACAGCGTGCACTGGGCTGGATCCTTGGGTTCGCCCGGAAGCTGGGAGTTGGTCTTGATTTTCATGATGAGCTTGCGCAACTGCCTTTCCGGCGCGAACAGCGGAATGGTGTTGTCGTAGCTCTTGCTCATCTTGCGGCCATCCAGACCCTGGAGCACCGCGGTCTCCTCGCCGACCACGGCCTCCGGCAGCACGAAATGCTCGCCGAAGATATGGTTGAAGCGCTGGCCGATGTCACGGGCCATCTCGATGTGCTGTACCTGGTCGCGTCCGACCGGCACCTTGTGGGCGTTGAACATGAGGATGTCCGCGGCCATCAGGACGGGATAGTTGAACAGCCCCATGGTGACGCCCTTGTCGAGGTCGGCCTCGTCCGCCTCCTGGTTGGCCTGCACCGCGGCCTTGTAGGCATGGGCACGGTTCATCAGGCCCTTGGCGGTCACGCAGGCCAGCATCCAGGTCAGTTCGACGATCTCGGGAACATCCGACTGCCGGTAGAACACGGCGTTCTGGGTATCGAGCCCCAGGGCCAGCCAGCTCGCGGCGATTTCCAGGGTCGATTGCCTCACCCGTTCGGGATCGTGGCATTTGATCAAGGCGTGATAATCGGCCAGGAAATAATAGGGCTGCACGCTTCGATCCCGGCTCGCCTCGATGGCGGGCCGGATGGCGCCGACGTAATTGCCGAGATGGGGAGTCCCGGTGGTGGTGATGCCGGTCAGGACGACTGATTTGGTGCTCATGCGGACGAAGTGGTGGAAAAAACGGCAAGAAACGGCGCGCCGGCCGGCGCGGGCGGCACTATGACACAAAACGCCGGGCACCGCCACACGCGGCCGGGGCTCAAAACCACCATCCCGCGCGCCATTCGTTTAGAATACGCCCCGAGACAACCATGAGGGGCGAGTCTATGCCGGATTTCATCGAGAGACGCCGCTCTCGACGCATACCAGTGAGCTATCCGATCAAATACAAGATCGCGGGAGAGGACGGAGAACGCGCCGGCGTATGCGTCAATATCAGCGGCTCCGGCATCCTGTTCCGGACCGATGAAATCATCAAGCCGGGCCGCGCCCTGGAAATCCACATCGAGCCGGACGACCGGCTCGCCCCCCCCCTGACGGCCAACATCGAGGTGGTACGCTGCACCCCTGCGCCGGAACCCGGCTTCCACCATGTGGCCGGCGCCATCAAGGGGATCAAGAGCGAATAGATTCCGCATGTACAGCGTCACCAAAGAGATATTTTTCTGTTATGGCCACCGCCTGATGCACCATGCCGGCAAATGCCGGCACCTGCACGGCCACAGCGTGCGGGCGGCCATCACCGTGTCAGCCGCGGGCCTGAATTCCCAGGGCATGGTCTGCGATTTCGCCGACATCTCGGCCGCCGCCCATGCGTTCATCGACACCCAGCTCGATCACAACCTGCTGCTGCAGCGGGACGATCCGTTGCTGCCCTTGCTGCAGCAGGCCGGCGAGCGGGTCCTCGTGCTCGAACGACATCCCACGGCGGAAGCACTCGCCGAAATGATTTACCGGGACTTGCAGCTGAAAGGGTTCGCGGTGGAAAGCGTCACCCTGTGGGAAACTTCGAGCGCCTGCGCGACCTTTCGCGATGCGGGCAAACCATGAGCCGCTTCCTGCCCCGCAACCGCTCGTACTGGCTGGCGAAGCTGTGCGAGGCCAACTATGAACGGCTGGTGGCTCTGGTCCCGGACCTCGATCAGATCCGGCCGGCGCTGAAGGCATCGGTGGACGGCAAGCCGGCCCTGCATATCCGTCTGCTGGAGCGCTCGCCCTATACGCTGACGCTGGAGCTGACCCATGCCTTCGGCTGCGCCATGGAAGAACTGCACGAGCCGGCCGTCAGGATTCGCGTCTATCTCGACGCCCGTTCCGTCGAAGTGCTCAGCGACCATTGCCGCCCCGAGGTACGCGACGCCCTGCGGGATGAAGCGACGCCGCAGCGGGTGCTGGACTACAAATGGTCGCTGAACTATTTCCTGGCGCGCTGGCTGGACTACTGCGTGGACAGCCGCTACCGGCTTTCGGCCAGACCGGCCGACCTGCACCCCTGGATGGACAATTCGGCGCCGGCCTGATTCAACGCCGCAAGGCGCGCTTGAGCGTCTCCGCCTTTTCCAGAGCCGCCTCGGCGGTTTCGGCCAGCACGTTGAAATGGCCCATCTTCCGCCCCGCTCTTGCGCTCGCCTTGCCGTAGAGATGAAGCACGGCCGAGGGCTCGCTCAGAATCAGATCCCAGGCCGGTTCGTCGTCGCGCCAGATGTCGCCCAGCAGGTTCACCATGACGACGGGGCTGAGCAGACGCGTGTCGGCCGGGGGCAGCTTGCACAGGGTGCGGACCTGCTGTCCGAACTGGCTCACGGCGCAGGCGTCCAGCGTGTAATGGCCGCTGTTGTGGGGCCGCGGCGCGACCTCGTTGATGACCAGGCCGCCGTCCCGCAGCACGAAAAACTCCACCGCCAGCACGCCGACGTAGTCCATCGCCTCCGCCAGGGCGCAGGCCATCTCACGAGCCCGTGCAGCAACATCGGGCGCCACCCGGGCCGGCACGATGCTGATGTCGAGGATGCCGGCCTCATGCTGATTTTCCGCGACGGGGAAGGTTCTCACGAGCTCCGCCGAGGTCCGCGCCACGATGACGGAAACCTCGGTCTGGAGGTCCAGCTTCTTCTCGAGGACACAGGGACGGCAGCCGAACGCTTCGAAAGCGCTCCGGGCCTCTTCCGGCGTCGCCACCCGCACCTGTCCCTTGCCGTCGTAGCCGAAGCGCGCCGTCTTGAGGATGCCCGGCAGCAACGGGGCGAGGTCGCCGGACAAGTCCAGCGCGGTTTCGACCGCGAGGAACGGCGCCACCGCCAGGCCCGCGCCCGCGATGTAGCGTTTTTCGACGATTCGGTCCTGGGCGATGGCCACGCAGGCCGAGGAAGGTGAAACCCGCGTTCTGGACTCCAGAAAACGCAAGCTGTCGGCGGGAACGTTCTCGAATTCGGTCGTCACCGCCGCGCAGCTCGACGCGAGGTCCTCGAGCGCCCCCTCGTCGTCGTAGCCGGCACAGACATGGCGGTCCGCCACCATCCCCGCAGGGCTTTGGACATCGGGATCCAGCACGGTCACCCGGTAGCCCATGGACCGGGCCGCCATCGTGAACATGCGCCCCAACTGGCCGCCACCGAGAATGCCGAGCATCGCAGGGGGCAGGATGTGCGCCATCATCGCGCCTCCGGCAACGTCGCCGCCAACACGGACTCGGCCTGGCGCCGGCGGAATTCGTCGAGACGAAGCTGCAACGCCGGATCGCCGTTCGCCAGCAAGGCCACCGCGAACAGCGCTGCGTTGACCGCCCCCGCCTCGCCGATGGCGAAGGTCGCGACCGGAACGCCCTTGGGCATCTGCACGATCGAATACAGCGAATCCTGCCCGCCGAGATGCTTGCTGGGCACCGGCACCCCCAGCACCGGCACGGTGGTCTTGGCCGCCATCATTCCGGGCAGATGCGCCGCCCCGCCGGCACCGGCTATGATGCACTGCAGGCCGCGTCCGCGAGCACCTTCCGCATACTCGAACAACAGATCCGGGGTTCGATGGGCTGACACCACTTTGGCCTCGCACGGGATATCGAACTCTTCGAGCTTACGGACAGCGTGCTGCATGACGTCCCAGTCGCTGGTACTCCCCATCACGATACCGACCTGAACCATTAGGGTACTCGTTGCCGTTGAAAAAAGCTCCTATGATACCCCACACCCCCAAGGCACCCCAAATCCTGCCACATCCCCCTTCCATGAACGACCCCTTCGCCGCGAGCATCGACCCCGCTGAGATCGAACGCTTCGAACGCCTGGCGGGCTCGAAGACCAGCGGAGCTGAAGCATGGTGGAATCCGGAAGGACCGTTCTGGCCGCTGCACCGGCTGAACGCGCTTCGGCTGGATTTCATCCGCGGCCGCCTGTTGGAGCAATTCGGGCGCAGCCCCGCGGCGCCACGGCCTCTCGCCGGGTTGGACATACTCGACATCGGCTGCGGCGGCGGCCTGCTGAGCGAAGCGCTGGCCGCACTGGGCGCAAGAGTCCACGGCGTCGATGCCGCCGAGCGCAACATCGAGATCGCTCGCCGCCACGCGGCAGGCCGAGCGCTGGACATCCAATACCAGACCGGAACGGCAGAATCTCTGGCGGCGCACGGCCGGGACTACGACGCTGTCATGAACCTCGAGGTCGTCGAGCACGTTGCCGATCTTCCGGCGTTCATGCAGGCCTGCTGCCGGCTGGTCCGTCCCGGCGGTTGCATGGTGGTTTCCACGATCAACCGCACCTGGGTTTCCTATGTCGCCGCCATCGTTGGCGCCGAATATCTGCTGCGCTGGCTGCCCCGAGGAACCCACCAATGGCGCAAATTCCGGACTCCAGCCGAACTCCACGACCTGCTCGAATGCGGCGGCCTCGAAATCCGGGAAACCACCGGCGTCGGCATGCTGCCGATCGCCCGCCGGCCCTTCCTGACACCCTTCCGGGGTGTGAACTACATGCTGCTGGCTGCAAGGCCGTGATCGATCCGATCTTTCGCCATCTGGTAAAATTCCGCCCCTTTGTTCCGCAAACTCCTGGATGGCGATCCTTTCATGCCTGAGCCCCGACACACACTCCGTTCCGGACAACGCTGGATCAGCGATACGGAGCCGGAACTGGGACTGGGCACCGTGCTCAGCGTCGAGTACAACAAAATCACCGTCTTGTTCATCGCCAGCGGCGAACGGCGCATCTACGCCCTCGGCAATGCCCCGCTGACCCGCGTCCGGTTCGCGTCCGGCGACCGGGTGGAAAGCGTGGACGGCTGGTCGATGCGGGTCGATGAAGTCGAGGAGAGGGACGGCCTGCTGGTCTATGTTGGCAGGGACGCGGACGGAAACTCTCGCACACTCGACGAAATCGAGCTCAACCCGTTTCTCCAGTTCAACAAGCCGCAGGACCGGCTGTTCTCGGGCCAGATCGATCCCGGCGACGTGTTCCGCTTGCGCATCGAGACCTGCGAAAAACTCGCCCGCCTGGAACAGTCGCCGGTACTGGGCCTCATCGGCGCCCGCACCAGCCCGATTCCTCACCAGCTCTACATCGCCCATGAAGTTGCGTCGCGGCATGCCCCGCGGGTGCTGCTGGCGGACGAGGTCGGGCTGGGCAAGACCATCGAGGCCGGGCTGATCATCCACCACCGGATCATCACCGGCCGTACTGAAAAGGTGCTGATCCTGGTGCCGAACATGCTGCTTCACCAGTGGCTGGTGGAAATGCTGCGGCGCTTCAACCTGCGCTTCAGCCTGATCGGCGACGATGCCTACGAGGAGGCCGCCGAAGAAGGTCATCCGTTCGCGGATGCGAACCTGGCGCTGAGCAGCCTGGATTTCATCCTCAAAGACCCGGCCAGGCATCGCTATGTGCTCGATGTCGCCTGGGACATGGTCGTCATCGACGAAGCGCATCATCTCGAATGGTCGCCGCAAGGCCCGAGTCCGGCCTATGCCTTCGTCGAGGCCCTGGCCAGGCGGACGCCCGGCCTGCTGCTGCTGACCGCGACGCCGGAACAGCTCGGCAAGTTCGGCCACTTCGCCCGCCTTCGGCTGCTCGATCCCGATCGTTTCTTCGATTTCGAGCAGTTCCGGCAGGAGGAGCAGGAATACACGGCGCTGGCCGACGTCATCAACAAGCTGCTCGACAACCCGCGGCTCGACGCCGAAACCTTCGGGCAACTGCAGCGTTTCGTCCAGCACGACCGCGCCGATGCGCTGATGGGAGACTTGGACGACCCGGACCACGCGGCCCACGCCCGCAACGCGCTGATCCAGCTTCTGCTGGACCGTCACGGTACCGGCCGGGTGCTGTTCCGCAATACCCGGAGCACGGTCCACGGCTTCCCGTCCCGTCTGCTGCACGGACGTCCCCTCCCCCTGCCGGAGCATTACCGGTCGCGGATGGCGTCGCTCGAGGCCCGGCTGTGGCCGGAATCGTCCAGCGACGACCCGGAGTGGTGGCGCCACGATCCGCGCGTGCACTGGCTGCTCGATACCGTCCAGCGTCTCAAGCCCTCACGCTCGAAGCTTCTTGTCATCTGCCACCGGCGCCAGACCGCGATCGACCTGGAAAACGCGCTGAGAACGTTGGGCGGCGTCCGCGTGGCGGTGTTCCACGAGGACATGTCGATCATCACCCGCGACCGCGCCGCGGCATGGTTCGCCGACGAAGAGGAAGGCGCACAGGTGCTGGTCTGCTCCGAGATCGGCAGCGAAGGGCGCAACTTCCAGTTCGCGCACCACCTCGTGCTGTTCGATCTGCCCCTGGACCCCAACTTGCTGGAGCAGCGGATCGGCCGCTTGGACCGGATCGGCCAGCGCCACAGCATCGACATCCACGTACCCTATTTCGAAGACACGGCCCAGGCGATCCTGTTCCGCTGGTACCACGAAGGCCTGGATGCCTTCCATCGCCCCGCCGGCGCAGGTGCCGCAGTGTTCGCCCGGCTCGGCGAGGAACTGAAAACGGTATTGGCCGCACCGGACGGCGGAGCCGAAGCGCTGATCCGGCATACCCGAAGACTGGCCGAGGATATCGAGGCGGAGCTGCACGCCGGCCGGGACCGCCTGCTGGAACTCAACTCCTGCCGGCCGGATCCGGCCAACCGCCTGGTGGAAGCGGTCTGCGCCTGGGACCGCGACGCCGCTTTATGGCCTTGGCTAGAAGCCGTATGCGATGCTTACGGCGTCATCGTCGAGGAACATTCCACCGACTGTTACATCCTCCGCCCCGGCGAACACCTGCGGGTTCCCAAGTTCCCGGAGCTACCGGACGACGGCGTCACCGTCACCCTCAGCCGGGACGTGGCACTGGCGCGCGAAGACATGCTGTTCCTGAGCTGGGAGCATCCCATGGTGCAGGGCGCCATGGACCTGATCCTGAACGGCGAGCACGGCAGCGCCTCCCTCGGTTTCGTTTCGCATCCAACCCTCCCCGCCGGCCAGATGCTGCTGGAAACCTTCCATCGGATCGAATGCCCCGCCCCCCGCCGTCTGCAACTTTTCCGCTTCCTTCCGACGACCTTGATACGCACGCTGCTGGACCATCGGGGGCAGGACCTCGGCCGGATCGTCGCAGCGGAATTCGACGAGCGGCCCCACGCCTTCGAGGCCGAGAAGGTCCGCGCTTTCGTCAGGAGCCAAAAACAGAATCTGGAAAAATTGCTGGCCTTGGCCGAAACCCGGGCCGGGGCGCGCCTGCCCGAAATCGTGGCCGAGAGCAGCCAGCGCATGCTCGATGAGATGGGGGACGAAATCAAACGGCTGGCCGCACTCCGGAACATCAACCCCAGCGTCCGGCCGGAAGAGCTGGACAAGCTCAAGGACGATGCTGTCGAGATGCATGCGTATCTTCAAACCGCGCATCTGCGGCTCGATGCCGTCCGACTCCTCGTTACCGTATAGTTCACGACCCAAGAAAAAGGGGAGCCTCGCTCCCCTTTTTTCAGCCTGTTCCCTGCCCGCCGCCTCGCATCATTCGGTGCTGACGACGATCCGCCGCGGTTGAATCGCCGCCTTCTTCGGAATCACGATCTCCAGCACGCCATTGTTGTAGCGCGCGGAGATGCCCTCGGCATCGGCCGTGTCCGGCAGCGAAAACCGGCGGTAGAAACTGCCGTAGACCCGCTCGATGCGCTTGTAGCCCGAACGCTCCGTACGGGCCTCGGTGTTCCGCTCGCCACGCAACGTTAGTACGCCCTGCTCCATGGACACGTCGATGTCCTCCGTGCTGACGCCCGGCAGATCGGCGAGGAGGACGTAACGATCGGCTTCCTCCTTGATGTCCACGGCCGGCGTCCATTCGGCCGTCGCGGCCGAGTCGGGACCCGGGCGCCCCTCGAACGATCGCTCCAGCTCCCGCTGCAGTTGATTCAACAAACTCCACGGCTCATTGCGGCTGACTGTCATGACGCATCTCCTGTCTAATTTGGCCTACCCGAGTTAGGGCGCGCGGCGATGAAGATTTCAACGAAACGTCGCCTCGACCGGCAAGCGACCTCACAAACTTAGTTTTTCACGCCGTTCTTGTGCACGATGTTGATGCCCTTGAGCAGGTTGAGCGCTTCGTTCAGCGGATAATCCTGCAAGGCGAGCGCCTCATCGAGTCTTTCGCCATCCTTGTCCTTGGCGTCGCCGCCTTTCTTGGACTTGTCGTTGCTCAGGTGGCCGGCCAGGTCGGCCTCCTTGATCGGTGCGAATTCCGACTTCGCCGCCATCTCCAGCTTCACCCGCGAAATCGGCACGTCCGGCGTGATACCCTCGGCCTGGATCGAACGCCCCGACGGAGTGTAGTAGCGCGCCGTGGTCAGCTTCACCGCGCCGCCGTTGCTGGTCGGCAGGATGGTCTGTACCGAGCCCTTGCCGAAGGTCTTCTCGCCCATGATGACCGCACGCTTGTGATCCTGCAGCGCGCCCGCGACGATCTCCGATGCGGAGGCCGAGCCGCCGTTGATCAGCACCACCATGGGGGCGCCGCCGATGATGTCGTTGGGCGTCGCGGAGAAGCGCATCTTCGCATCCTCCACCCGGCCGTCGGTGTAGACGATCAGGCCGCTTTCCAGGAAAGCGTCGCTCACCGCCACGGCAGCATTGAGGACACCCCCCGGATTGTTGCGCAAGTCGAGAACGAGGCCTTTCAAAGCCCCCTTCTTCTTCATCTCGTCGACGGCCTCGACCATGTTGTCCCCGGTCTTGGACTGGAAGCTGGTGATGCGCAAATAACCGTAGCCGTCTTCGAGCATCCTGCTCTTGACGCTCTTGATCTTGATGATGTCGCGGGTAATGGTGATCTTGAGCGGCTGCTCGACGCCTTCGCGCACCACCGTCAGCACGATCGGACTGCCCGGCTCGCCGCGCATCATCTTCACGGCATCGTTGAGGGACATGCCCTTCACCGGCTTATCGTCCAGCCGGATGATCAGGTCGCCCGCCTTGATGCCCGCATGGAAAGCCGGCGTATCGTCGATCGGCGCGATGACCTTGACGAAACCGTTCTCCATCCCGACTTCGATTCCCAGGCCGCCGAACTGGCCGGTAGTGCCGACCTTCAGTTCGTTGTACTGCTCTTGATCCAGGTAGCTGGAGTGCGGATCGAGGCCCGACAGCATCCCCCGGATGGCGTCTTCCAGAAGCTTGTCGTCCGGTACCGGCTCGACGTAGTCCTGCTGGATGCGACCGTAAACCTCGGAAAAGGTCTTCAGTCCCTCGAACGGGATATTGACCGCCCCGGCCGGCGTCTGTTTATCTTCCGCCCAACTTGCTGCCGACAACGCACCGAGTAACAAACCAATCTTGAGCGCACGCATGCCCGTCACTTTCACCCTATCTCTAAAGATTCCGCAATAAATACCGCAACAAACCGACCCCGGGTGCAGCTCAATCCTTGCACCATTGCGAAGGATCCATGGCTTGACCCTTCTCCCGGATGCCGAAATACAGGCCGGGCTCCGGCTGTCCGCCGCTGGAACCGACGCTGGCGATGACCTCTCCGGTCTCCACCCAGTCGCCGACGTTCTTGTATACGCTCTGGTTGAACGCATACAGGCTCATATAGCCGTCGCCGTGGTCGACGATGGTAAGCAAACCGTAGCCGCGAAGCCAATCGGAAAAAACCACCCGACCTTCCGAAACCGCCTTGACCGGCGCACCTTCCGGCGCCCGGATCACCACGCCGTCCCAACGGCCCGACATCCTCTGCCCGCCGAACTGCGCCACCCGCTCCCCCGCGGCGGGCCAGCTCAACTGGCCTTTGCGCAGCGCGAAAGATTTCGGTGCGACGAGCGAAGCCGTGAAGCCTGCGACGATTTCGCGCAGCGAGGATACCAGTGCTTCCAATCGATGCTCGCTTTCCCTGAGCCGGACCAGTTCGGCATCCTTGCCCTGGCGTTCCTGGTGAAGCCTGGCCAGAACGTCGAGGCGCTCCCGCCGGGCTTCATCCAATTCGACCTTTTCGCGCTGGATGCGTTCCCGAAGCGCATCGAGGCGCCCGGCATCGGCCGCCGCCTCGTCCTGCAGCGTCCGGACCTGGGCAATATCCTTTTGCAGCGCCTCGAGACGGGCGTAGCGGTCGCGGTTCAGATAGCCATGATACGCCATCATGCGGGCGAGCCGTCCCGGCTCGTCGATATTCAGCACGAGCTTGAGCCATTGCTGATCGCCGAGCGCATAGGCCGACCGCGCCAGCGAGGCCAGCGCCTTGTGCTGCTTGAGCACCGCCTGCTGCAACTCGGCGAGGCGTCGGCTCGATTCGGCCGCGCGCCTGGACTGGACTGCCGTCTTGTCCTCCAGCAGCCGGAGCGTGTGCACCAGATCGCCATAACGCTCCTCCACCCGCCTCAGCTCAGCGGAAACGCTGCCCCGCCGGGCTTCGATCGTTTCCAGTTCCTTCTCCGCAGACTCGATGCGGTCGCGTACCGCCTTGAGCCGCTCGGCGGCGTCGCCATCCTCCGCTCCCCCCACCTGCCAAGGCAGCGACAACATCAGGAATCCGGAGAAAACGCATGCCCTCGCATACCGGAGCCTTCCCGACGAACGCCGTTCGTCCCCAGCCGCTCCCGGCGGATTGGCCCCGGCGGACGAGAACGAACAAAACCTTCGCTGCGCTGCTTTCACGTCGAAAGATCACGGGCAGGCACACTGCGGCGCCGGTTCAACGTATAATTTTCCGATTAAACGAACGCCGCGAACGGAGTCGGGCCCTATAGCCTGATAGAATGCCGGATGCGTGCGAAACAAGATACATTAGTCTAACCAATTTTTGGGGTTGCGTCGTGCCCGTCCCTATGCCGAGGGCCGGGACTCCCACCGCGACACATGCCACCCCGGTGCGAAAAACATGCAAACTGACCTCATCACCGACGAATCGGATATCCGCCTCGCCGCCCACAGCCTCAAGGCCATGGCGCATCCCTTGCGGCTCAAGATTCTGTGCACCCTGAGCACCGGGCGCATCAGCGTCCAGGACCTGGTGGAACAAGTCGGGACCACGCAAAGCAATGTTTCGCAGCACCTCGCCATCCTGCGGGACAAAGGCATCCTGAATTTCCATCGGGATGCCAACAAGGTCTACTACTTCGTGGACGACGAAAGGATGCTGCAGCTCATTCGCATGATCAAGGAAGTCTTCTGCAAACATTAGAACACCCGGCGGGCCTTCGCCGGACAGACCAACGAATCCCAATTTTCAAAGTGAGGAAGACATGACCCGGTTGCTCGAATTTCTCGGCAATCACTGGATGATGGCCAGCGCCCTGCTCGTCGTCACCGTTCTGCTGATGCAAGACCTCCTGGAATCGCTGTTCCGCAAGCACAAGGTGCTGACCCCGGCCGGCGCCGTCCAGCTGATGAACACGGAAGAAGTCCTGGTGGTCGACGTCCGCGAGCCGGCGGAATTCGCCGAAGGCCACATCGAAGGCGCCTACCCCATTCCCCTCGGGAAGCTCGAGGAGCGCGCATCCGAAATCGCCCAGCACAAGGATGCGCCGATCATCGTCACCTGCCAGCAGGGCACCCGTTCGCCCTCCGCCTGCAAGACCCTGACGAAACAAGGCTTCAACCGGGTGTACGAGCTGCGCGGCGGCATGTTGGCATGGAGAGACGCCCATTACCCCGTCACCAAGAAACGCAAGAAATCCTGATACCTCATCCTTATCACCACTCTGCCATTGCCAGAAGACATGAGCGAAGAAAACCAGCAACCCGAAAGACAATTTGCCATCCAAAAGCTTTACATCAAGGATGTTTCCTTCGAGACGCCGAACTCGCCCGGCATCTTCACCCTGACCTGGGAACCGAAAGTCGAGTTCAACCTCGGCTCCAAGGTCCAGACGCTCCAGGAAGGACTGTTCGAGGTCAGCCTCACGGTCACCATCACGGTCAAATTGGAAGACAAGACCGCCTACCTGGTCGAAATCTGCCAGGCCGGCATCTTCACGATCAGCCATTTCCCGGAACAGGAAATGGGTCCCCTGCTCGGCAGCTATTGCCCCAACATCCTGTTCCCCTATGCCCGCGAGGCGGTCTCCGACCTCGTCAGCAAGGGCGGGTTCCCGCCGATGCTGCTGGCGCCGATCAACTTCGACGCGCTGTACATGCAGCAGATCCAGATGGCGCAACAGCAGGCCCAGCAGGCCACGCCGCATTGAACCGGTAGCGTGCGCATGACACCCCGCATCACCGTTCTCGGCGCCGGCTCCTGGGGCACGGCGCTGGCGCTGCTCGTCGCGAGAAACGGCGTGCCCACCCTGTTGTGGAGCCACCGCCGGGAACACGCGGAAGAAATGGCGGCAGAGCGCAGAAATACGCGCTATCTCCCCCACGCCGCCTTCCCCGACACCCTGGCGGTGACGCCGGACCTGGCCGAAGCGGTCGCCAAGGCCAGCGATGCCGTGCTGGTCGCCGTGCCCAGCCATGCCTTCCGCGACACTGTGCAGCTCTGCGCCCCGCATCTGCAGGCGGGAGCCGGCCTCATGTGGGCGACCAAGGGACTGGACCGTGCGCGCGGCTGCCTGCTGCACGAAACCGCCCGCGAAATCCTGGGCCCGGCGCGGGAAATCGCCGTGCTGTCGGGACCGACCTTCGCCGCCGAAGTGGTCGCGGAACTGCCCAGCGCCATCACCGTCGGCGCCAGCAGCGAAGCCTTCGGCGCCAAGATCGTGGCCTGGCTGCACAACACCTACTTCCGTGCCTACACCACCGACGACATCATCGGCGCCCAGCTGGGCGGCGCCTGCAAGAACGTGCTGGCGATCGCCGCCGGCATTTCCGATGGCTTGGGGTTCGGCGCCAACGCCCGGGCCGCGTTGATCACCCGCGGGCTGGCCGAGATGATGCGGCTGAGCCTGGCGCTGGGCGCGAGACGCGAAACGCTCATGGGCCTCGCCGGGGTCGGCGACCTGGTGCTCACCGCCACCGACAACCAGAGCCGCAACCGCCGGTTCGGCCTCGGGATCGGCAAAGGCAAGTCGCGGGAGGCGATCCATGCCGAGATCGGCCAGGAAATCGAAGGCATCCTGGCGGCCCGGCTGATCCACGAACTCGCCGGTAAGAAAGGCGTGGACATGCCGATCACCGCCCAGACCTACCGTGTGCTGTACGAGGGCTTGCCGCCGGAAGAAGCGGTGCGCAATCTGCTGCTACGCGAACCCAAGCCGGAGTGGGGCGGCTGAGGGCTTCAGATCGCCGCCGCGCCCTGGAAGCCGCATTGGCGCCAGGCTTCGAAACACACCACGGCGACGGCGTTGGATAGATTGAGGCTGCGCGATCCGGGCCGCATCGGCAGCCGGATCCGCCGCCCGGCTTCGAACCGGGCGAGCATCTCCGCCGGCAAGCCGCGCGACTCCGGGCCGAACAGGAAGACGTCGCCGGCCCGGTAGTCCATCTCGGCATGGTTCACTGCCCCTTTGGTGGTCAGCGCGAATACCCGCTCCGGCGCGACCGCGGCCACGAATCGCTCCCAATCCCGATGCCGGGCCACCTCGGCCCACTCCCGGTAATCCAGCCCCGCACGGCGCAGACGTGCGTCGTCCATCTCGAACCCCAGCGGCTCGATCAGATGCAGGCGAGCGCCGGTGTTGGCGCAGAGCCGGATGATGTTGCCCGTATTCGGTGGAATTTCCGGCTCGTACAGCACGATGTGGAACATCGTCCCCGCTACTTCACCGGCAAGGCCGGCACCGGGGTCAGCTTCCAGATGTCGCGATTGTACTCGGCGATGGTGCGGTCGGTGGAGAACTTACCGCTGGCGGCGGTGTTCAGAATGCTCATCCGCGCCCAGCGCTCCTTGTCGCTGAACGCCCCGGCGGCTGCCCTCTGCGCCTCGACGTAGCCGGGGAAGTCGGCGGCCGTCATCCAGGGGTCGTGTGGACTGCGGATCGACTCGACGATGGGGGCGAAAATGCCGGGCTCGAAGCGGTTGAAATAGCCGCTCTCGAGCAGGTTCATCACGCGCTTGAGGTCCTCGTTCGCTTCGATGATGGCGTTGGGATCGTATCCGCCGCGCCGGCGTTCCACTTCCTCGGCAGTGAGGCCGAACAGGAAGAAGTTTTCCGCACCCACCTCTTCGCGAATCTCGATGTTCGCACCGTCCAGGGTTCCGATGGTCAGCGCACCGTTCATCATGAACTTCATGTTGCCGGTGCCCGAAGCCTCCTTGCCCGCCGTGGAAATCTGCTCCGACAGGTCGGTACCGGGGCAGATCACCTCCATGGCGGTGACCCGGTAGTTCGGCAGGAACACCACGCTCAGACGGTCGCGGGCTTCCGGATCGCTGCCGATGGTGCCGGCGACGTTGTTGATCAGCTTGATGATCCGCTTCGCCATCACATAGCCCGGCGCCGCTTTCCCGCCGAACAGGACGCAGCGGGGTGTCCAATCCTGGAGATCGCCGCGCTTGATTCGGTCGAACAGATGGATCACGTGCAGGACATTGAGGAGTTGGCGCTTGTATTCGTGGATGCGCTTGACCTGCACGTCGAACATTTGGTCGGGGTCCACCAGGTGCAACCCCAGCTCCCGGTTCTTGAAGTCCAGCAGCTTCTCCTTGTTCCGCCGCTTGATCGCCATCCAGCGTTCGCGGAACGCCGCATCCTCGGCGAAAGGCCGCAGATCGGCGAGCCGCGTCAGCTCGGTGGTCCATTGGGCCCCGATGGCCTCGGTAATCAGCGCCGCCAGCTCCGGATTGCAGGCGGCCAGCCAGCGTCGCGGGGTGATGCCATTGGTCTTGTTGTTGAAGCGCTCCGGCCACAGCTCGTGGAAATCCCTGAACATGCCGTTCTTCAGGAGATCGGAATGCAGGGCGGCGACGCCGTTGACCGAGAAGCTGCCGACGATGGCGAGATAGGCCATCCGCACCTGCTGTTCGTATCCTTCCTCGATCAGCGACATCCGCGCCAGCCGGTCGACGTCCCCGGGCCAGCGCGCAGCGACCTCGCCCAGGAAGCGCGCATTGATCTCGAAGATGATCTCCAGCAGCCGCGGCAGCATCTGCCGGAACAGCCGCACCGGCCATTTCTCCAGCGCCTCGGGCAACAGGGTGTGGTTGGTATAGGCCATGGTGCGGTGGGTGATGGCCCAGGCTTCGTTCCAGGCCAGACCGTGCTCGTCGATGAGCAGGCGCATCAGTTCGGCGACCGCGATGGTCGGGTGGGTGTCATTGAGCTGGAAGCAGCTTTTCTCGGCGAACTCCGAGAAATCCTCGCCGTGGTCCGCCACCCAGCGGCGCATGACGTCCTGCAGGCTGGCCGAGGCCAGGAAATACTGCTGGCGCAGCCGCAGTTCCTTGCCGTTCTCGCTGGCGTCATTCGGATACAGCACCATCGAGATGTTTTCCGCCAGATTCTTGGCGCGGACGGATTCGGCGTAGTCGCCGGCGTTGAACTCGCCCAGCTTGAATTCGTCGGTGGCGGCGGACTTCCACAGGCGCAGGGTATTGACCGTGCCGTTCCTGTAGCCCGGCACAGGGAGGTCGAAAGGCACGGCCAGCACGTCGTCGGTATCGAGCCAGACCACCTGGCCGGGGCGCGAAGCATCATTCGACAATTCGGTCCGGCCGCCGAACTTGACCCGCACCGTCAGCTCCGGGCGCTCCTGCTCCCACACGTGGCCGTTCCGCAGCCAGTGGTCGGGCTCCTCGACCTGGTAGCCATTGACCACCAGTTGCCGGAACATGCCGTACTCGTAGCGGATGCCGTAGCCCATGACCGGCAGTTGCAGGGTGGCGCAACTGTCGATGAAGCAGGCCGCGAGCCGCCCCAGGCCGCCGTTGCCCAGCCCCGCGTCCAACTCCGAATCCGCCAGCTCCTCCAGCTCCAGGCCAAGTTCGTTGAGTGCCTGGTGGATCGGCTCGTCAATGCCGAGATTCAGCATCGCGTTGCTCAAGGCACGACCGAGGAGGAATTCCAGCGAGAGGTAATAGGTTCTGCGGCAGTCCGCCTGATCGTAGGCATATTCGGTGTTCCTCCAGCGCTCCATCAGGCGGTCGCGCACCGTCAGCGCCAGCGCCGAGTAGGCATAGTGCACCGAGCGGCAGTTCCGGGCCCGTCCCAGCGTGCAGTTGAAATGCCGGCGGATGTCGGCGCTGAGGCTCTTGGCCTTCATTCCCAGACCGGGCATCTCGGTCAGGAGCGCGGTCGGGTTGCTGATCTTGAATTTGCGCGTGAGCATGGGCGGTCACCTCCCCTGTGAGGATTGGATACGGACTTTCCCATCCGCTGAACGGGGCGGGAAGGTCAGATGGACAGTGCCGACAGTCTGAGGAAAGCCGGTTACAGCCGTTCAGACGTCGAGATTCAACTCGCTTATTTTACGGGTTAAGGTGTTCCTGCCGTAACCCAGCAGTTTGGCCGCCTCCTGGCGGCGCCCGCGGGTGAACTGCAGCGCGGTGCTGATGAGGATGCCTTCGGCCGAATCGATGGCTTCCTTCGCCACGTTGCGGTCGCCGCGCCGCAGCCGGGCATCGATCCATTGCGTGAAGCTGTCCTGCCATTCGCTCGACACCGCGACAGGCTCCGGCCGGGCCTTCAGCAGCTCCGGCGGCAGATCGTCGAGATGCACGTCCTTGCCGGCCGCCATGACGGTGATCCAACGGCAAGTGTTTTCCAGTTGCCGGACGTTGCCTGGCCAGTCGAGCCGGCACAGATAGGCTTCGACCTCCGGCAGCAGGGTCTTGGTCTCGACGTTGAGTTCCTGGCTGGCTTCCTTCAGGAAATGCTTGAGCAGCAGACTGACATCCTGGCGCCGTTCCCGCAGCGGCGGAATGTGGATGCGGATGACGTTCAGGCGGTGAAACAGGTCTTCGCGGAAGCGGCCCTCGGCCACCAGTTGCTCCAGATTCTGGTGCGTCGCCGCGATGATCCGCACGTCCACCTTGACCGGCGCGTGGGCGCCGACCGGGAAAAACTCGCCTTCGGCCAGTACCCGCAGCAGACGAGTCTGCAGTTCCGCAGGCATGTCGCCGATCTCGTCCAGGAACAGGGTGCCGCCGTCGGCCTGTTCGAAACGTCCGGCCCGGCGCGCCTGCGCGCCGGTGAAGGCGCCGCGTTCGTGGCCGAACAACTCGGACTCCAGCAGGTCCCGCGGTATGGCGGCCATGTTGAGCGCGATGAACGGCTTGTCCGCGCGCGGGCTGTGGCGATGCAGGGCACGGGCGACGAGTTCCTTGCCGGTCCCCGACTCGCCGTTGATCAGCACGGTGATGTTCGAACGCGCCAGCCGGGCGATGGCCCGGAACACCTCTTGCATCGCGGGCGCCTCGCCGATGATTTCCGGGGTCTTTTCCGGCAGGCCCTTGTCGGACGCCTCCTCGGTCGCCGCCCGCTGGCTGTGGGTGCAGGCCCGTGCCACCAGGTCGACCGCCTCGTCCACGTCGAAGGGTTTCGGCAGATATTCGAACGCCCCGCCGCTGAAGGCGGACACTGCGCTTTCCAAATCGGAATGCGCAGTCATGATCACCACCGGCAGATCGGGATACTTGGCCTGCAACTGCTTGAGCAGCTCGATGCCGTCCAGGCCCGGCATGCGGATGTCGGTCAGCACCGCATCCGGCCGATCCCGGTTCAGCGCCTCCATCATGCTGTTGGCGGTGGAGAAGGCACGGGTCTGGATGGACGCCTTCTGCAGGGCCTTTTCCAAGACCCAGCGGATCGACCGGTCGTCATCGACGACCCAAACCTGGAACGCTCGTTTCATGGTCCTCCTCCAGAGGCAAGAATAGGGAAAAAACGGTGTTTCCTGGCACGCTGCTGCACTCGATCAGGCCGCCGTGCTGGCTGATCAGGCCCTGCGCGATCGATAGCCCCAGGCCGGTGCCGTCGGCCCGGCCGGTGACCATCGGATAGAAAATATGGTTCAGGAGCTCCGGCTTGATGCCGGGGCCATCGTCGACGATGTCCACCTTCACCGCCATGCGATGGCGGCGCTCGCCGATGGTCACCTGCCGGTCGATGCGGGTGCGGATGACGATCCGGCCGTGCATCCCCAAGGCCTGGGCGGCATTGCGCACGATGTTGAGTATGGCCTGGATCAACTGATCGGCGTCGCCGAAGATTTCCGGGATGCTCGGGTCGTAGTCGCGGATGATCCGGACGCCGGCGGGCACTTCCACCTGCACCAGCTGGGTCACCCGGTCCAGCACCCGGTGGATGTTCAGCCAGGTCTTCTGGGGCAGCTTGTTCGGCCCGAGCATGCGGTCCAGCAGGGACTGCAGGCGATCGGACTCCTCGATGATGATCTGGGTGTATTCGCGCAGCTCGTCCTGAAGCTCGCGCTCCAGGAGCTGCGCCGCGCCGCGCAGCCCGCCGAGCGGATTCTTGATCTCGTGCGCCAGCCCCCGCAGCAGGGACTTGGCCGCATTCTGTTGCGCCAGCAACTGCTCTTCCATGGAAATCCGGAGATGGCGGTCCATCTGCTGTACCTGGACCAGCACCCCGGAGGCATCGTCTTCGGTCATCGGCGTGATGTGCAGGTTCACCGTGATCGCGTGCAGGGGGTGGACCAGGGTGACGTTGCGCTTGGTCAGCGAAATGCCGGTCGCCATGGCATGCATCAAGTCCGGCTCGATCGGCTGCTCCCCGCACGGCAGCACCAGCCGCGCATGCGCACCCAGCACTTGGCGGGCGCTGACGGCGAGCAGCATTTCACCGGGCATGTTGATGTACCCCAGCGTCAGCTTTTTGTCGAACAGCAGCACGCCGTCCCCGAGGTTATCGAGGATGCGCCGGTAAAATGAGGGTGTGTCCGATGCCATCATGCAGGAGCCGCAGCAAGTAATGCGCCATGGAGAAGCGTTCGTCAGGGCCGGAGTTTTCGCGCATTTCCGCGCCCCGCCCAGGGTTGGGCTGGGTCGCGTGCACGACATGCGCGACTTGTCGCACCGATATGGTGCACCATTCCCCCGGGCTTGTCGCGTCCCGCCGGTGATTCGGTCTGTTTCCGGAACGCGGCCGGCTTGCATTGCCGCACCGAACCGGCGCGCTTACCATGCTGCCATTCCGCCAATTTCCGGAGCTGTCCCGTGGACCCCCAACAAATTTCGCTCGAAGTCCTGCTGGAAAAATACGCCAAACACGGCGAAACCAGCGCCGAGGAAATTTTCGCGCGGGTGGCGGAAGCCCTCGCCGCCCCGGAGAAGTCACCGGACACATGGCGGCCGCGGTTCCTGTCGGCGCTCAAGTCGGGCTTCATCCCCGCCGGCAGGATCATGTCCGCGGCAGGTACCGGCATGCAGGCGACCCTGATCAACTGCTTCGTACAGCCGGTGGGGGATTCGGTTTCGGAAGAAGTGGATGGCAGACCGGGCATTTACACCGCCTTGGCGGAAGCGGCCGAAACCATGCGGCGGGGCGGCGGCGTGGGCTACGATTTCTCCGCCATCCGCCCCAAAGGCGCACGGGTCCACACGACGGAATCGCGAGCGTCCGGACCGGTGTCCTACATGCGGGTGTTCGACCGCTCCTGCGAAACCGTGGAATCCGCCGGCGCCCGCCGCGGCGCGCAGATGGGGATACTGCACTGCGAGCACCCGGATATCTTCGAATTCGTCCGCGCCAAGGACCGCCCGGGTGAATTGACCAACTTCAATCTCTCGGTCGCACTGAGCGAGCGCTTCATGCAGGCCGTGGAAACCGATGGCCTCTGGGACCTGACGCACCCCGCCGAGCCCTCGCCCGAACAGCAGTGCGAAGGCGCCCATCTGCGCGAGGACGGACGATGGATTTACCGCAGCGTCCCGGCGCGTGAGCTGTGGGATCTCATCATGCGCTCGACCTACGACCACGCCGAACCCGGCGTGCTGTTCATCGACCGGATGAACCGGGAAAACAACCTGGGCTATTGCGAACGCATCGAAGCCACCAACCCCTGCGGCGAGCAACCCCTGCCCGCCTACGGCTGCTGCTGCCTGGGCAGCCTGGACCTGACCCGCTTCGTCGCCCGCCCTTTCACGCCGGATGCGGCGTTCGAGGCCGAGCGCTTCGCCGAAGTGGCCGCCATCGCCGTGCGCATGCTGGACAACGTCCTGGATGCGACGTACTGGCCGCTGGAACGCCAGCGCGAGGAGGCGAAAGCCAAGCGCAGGATAGGTCTCGGCTTCACCGGCCTGGGGGATGCCCTTGCCATGCTGGGCCTGCGCTACGACAGCGCCGAGGCGCGCGACATGGCGGCCGGCATCGCCCGGAGGCTGCGCGATGCGGCCTACCTCGCCTCGGTCGACCTGGCGCGGGAGAAAGGCGCCTTTCCCCGCTTCGAGGCCGCGCCGTATCTCGCATCACCGTTCATTGCCGGCCTGCCCGAACCGCTGCGCGCCCGAATCCGGAAATCAGGGATCCGCAACAGCCACCTGCTCAGCATCGCCCCGACCGGCACCATCTCGCTGGCCTTCGCAGACAACGCCAGCAACGGCATCGAACCCCCTTACGCCTGGACCTACCTCCGCAAGAAGCGCGAACCCGACGGTTCCACCCGCGAATATCCCGTGGAGGACCATGCCTATCGGCTGTATCGGGCGACGGCGGGCGACCGGCCCCTGCCGCCGGCTTTCGTCACCGCGCTGGACATCTCTGCGCTCGATCACATGCGCATGCTCGCGGCGGTCCAGCCCTACATCGATTCCTCCATCTCCAAGACCGTCAACGTCCCCGCCGACTATCCCTACGCCGACTTCCAGCACCTCTACCTCGAAGCATGGAAAGCCGGGCTCAAGGGCCTCGCCACCTACCGCCCGAACCCGGTCACGGGGGCCGTCCTCGAAGCCGCGCCGGCGACTGGAGTCTCGCGCCCCGAATTCGACGAATCCGACCCCGACCGCAGGCTCCGCCTGGAGGAAGTCCCCACGCCGCCCCTGGCCTCCTTACGCTGGCGCCGGCGGCCTCGGCCAGCGGGCGGCAACCCGGCCTGGAGCTATCTGATCGACCACCCCCTGGGATCGTTCGCCGTGTTCATCGGCCATGTCGAGGACCATGGAAGCCATCCGTTCGAAGTCTGGGTCAACGGCGCGGAGCAGCCGCGCGGCCTCGCCGCCCTGGCCAAATCCCTGTCGATGGACATGCGCTCCAACGACCGCGGCTGGCTCAAAGCGAAGCTGGAGAGCCTGATGAAGGCGCACGGCGACGACGGCTTCGACCTGCCCTTCCCGCCCGACGGACGGCCCGTACGCGTCCCCAGCCTGGTAGCCGGATTCGCCCGGCTGATCTACTACCGCTGCGCGGAACTCGGCGCGTTCGAAACGCTCACCGACACCCCGGTGCTGGATGCCCTGATGTCGCCCAAGGAGCCCAAAACCGGCCCCGACGGCACGCTTTCCTGGACCGTCGACATCCTCAATGTCGCCACCGGCGACGACTTCATCATGGCCCTGAAGGAACTGGTGCTCCCCAATGGCCAGCGGCGACCCTACTCGATATGGCTGTCGGGGGACTACCCGCGAGTCCTCGACGGCCTGTGCAAAAGCCTGTCCTTCGACATGCGGGTCATCGACCCCGCCTGGATCGGCGCGAAACTCCGCCAGCTGCTCGACTTTCCGGAACCGCGAGGAGATTTCCTGGCCCGAATTCCGGGCACCGGCCGCCAGCGGAACTATCCTTCGACCGTCGCCTATATGGCTCAACTGGCGATACACCGCTATGCCATGCTGAGCCTCCTCGACGAAGAAGGACAACCCCTGGAGGACATGGGACTGATGGCCTACGAAAATCTCGGACCGGCGATCGAGCGCCCAGGCAAACCCGTCATCAAAGGTGCCCGCTGCCCGGAATGCGGCAACGACGCGGTGATCCGCCGGGATGGCTGCGATTTTTGTACGGCTTGCGGGGCTTTGGGGGGGTGCGGGTAATGCAGGGCAATCGCGCTATCAGTATTTTCCAATCCAGACATGAGCCTGAACGAGGAGGAGTGAAGAGCTGTATTCAGGCGGCGCGAGGTTGGGATTGGCTGATGGTTTGAAAGAGTGTTGCCCTGGCCTGGTTGAGGTGTTGGGCGGCCTCATTATCGCTGCATGCGAAGGCTATTGTCTCCAGTTTTTCCAGGGTAAGGCCCGGCTTCAGGAAGCGCTGCACCTCGGGCAGCGAGCGCAGCTTCTCATACGGCGTCATCATGTCCTCGTAGCGGTAGCGCTTGCGCATACGCCCCTTCTTGTCCACGTATTCGGTGGGGAAGTGGCAGGGGCGGTGGAAGTTCAGGTAAGGCGAGAGCACCTCCACCGTGAAGGCATTGACGAGACTCGCGCAGTGTTGCGGGATGTGGCTGTAGCCCAGGTACTTGCGCACGGTGGAGGCGTTCTTGCTCTCCACCAGGGCATTGTCCGTCGTCTTGCGCGAGCGTGACTTGGTCTGCTCGTGGCGCATCTCCAAGAGCGCGGCCACCTTGTGGTTGATGAACTCGGCGCCGTTGTCGCTGTGGAAGCCCCGAATCACGAAGGGGAAGGCGTCCATCATGGCGGAGAGCACCGGCAGCAAATAGGCCTCGCTGATGTGCTCCACGGCAAAGACTGCCTGGAACTGGGTCACCTCATCCACCGCGTTGATGAGATACACCCCCTTGATGCCGTCCCAATCGCCCTGGTGGACGCTATCGACGCGCACAAAGCCCGGCTGCCCGGCAGGATGGGGGCGACGCCGCTCACCGATGGCCACCTTCACCGGCCGGCTCTTGTCGAAGACGCCGCGGCGGGCCTCATAGGTCTTGTGCCGACGCAGGTTGTACAGATGCCCGTTGGAGATGCCCGCCAGCCGCACAAAGCGAACATCGCCATGCACGCGATACGCACGTTCGCACAGCTTGCGCGTGGTCGTCCCGGAGAGCGTGCCATGCAAGGCATCCATCTCGGCCAGCAGACGCACGTCCTCGTCCGTATAGCGCCGCACAAAGGGCACGGCGGGAGCACCCCGGCGATCTTCGATGCGGCCGCTCGCCAAAAACTGCCTGATGCAGCGCGCCACTTGGGCACGCGACAGCCCGGTCACCTTGGCCAGGTAACGGCGCAGCACCCCTTTGTCGGCGCGGGAGCAAGAACGGTAGCGAAAACGGGCGAGCACATCGGTCATCCATGCGTAGGCGCTTTCCCGATCAGTCCGTTGGAAGGAAACCGCCTCAATGCCGGCCACGAAGGCCCGCACCTGGGCGAGGGTTCGAAGGTTTTGGGTCTGTAAGAGGGTGTAGACGAAACAATCTAGGTTGCCATTCTGGTTGCCAGGATACGCGCTTCTGCGAGCCAAACCCAAGCGACAGGAGCCCAGCCGGAGCGATCATGGTGAGCGATCAGGCGACGTGCGCGCTCATGCCACGCATGGGTACGTTCGACGACCCAGCGCTTGGCCTGCACGACGAAGCCCTGGGGGACTTCCTCGGGCCACAGGGGGTGCTGCGCGTCCTGCCAAGTTCCGGTGGCGCGATTGCCGGGATGGCGCACGACCTGGACGCTGAGGCCATGCGCCTTCTCGATGGCT